>NZ_JADILN010000017.1:0-54215 GCF_015278155.1 Pseudoalteromonas simplex
ACATCAAGATGACTGTAGAACTAATCTGCCCAATCGCGATGGACGAAGGTTTACGCTTCGCTATCCGTGAAGGTGGCCGTACAGTTGGTGCTGGTGTTGTTGCAACTATCGTTGAGTAATCAACTATAGTGATGCATTAAGCATTAAGAAAAACCCGAGCTTAGTCTCGGGTTTTTTTATGGGTGAAAAAAGCTATCAGCTGTCAGCTTTCAGACGTCAGATTCGATCGGTGGGGTTGTTTAGTGTGGTGTCTCACTCAGCATTCGGCCTGTTCATTCTTCGGGTAGGTTGGTTTGAGCGGAGCGAAACCCAACGTAAACAGTGCTATCAGCTTTCAGACGTCAGATTCGATCGGTGGGGTTGTTTAGTGTGGTGTCTCACTCAGCATTCGGCCTGTTCATTCTTCGGGTAGGTTGGTTTGAGCGGAGCGAAACCCAACGTAAATAGAGCTATCAGCTTTAAGACGTCAGATTAGACCGTTGGGGATGTTTAGTTCCGTGTCTCACTTAAGCTTCGCCCTATTCATTCTTCGGGTAGGTTGGTTTGAGCGCAGCGAAACCCAACACAATCCATGCAAACCTTTTCTTTGGTAAACCCAACCATCATAAAACACTCCCAAGGTTATGCTTGACCTATAACCTAGAGCCTTTACCCTCGCTAACTCACACCTAGCAGTTAACCCTATTATTTCCCCTAAAACTAATTACTTACTTATATCTAAAGTCGTTTTGGTTTCATCATTTCGTCATGAAAAGTCACTTTTTTAGTAACAATGCCTTCTTAGTATGGCTGCGCTAATTATCCAAGTGCAGTTTAGTTAGCACTCAAATTCTTAAAATAACGTACTAACGGAACGTAACGATGAAAATTAATAAAATTGCTACTGCAATTGGTTTAACGTTGGCATTGTCAGCGACAGCCAATGCAGGTGTGTTACCAGACAGTCAAAAACAAAATGATTGGTATAGTGCCGCTGAAACAAAATTAACAGAAAAAGAGGCGGCGGCTCAGGCTGAGCAAACGTTTAAAGCGAAAAATGTCATTTTATTTGTTGGCGATGGTATGGGTATCTCAACGCTGACTGCATCGCGTATTATGGCGGGGCAAATGGAAGGTAAGTCGGGCGAAGAAGGCTTACTAAGCTTTGAGGAATTTCCATACTCAGCGCAAATCAAAACCTATAACGTTGATGCGCAAACACCTGACTCTGCAGGCACGATGACAGCAATTATTTCAGGTGTTAAAACCGATGTAGGTGTAATTGGTGTAAACGAAAATATCGAGCGTGGCGAGTGTGCAACTGTTGCTGGTAACGAGTTAATTACCGCAACAGAACTGGCAGAAATCAAAGGTCTAGCAACAGGTGTTATCTCTACGGCGCGTATTACTCACGCAACACCGGCTGCAACCTATGCAAAATCAGCTGACCGTAACTGGGAAGACGTATCAGATATGCCGGCTGATGCTGTAGAAGCGGGTTGTGAAGATATTGCCTCACAACTTGTTAATTTTGAGAAAAACCTAGAAGCACGCTTCGTAGGTACTGACGTAGATGGTCTTGAAGTTGTGATGGGCGGTGGTCGTCGTCACTTCTTACCAAAAGACGCAACGTTTAACTCAACTGATGCAGTGAGCGAAGTAGAAGGTGACCGTACGGATGAGCGTGACCTAACGGCTGAGTGGCAAGAAATGTACCCTGATGGTAAGTACGTCATGGACCAAGCAGGCTTCGATACACTAAATGCTGACAGCAAACGTGTATTTGCATTATTTAACGAATCACACATGCAATACGAAGCAGATCGCGCTAACGATGTAGCGGGTGAACCGTCATTATCTGAAATGACAGGTAAAGCAATTGATATCTTAAAGAGCAATGAAAAAGGCTTTTTCTTAACGGTTGAATCAGGCCGTATCGACCATGGCCACCATGCGGGCAATGCTTATAACGCGTTAAACGATACCGTTGAATTTGCCAAAGCAGTGCAAACAGCAGTTGAGAACACCAACCCAGAAGAAACTCTTATTCTTGTTACTGCCGACCACAGCCACGTATTCACTATCGCGGGCTACCCAAAGCGTGGTAATCCAATCTTAGGTCAAGTAGTTGCTATTGGTAGCGAAGAGCCAAGCCTTGCGGCAGATGGTATGCCTTACACCACAGTTGGTTATGCTAATGGTTTAGGTTTTCGCGATTTAGGCGATGAAACCGACGCTGATGCATCTTATAGCGAAGCGGCATTTGCAGGCCGTGTTGATTTAACGGGTGTTGATACGACTACTCCTGGTTATCACCAAGAAGCCACTGTGCCACTAAGTTCAGAGACTCATGCAGGTGAAGATATTTCACTGCATGCAAAAGGTCCAGGTGCGCAACTAGCACAAGGCGTTGTGGAGCAAAACGTAATTTTCCACATCATTAACCAAGCTCTAGAACTAATTGAAGAATAATGGCGACGACGATGAAAAAACTAAATTTAATTTCTCTTGCTGTAGTAGTGGCATTAGCGGGTTGTTCTGATGACGATGACAACTCACCAAAAACATTAACCATTGAAAATACATTAGCTGTTGGCTCTGAGCAGTGCGTAAACGGTGGTACAGAAACCCTTACCGGTGAAGATAGTAACGATAACGGTGAGCTAGACTCAGCAGAAGTAACGGATACAAGCGTTGCATGTAATGCACCAGCAACGTCGTTAACGGCATCGCAATTAGCGCCATTGACTGATAATGAATGGTTCAAGTCAGCACAAGTTAAAGTCGCTAGTAGCGAAGAAAACATTGCTGCCGTTGTAAAAGAGTCAGGTAAAGCGAAAAACGTGATTCTGTTTGTTGGTGACGGCATGGGTATTTCAACTGTCACAGCAGCACGTATTATGGCCGGTCAACTAGAGGGTAAGCTAGGAGAAGAGCATCAACTAAGCTTTGAAACACTACCATTCTCAGGGTTTGCTAAAACCTATAACGTTGATGCGCAAACACCTGATTCTGCGGGTACGATGACGGCAATGGCATCGGGCGTAAAAACGGATGCTGGCGTTATCGGTGTTGATGAAGACATCGAACGTGGTAACTGTGCAACGGTTGCAGGTAATGAACTAGTTACAGCCACTGAGCTTGCTGAGATTGCCGGTAAGTCGACGGGTATTGTTTCGACAGCCCGTATCACTCACGCAACGCCTGCAGCAACGTATGCAAAATCGGCTGACCGTAACTGGGAAGACGTATCAGATATGCCAGAAGCGGCAGTTACCGCTGGCTGTGAAGATATTGCATCGCAGTTAGTTAACTTTGAAGCAAACCTAGAGGCACGCTACGAAGGCTTAGATGTTGATGGTTTAGAAGTTGTCATGGGCGGTGGTCGTCGTCATTTCTTACCGAAAGACGCAGCATTTAACTCTGCTGATGCTGTGAGCTCGGTAGAAGGCGACCGTACAGATGGTCGTGACCTAACAGCTGAGTGGAAAGCTAAATATCCTGCAGGTCAATATGTGATGGACCAAGCTGGTTTTGATGCAATTGATGCAGAGTCAACTGAGCGCGTATTTGGTTTATTCAATGAATCACATATGCAATACGAAGCAGACCGTGCAAACGATGTAGCAGGCGAGCCTTCACTTGCTGAAATGACAGCAAAAGCAATTGATGTGTTAGATAACAACGCCAATGGTTTCATGCTAACAGTTGAAGCCGGTCGTATTGACCACGGTCACCACGCTGGTAATGCTTACAATGCACTAAGCGACACAGTTGAGCTTTCAAAAGCAGTCCAAGTTGCTCTTGATAAAACCAGCATCGAAGACACGTTAATCATAGTAACAGCTGACCACAGCCACGTATTTACCATTGCAGGCTACCCAAAACGTGGTAACCCAATCTTAGGTAAAGTGGTACCTGTGGGTAGTGATGAACCATCACTTGCAGCAGATAACATGCCATACACAACGGTTGGTTATACCAATGGTGGCGGTTTCCGCGACTTAGGTGATGAGACTGATGCTGATGCAGGTTATAACTTTGCACCGGTAACGGGTCGTGTTGATTTAACAGATGTTGACACAACAACGCCAGGTTTCCACCAAGAAGCTGTTGTACCACTAGGCTCTGAAACACACGCAGCAGAAGATGTGGGTGTGTATGCAGTAGGTCCAGGTGCACATTTAGTAACAGGCACTAATGAGCAAAGCCTTATCTTCCATGTTATGGATTATGCCGCTGACCTTGTTAAACAAGCCGATGCTAAATTAGCACAATAATGAGTGTTTGGGAGGCTCCATGCCTCCCTTACTCAATTAGTTATAAAGTAAACCAAGACAAAAGAGAATCCCGTGAAAGCAGCCATCTTACTTGCCTCATTACTTAGTCCACTTGCTGTTGCAGGGCAATGCGATATGAACACCGGTTTTACGCAAGCAGACTATAAAGTCACCACAGAAATCGTTGCTAATAAGCAGCATACTGAAAACACTTTTACCCTTTGGCGCACGCCTCACCAGGTGGCTAAGCAGAATCCACAATTTATTGAATTATGGCAACAGTTGCGCAATCAACAAATTCGCCCAATTCGTTATTTTCAGCATGCCCAGCGTGGTATTGAGTATCAACCATCGGAAGTGCAAGGTGAACAAGATTGGAGTAGCAAATATCAGCTAGTAAGCGATAAGTTTTTAGCCTCAATGACGCACCAGAAAAGCACCGGTGAAGGCTGTGAGTTAACAGAGTATTACACACAGCAGCAGGGTGAGAGCAAAATAGAGCTAAGCTGGCTTGCCAATCAAAAGTTACTCAAAGCAATTCGTATTTCAACACCAACTTATAGCCGTGAAATTGCTTTAACAGCCAGTCATTACAACCAGCAAAAGATTCAGGCAGAATTTGCGAAATGGGATAACTATCAAACGACCGATTACGCAGATATCGGTGATAATGAAAGCGATCCATTTTTAGCTAAAATGATCAACTTAGGGTTTGTTGAGCATGGTGCAAGTGGATTTTATGATGCGCAAGGTAATCAGCTCAAAGGTGAGCATGGTCATCATCACTAATTAAAAAAGGCACCTTGGTGCCTTTTTTGTTGTTTAATTACTTTAGCTTAAATCTAAAATGCATAGTTCCAAGTTAGATTTACAGTTCGGCCAGTGCCTGCAAAATAGCGAGTTGCCGATGGGTTTGTTTGCCCATAATAAGTGATGTAGTACTTATCTAGCAGGTTATCGATACCTAGGCTAAATGCACCATACTCAGCACTTTGATATTGCACTGATAAATCAACGGTTGTGTAGCCGTCAAATTCTTCACCAGTATTAAAGTCGCGATCAAACACTTTATTAACTTGTAAGCGGCTAGACAAACTTGCTGGCCATTGTTGCTGCCAGTAAAGGTTTAACCGTGTCGGTGAAATATTGCTGCCGCCTAAGTCGCTCTCTACTTTATTGTCGCCATCACCGTCATATTGGCCTTCTGTATCAGCGTAACTTGCACCGAATGTTGTGCTGTTAGTTAGGTAATACTGTGCATTGGCTTCAAAACCTGAGATCTCAGTGCGTTCACGTTTTACACTGTAAATACCATCAGCATCAGCTTGTAAACGAGAGCCTAAGTCTGAGTCAGATTCAAAGTAGCTGGCTTTAATATTGAAGCTATCGCTTGCATATTCAAAACCTAATTCGCGGTTATCAGAAATCACAGGTTCTAGGTTTAAGAAACTTTCAACCGATAAGCCAGCTTGGTTTATACCACGCAGTACACGCCCCACATCGGCCATGCTAAAGCCTTCGCTGTAGCTTGCGTAGAAACGAAGGTCATCAGTCACTTGGTAGACAACACCTAAGTTCTCTAATAATTCGTTAAAGCTTGGCTCACCGCCTTCTACAAAGCTGCTGTTGTAAGATGCTAGGGTAGTAAAGTCATCTACTTTTAATTTGCCGTACTCGTAACGAACACCGGCATTGAAAGTCCAATCTTCTAAGCCGTCATAACGTAGCTGAGCGAATGGTGCGATGTTATTAAACTTGGTTTTTGGCACCCAATGACGACCTGTTTGCGCAAGCTCTTGGTATGTTTCGTCAGAAAGTAAATCGATACCGGTCGCAATATCAAACTGGCTGCTTAATAGGTTATCTTTATTATAAGTAACGCGACTTCCAAACTTTTGTGACTTGTTTTGAGATTGGTCGTAAAGGTTTTCACCAAATTCAGGATCTTGGAAAGTACCAAATGTACCGCCGCCATACATTGCCGCAAAATCTTGCGTGAATAACTGAACTGCAAGGTTGCCGCCAGCGATATTAGTGTGGTTGTAATCAAGGGTGAAGGTTGTTACACGGTTGCGTGGTGCATCACCTTCTATATCGCCTTTTTCAGCTGATGTGGCAAGGCCTGTTGTTGGGTCACCACTAATAGCAACAAAATCTCCATTACCCTCAATTTTGTAGTGGTTCAGCATCGCTTGAATACTTTGTTCATTATCAAGCTGATATTTAACTTTTAAAAATAGGTCTAGGCTGGTTGAGTCTTGCGTATCACCTTGTGTGCCATCTAACCCAACAAAGTCTCCGTTACCATCGCGATACATACCAGTACTACGTGCCGATACACCGCCAATAAAACTAATATCATCTAGCTGTTGGCTGAATAAGTAGCTGGCTTTATAGCTTTGGCTGTCGCTGCCACCGTCTGTCGGAGTGCTAAACCCTGCGCTCATTTGGTGATTAAAATCGCCTGCTGATTTTGTGATGATATTAATAATACCGCCGCTTGCGCCCATGCCTTGGATTGCATTAGCACCACTGATCACTTCGATGCGTTCGATCATAGCAGGATCAATTGTATTGCCGTCACGAGAACCATTACGCAACGGGTTCGACTGAGGTACACCATCAATCATGTATAGCGGTTCACGGCCACGTAGTGTTTCACCTGCGCTAGTCATCTTTTGACGGCTTGGTGAAAAACTCGGTAATAAATTACCTAAAATTTGCGATAGATCTTGAGTGTGAGCAAGTTGCTCAGCAATGTCTTCACTGGTAATAACGCTGATAGTTGCAGGTACAGTACTAACAGGTGCCGTACTACGCGTTGTAGAAACAGTAATACGCTCAATATCTTGAGCCTGATTTGCTAACGCAGCGATAGGAGTAAGTAAAAAAGGAAGCGCAAATTTCATTGACATCGTTAAATCGCTATATAATTGTTATTAAAAATTGTTCGTATTTATACATGTGTTTATTACTGCAATCAATATTGTGTAAAGGCTATAAAAACTTGGTTTACTTTGGTTTTTCTGTAAGTGACTGATAATGATTATTTAATTTTTCTAAACGGTTATTTAATTAATTTAAAAAATAATTGGTAAAAAAGCCGCTTGTTGATTACCGTTAATGAAGGAGGAACAGTCATGACCAAAATAAATACAAAACACCCTGCGGGTACTTTCTGTTGGGCCGAGTTATGCGCAAAAGACTGGCAAGCTGCAAAGCAATTTTACACGCAACTTTTTGACTGGGGTTTTGATGATCAGCCAATAGGTGAAGACATGTATTACACCATGCTGCAAAAGCAAGGTGATGATATTGCCGCTATGTATCAACTGCCTGCAAGTATGAGTGAGATGCCAACCCATTGGTTATTATATATTGCTGTTGATGATGTTGACCAAAGCACTGAGCTGGCAAAATCATTGGGGGCAACGGTTTTGGCAGGGCCACATGATGTCATGACGGCAGGTCGCATGGTGATGCTGCAAGAGCCTGGCGGCGCAACATTTGCCTTGTGGCAAGCGGGTGAGCATATCGGGGCTAAAAGAGTGCAAGAGCTTAACCTACTTTATTGGTTTGAGCTTGTGTCGAAAGACATGCAAAAAAGTCGCAACTTTTATTGTCAGTTATTCGGATGGCAGTTTGAGGTGAAACCCATGGAAGGTATGGACTACACCTTATTCACTATTGATGAGCAACCGATAGCAGGCATGCTCGAAATGACCGATGAATGGCCAGATGATATTCCACCGCATTGGATGCCGTATTTTGCGGTAGCAGATTGCGATCAGGCGGTTGCCAAAGCAACGCAGCTTAATGGCGCTATTTGTGTACCAGCAACAGACATTCCAGATGTTGGGCGTTTTAGTGTGATTACCGACCCACAAGGGGCCGTTTTTTCTATTCTTAAGTCAACCATTGATGAATTAACTTAAGCTCTTGGTTTTTGCCAATCTGTCCCAAAGTATACACCTAAGCCTCATCAAGATGCAGAAACTCGCACCTTGAGGTGGTTTAGGTATAAATACCCCAACTAAGGAGCAGATTGATGACTAAGCATGTGGTGGTTACAGGGGCCAATAAAGGTATTGGCCTTAATTTATGTAAACAATATTCAGCCAAAGGTTACCGTGTTACCGCGGTGGTTCGCACCCCAAGCGAAGAACTTCAAGCACTCGATGTGAAAATTATTAGCGACATTGATGTATCTAACGCCGATGATGTTGCAACACTTGCCAATTACTTACACGGCGACAAAATTGATATTTTGGTTAATAACGCCGGTATTTTTCACAACGAAACATTCGCTGATATGGACTTTGCTGCCATCGAAAAGCAAATTAGCGTGAA
The DNA here is from genome assembly GCF_015278155.1 of Pseudoalteromonas simplex. Classification (NCBI taxonomy): domain Bacteria; kingdom Pseudomonadati; phylum Pseudomonadota; class Gammaproteobacteria; order Alteromonadales; family Pseudoalteromonadaceae; genus Pseudoalteromonas; species Pseudoalteromonas simplex. The sequence goes on from NZ_JADILN010000017.1 coordinate 8,610, forward strand.
CAGTATCGCGCCTATTCGTATTACGCATGCATTACAGCAAAGTTTAGGCATTGATGCTAAAGTGGCGATGATTACATCGCGCATGGGCTCAATTGCTGATAACGGCTCGGGCGGTTACATTGGTTATCGCATGTCAAAGGCGGCCCTTAATGCTGCGAGTGTTAGTTTAGCCTATGAGTTAAAAGATAAAAAAATTGCTGTTGGCTTATTTCACCCAGGCTTTGTACAAACGCAAATGGTTAATTTTGCTGGCGATATCAGCCCTGAAACTGCAGCAGAGCGTCTCATCAAACGTATTGATGAACTAAACCTTAGCAACACAGGTGGGTTTTGGCATTCAAATGGTGAAACGCTACCTTGGTAATACTTTTTTCACTGTTTTTATAACTCGGTTAGTTAGTAGCTAAAAAGCTGCTAACTGCTGATAAGTTTCGCTAATTTTTGAACTTATAGTTTGCTATACTCGTACAATTAAAAGTCATTTTGATGTAGAGAACAGCACATGGAATTAGAGCAAAATAGCGAATTAACCCTTCCTCTTTTTTATTTCGATGAAAACCTTCATAGCCGCGATATTGAATCTCCAGATCTATTATTACATGTAACGTTAAGCGAAGAGTTACTCGCGCAGCTTTGTCAAAACCCAGCTGCTGATAGCAGTGTCGCTATTGCTATTAATGAATATCGTCTTGAAGCGTTAAATGATGATTATCAAGTATTGATTAATAGTGAGCACGACGCGCAGTTAACTTTAGTTCGCGGGCCATTATTGAGCGCAATGCTTAGCTGTGACAATGATCAAACTTTTGTGTCGCCGCAAGTAGATATGATGCCAACCTTCGATTTAGGTGATGACGTTGAAGATATCGAGGAGGAAGGATGAGAAAAACCCTCACGACCGTATTCGGCCTTATTCTTTTAAGTGGCTGTGCATATTTAGGCGCTGCTCATTACGATGAATTGTTTGGTGAAGAGCAACCTAGAGAGCGTGTTGTTGCTGCATCAACACTTGAAGGCGCCGAGTTTTTAAGTGACGTAAAACCTATTCTTGACACTCGTTGTGTGGTTTGTCACGGCTGTTATGATGCACCTTGTCAGCTTAAGTTATCTTCTGTGGAAGGAATTGACCGAGGTTTAAGTAAAGAGCGTGTCTATGATGGCACACGTTTGCTTGCACAAGAGCCAAGTCGTTTACTATTTGATGCGACAACCACAGCTCAGTGGCGTGAAAAAGGCTTTACGCCAGTGCTTAACGAGCGAGTACAAACCGAAGAAGCGAACCTAGCGGGTAGCGTGCTTTATAACTCTTTGGTGCTTAAGCAAAGCAGCCCTCTGCCTAAGCAAGCTATTTTAGGCGATGAGTTTGATTTTTCACTCGATCGTGAACAAACATGCACCACAATGAATGAGTTTGATTCATTTGCTAAAGATAATCCACACAGTGGTATGCCATATGGTTTACCGGGGATCTCAAGCGAAGAGTTTCAGCACCTTGCTAAATGGCTCAGAAAAGGCGGATATCTTGCTCATATTGAGCCCCCTGAAAAAGGCGTACTTAAGCAAGTGGAGCGCTGGGAAGCTTTCTTAAATCAAGATGGTTCAAAGCATCAACTAGCTGCTCGTTATATTTACGAGCACTGGTACTTAGCGCATATTTATTTTCCTGAGCATGGCGATAAACACAGCTACTTTAAACTAGTTCGCTCTTCGACTCCGCCGGGAGAAGAGATCAAGCATATTAGCACGCGTCGCCCTTATGAAGACCCTAAAGTTGAACGAGTTTACTATCGTTTAATGCATGACCGCTCGACTATTTTAGCTAAAACACATTTACCTTTAGCATTAAATGATGAAAAACTTGCCCGCTTACATTCGCAATTTATTGAAGCTGATTATCAAGTGAATAAATTGCCAAGCTATAAGCCTGAAGTAGCATCAAATCCGTTTAAAGCTTTTGCAGCAATTCCAGTAAACTCGCGTTATCAATTTATGCTTGATGAAGCAGAGCTTATAATCATGGGCTTTATTAAAGGTCCTGTTTGTCGTGGTCAAATCGCGTTAAACGTGATTAACGATCAGTTTTGGGTTGGTTTTGCTAAGCCTCAAATGGCGGCGACACCTAAAGTCGGTGAAATGTTGTTACAACATGAAGATGCGCTAGCTTTACCTGCAGAAGAAGAAAGTAACGCTTTACCGATTTCTAGTTGGGTAAAGTACTCAAAACGCCAAAACAAATACTTATCAGCAAAAGTTGCACTGGCAAATAAGATGTTTGAGAACGGTCAGCACCTTACCACCGATTTACTTTGGCAAGGTGATGGTCATAACCAAAATGCAGCGCTGACGGTGTTCCGTCATTTCGATAGTGCAACGGTTGTAAAAGGGTGGATAGGCCAGCAACCAAAGACTGCTTGGATACTCGATTATGCCTTATTTGAACGTATTCATTACTTGCTGGTGGCGGGGTTTGATGTGTACGGCAATATAGGTCATCAGCTTTTAACTCGTTTGTATATGGACTTTTTACGCTTAGAAGGCGAAGCAAATTATCTGGCGTTATTACCAGAAGCTAAACGTAAAGAAGTTAAAGCTCAGTGGTATCGTAAATCACCACCTAGTTTAACCAGTTTCTTTGAAGATGAACTGTCATTTAGTCAACCTACTGGCATTGAATTCAAAACAGCAGATCAGCAGTCTGAGCTGTATAACATGCTTAAAGAGAAGCTCAAACCAATTTTGAGTCCTCGTTATGACTACACCAAAGTGCCAGAACCGCTTGCACAAATAAATGATTTGCCTGTCAAAGCAATTAATCTACTGCCGCAAATTTCGTTTGTGTTAGTCAAAGAGGGCGATGAACAGCACAAAGCCTATACTCTTATTCATCACAATGCTCATTACAATATTTCGAGTTTATTGAATGAAGAAGGGCAGCGAGCTTATGACGAAGATACTGTAACAATTGTACCGGGGTTTATTGGTGATTACCCAGAAGCAATTTGGTATCTACATAACGAACAACAGGTTGCTGCATTTGCAGCTGGGCTTGCTAAAGTGACTGATGAGACGGCATATAGAGACCTGAAAAGCGAATTTGCGATTCGTCGAACGCATCCTCAGTTTTGGCAATACAGCGATATTTTGCATCGTGTAGCTAAAGAATACCGAGGTGTCGAATTTGGGTTATTTGATTATAACCGCCTCGAAAATAGGTAGTCTTTAAGTACAGCTTTGTTTGTTGATAAAGCCCACTTAATAGTGGGCTTTACTGCTTAATTTAGACTAGAATAAAATAAAAAAGATCAGAGAAATGCATGTTAAACCTAGTTATTGATATCCGTAAAAGATATCGCTGGGGGTTATTAGCGATAGCGCTTCTAATATCCTTGTCAGCGGCCTTGATTCAATCTTTGTTGTATATCCAAAAGGGTGATGCCGAGGTGATCAATATTGCCGGCAAGCAACGAATGCTCTCTCAAAAGATTGCTTTGCATGGTAACGCATTAATTTATGACAAGTCTCTGCCTGTAAAGCAACAGCATCGCAAGCTGCTACAAGACACCGTTGAGCAGTTTATTGCAGGTCACCAGTTTTTGGTTGCTCGCGATGGTCCAAATACGTTTCGTCATTTAAATCAGGAGTTAGAGGCACATTACTTTGCTGCTCCAAATAAGCTTGATGCGCGTGTTAAGCGCTATGTAAGTAAAGCACAGAAGCTATTAAATAGCCGTGACGACTACACAGATTTTGACGGGCCTGTTTTCGAAACTCAACAAGTTGAAGTCTTATTAAATGAATTAGATGTAGCTGTTGAGTTGCTTGAGCAAGAGTCTGTAAAAAAAGTCACATTTATTGCAACAGTTGAATTAATATTTTGGTTAACGGCTTTGCTGTTGTTATTGATTGAACTATTTTTTGTCTTTAAGCCAATGGAATCATTAATCGCTAAAACAATTAATAAGTATCAAACTCAAAAAGAATATGCGGAGCAAATAAGCAAAAATAAAGAGCGCTTTATAGCTCGCGCAAGTCATGAATTTCGAACACCAATACAAGGCCTTACAGCCTCTATTGAAGCGCTTGATATCAATGAACAACAGCTCGCAACTAAAAAACAAGCTGTTTATTGTGTGAATAGATTAGTCGCAATGTTAGATGAACTTGTTGATTTACAACAGCTCACAACAGGAAATTGGCAATTAAACCCGAGTCGTGGAAATTTAAAGTTGACTCTAAAACACGCGATCACCCCATTTGAATATGTTTGCGACGAAAAGAATATTCTGCTTAGTATCGATATTCCAGAATCTCTTAACAAAGATGTACTCACTGATCATGCTCGTTTACAGCAAGTTTTGGCTGAACTCATCAACAATGCAGTAAAGTTTACTGCTGAACAAGGTCGAATTGCGATCACAGCAAGAAGCCAAGGCGAACAAAACTATATTATTGAAGTGCAAGATAACGGCAAAGGATTTGAAAAGCCACCGACCGATATACTCAGCTTGGAAAATGATAGCGAGCAACATTTTCAAGGCCTTAAAACTGGTTTGTTGAGGGTGGTGCATATTGTTAAAGCTTTGCAGGGGAATATTGAGTTTTTAAGTGCTCAACCGCAAGGTGTTAAAGTGGTGCTTAGCTTAGAGTTAAGTAATGCCGCTGGTGATGACGCAGAGGTTTTATTACCCAATAAGTTACACTGCTTAATTGTGGAAGATAATCAGTTGAATGCCACTATATTAGGTCGTATTTTAGGGCAGTTAAATTACAGCTTTGATATCGCTGAAAATGGCTTAATCGCCACAGATAAAGCGTCAGATAAGCAGTATGATTTAATCTTTATGGATTTGAATATGCCAGTTATGGATGGCTTTAAAGCGATTGATATTATTCGTAATGAGCAGGGGCAACAGGTGCCAATTTTGGTGGTGACGGCCAATACATCAAATGATGATTTACAACGTGTGTATGAACTTGGGGCTAACCTACATGTATACAAACCGATATCACTAGATTCAGTGCAAAAAGCTCTCAGTATTTTATTTACCGAGAGCTCACAGGGATAACCAAAGCGTTAAATTAGTTTGTTACTTTGATGTCGCCAACACCTACTTCAACGTCAATATCATGCAGTCCATTGCCTCGGTAGCTTGAGTGAGAGCTAACGACTTTGCGGCTGGTGTTAGCCTCTTTTTTCAAGCCGCGAATCTTGGTGTCGCCCACACCGGTATCCAGTTCAATGCGTCTGTAATCGTCAAGCGCACTATCAATTCTTACTGCGCCCACACCAAGCTCAATCTCAACTGAATTACTTGCGTCGTTAATTTCAATATCACCTACACCTAGCTCAACATCAATTGCCATTGATTTAGGCATTTTTACATACCAGTTTTGTTGAATGTCATCGTTATCTAATTTTAAGCTAAGTGAGCTGGCACTTTGCGAGTGGCTTAATTCGATATCAGATAAGTCAACATCAGAGCTGAACCAGCTATTGTCATTTTTTGGTTCAATGCGAACCGTAACCACGACTTCACTGCCGTCATAACTTTCGACTTCTAAGCTGCCCACCGGAAAATCAATATCAAGCTGGCTTGCGCCATTCACTGTAAAGTTATGATTTAGCTCACGTGAGTCTTTTGCCATTGCGTATGTTGTTGTAAGTGCTAGGCCTATTGCTGCTACACAAAGTAATTTTTTCATTGTCTGATTCCTGTTAATGACCTTTTATACCTTAGTCGCAGCCGTGTTCAAAAAAGGTTTAAACGATTTTTAATTTTTTATCGAATGCGGTAACGTCAAGCTAACGGTAACTTAGAATGAGGATTCAAAGTGCAACAAGTGCAGTTGGTTAATGTTCGAGCCAGCCTGAAGGGCCAAGGCAATGACGTTTATTATTTAGATGAGCTCAATATCAATGTATCGCCATTGCAGCAATGGGTTTTACTTGGCGCTAATGGGGCGGGTAAATCGGCTGTGGCCGCTGCCATTGCTGGTTTTGCGAAAATAGAGCAAGGCCACTATGAGAATAGCTTTGAGCGTATAGCATTGGTATCGCCAGATAGCCAAAAGCAGCTCCTCGCGGTCGAGTTAACTAAAGATCAAGATGATATTATTGAGGGTGTTACGGCTACGAATACAGTTTATGAGCTGATTATTGCAGGTCGAGACGAGCAACAGCTTGATAGTGATTTGCTACAGCAACTAATAAGCCTATTTGATTTTAGTGACAAACTTAGCAAGGCATTTCGCGATTTATCGACCGGTGAAACCCGCAAATTGATGCTGATTAAAGCCATAATAGGTCGGCCAGATTTACTTGTGCTTGATGAGCCTTTTGATGGCTTAGATGTCAAGGCAATGGCTGGGTTGAATCAGTTACTCGCTGAGCTTAGTAAAACGACGACCCTTATTTTTGTGCTTAATCGCTTAACTGAGATCCCTGACTTTGTGGATCATTACGCCTACGTTAAAGAGGGCCATGTGGCTCAGCAATTAGCAAAGCCTACAGCCGAGCAGCGCGATGATTTACTTAAGCTATTGCACCTTACTCATACACAGCTACAAATACCTGAGGCAAATATTGACCATCAAGCGCCTCCGCTCACAGACTCTATGCTGGTAAGATTAAACAACGCATCAGTCAGTTATGGCGGTGAGGTTATTTTTGAAAAACTAAACTGGCAAATTAACCAAGGCGAACATTGGCAGTTAACAGGTAAAAATGGCTCAGGTAAAACCTGTTTGCTGAACCTTATCACGGGTGATAACCCGCAGTGTTACAACAACGATATCAAGGTGTTTGGCTACCAGCGCGGCAGCGGTGAGAGTATTTGGCAAATTAAACAACACATTGGTTATATCTCTAACGCGCTGCATATGGATTATCGAGTGAGTATCACCGCACTCAATACGGTTGTTTCGGGCTTTTATGACAGCATTGGTCTTTACCAAAAAGCCACTGATAAGCAACTTGCCATTGCCAAAAAGTGGTTAGCGTTATTAGGTTTAAGTGATAAACAAAGCAGTTCATTTAGCCAACTGTCTTTTGGTGATCAGCGCTTATTGTTGATTGCTCGGGCTATGGTTAAACACCCTAACTTATTGATTCTTGATGAGCCTTGCTTAGGTCTTGATGAAGCGAATAGGCAGCGCGTGTTATTACTAATAGAAAAAATCTGTGCTGCAGGCACCAGCACCGTGGTGTATGTTAATCACCACGCGAGTGACAAAATAGTCGGTATCAACAATTATTTAGAGATGGCTGATTTCACAAAAAAAGCGCCATAAGGCGCTTTTTAAACGATTGAAATCATTTAAATACGGGTAACGGTAAAACCCTTATCTGTTAATTGCTTCAATAAGCCGTGTTGCTCTGGTAAGTGCAAAGCGCCCACTGCAATGAACAGCTTTTCTTTACCGATGCGAGTAGATAGTTGATTAACCCAATCGTTGTTACGGTCTATCAACATCACTTGCTCGCTTAGCTGACCATACTGAGAGTCATCAAAGCTTTCGTTATAAAACTGTGTAAGTGTTTTCATGTCACCTGATTTCCAAGCCTTGATCAGGCCAAAAAAGTAGGTGTCTACATCTGCAAGTTGGTCGAACGTTTCTTCGATCATTTTGTCATTCATGATTGCTAAGTGCTCAAACATTTCCATTTGGCGTTCAAGAGTTTCTAGCTCACCAACAGAAATTTTATGTTCTTGAGCATAAGCAAGTACTTGCTTGTCTATGCCGTATTGATCTGAAAAACCAACGCTTTGGAACTCCATTTGCATCATGGTGACCATCACCGCCCACGGTGCTAAGTTCTTAAACATCGCAATATCAATTGATTTATCCGCAAAGTACTTTTGCAGTTTTGCATAGTTTTCTGATGATAATTCTGATTGTAAGGTTTTGCCATTTTTCAGCATCATAAATGGTAATGAGCGACGCTGCATTTCCATCGGTGAAATAGCGCTGATATCCACCTCAACAATGACTTTATCTGAGTTATCGAGTGCTTTTTTTACCTTGCTCGGTAAGCCTTTCATGCTGTTGTCACCCACATGTACGGTACCAAATAAATATGAAGCAACGCCGTTCTTTTCTACTTTCCATAATCCCGGCTCGGCAAGTGCATGTTGGCTAAAACCAAGCAGTAGCACCATAAAAAACAGGGCATTTATACGTTGGACGAATTTCATAACTTTCCTTTTCATTACGTGGTTATTTTCAATACTAAACTAATTTTTTAAAGAGGCGTTAAATTAAATCGGCTTTAAGCAGAAAAAATTACATTTAATTGCCAAAAATTAATCAATCATAGAATGGCAGATAAAGAGGTATGAAATTTCAATATTAAGCAAATTGCGAAAAATAAATCTTATTAATGGTAAAGTTTAGATATTTATTTCTATAAAGTCGTTTTTTTGCTTGTTTTTTGAATTGAATTTTATGTTGACTTAACGCCCCCAGCGCGGTACTAATAGAAAAAGACAGCGGGATGGCTAGATTTCCGCTACAAATGAACAGAATTTGGTTACAGATAAATGCTTACAAACAAACTTTCTCTAATTCTAATTAACGTCGTGGTGATTATTATTACCGCGGGGGCTAGTTAGTGCTTAGAGAAAAGTGAAGCATTTAAAAAGCCCCCCGCACTTAACAGTCCGGGGGGCTTTTTTGTTTTAAGGTTTGAGTCGCAGCAAATACACAATGTCACTGAGGAATGAGGATTTACGATGACAGGCGCAGAGTTAACAATCGATTTATTAGCCAAACATGGCGTTAAGGATGTTTTTGGTTACCCAGGCGGTGCCATCATGCCTATTTACGACGCCTTGTACGGTGCGCCAGTCAAACATTATTTGACGCGTCATGAGCAAGGAGCGGGTTTTGCAGCAGTAGGGTTTGCCCGCAGCACAGGTAAGTTAGGTGTGTGTTTTGCAACATCAGGCCCTGGTGCAACCAACTTAATAACCGCTCTTGCTGATGCAATGATGGATTCAGTGCCGTTACTTGCCATCACAGGACAAGTACCTACCGCCGCAATAGGCTCCGACGCCTTTCAGGAAGTGGACGTGTTAGGTATGTCGTTATCATGTACTAAACATAGTTACATGGTTGAAAGAGCTGAAGATTTAGCCGAAATCCTACAAGAAGCCATCCACTTAGCGCAAAGCGGCCGCCCAGGTCCTGTGTTAGTTGATATCCCGAAAGACATCCAAATGGCACAAGTGCCATTCCACCCTTGGTTAGCCGCCGAAGATCATTTACCAAAATTAGACCCGAACCAAGTTGCAATAGCTAATCAAATCTTAAGTGAAGCGCAGCGCCCTGTGGCGTATATCGGTGGTGGTGTACAAGCTGCTGATGCACAAAACGAGCTTATGCAGTTTTTAGAAAAAACACATATGCCTGCGGTATCAACGTTGAAAGCGTTAGGCAGTGTATTACCTGATTATGAATATGATTTGGGTATGCTAGGTATGCATGGCGGTAAAGCAGCTAACTTAGCAGTGCAAGAGTGTGATGTTTTGGTTTGTATCGGTGCCCGTTTTGACGACCGTGTTACTGGCAATTTAAGCAAGTTTGCCGCAAAAGCAAAAGTGATACACCTTGATATCGACGCAGCAGAGGTTGGTAAGCGTAAGCCTGCAAAAGCGTCATTAGTGGCAGATTTAAAAACGTCATTACCGCAACTTGATTGTTTTGTAACGCCTGATGAATGGTTAACGCATATCGAAAGCATGATGAAAGAGCATGCATGGCGTTATGACTATCCAGGCGAGAAAGTATTTGCCCCTTATTTATTAAACCAGCTAAGCCAAAAAATGCCATCAACGGGTGTTGTGTGCTGTGATGTGGGTCAGCACCAAATGTGGGTGGCGCAGCACATGAAGTTTAGCCACCCAAGCAATCATTTAAGTAGTGGTGGTGCAGGTACCATGGGCTTTGGTTTACCGGCCGCTATCGGCGCTCAAGTTGCTCGTCCAAATGATTTTGTGATCACGGTGTCGGGTGATGGCTCAATCATGATGAACATTCAAGAACTGGCTACAATTCGCCGTAACAATCTGCCAGTTAAAATTCTAATCTTAGATAACCAGCGCTTAGGCATGGTACGTCAATGGCAGCAGCTATTTTTTGAAGGTCGTTATTCTGAAACAAACCTTTCAGATAATCCTGATTTCGTGCAGTTAGCAGCGGTGTTTGGCATTCCAGGTCAAACCATCACTAAAGCAGATGAAGTCGATGCTGCGGTTGATGCGCTAGTTAATAGTGAAGGTCCATACATTCTGCATGCCTGTATTGATGATAAAGAAAATGTATGGCCGCTTGTACCACCGGGTGCTGCCAATGATGAAATGATGACGGAGACAGTAAAATGAAACACACCCTAACGATTGCACTAAAGAATCAAAGTGTCGCTGTAGAGCGCTTTTTACGCGTTGCACGTCATCGCGGCTTTGACCTAACAACCATGAATTTAGAAATGGCTGATGAAGCGTTTCACGTCACTATGACAGTAGACAGCGATAAGCCAATTTATCTACTAACATCACAATTGAATAAATTGGTTGATGTTAAACACGTTAATGTTGAAAACCAATTTCAACAGCAAGCAATCTAGTAAAAATCAACAGGTAACTAGAGCAATCAGATTGATGCTTTAGTGAGAAATAAATTAGGAATGAGGAAGTCAGTGGCATGCCACTGCAATAACTGAGGTAATTATGGCTAAATTAAGAAGTGCAACAACAACAGAAGGTCGCAAACGTGCAGGGGCGCGTGCTTTGTGGCGTGCAACAGGGATGACAGATAAAGACTTCGGTAAGCCAATTATCGCTGTTGTTAACTCATATACTCAGTTTGTACCGGGTCATGTTCACCTTAACCAACTTAGTGAGCTGATGGCTGAAACCATCACCCAAGCCGGTGGTGTACCAAAAGAATTTAATACTATTGCAATCGACGATGGTATCGCAATGGGTCACGGCGGCATGCTGTATTCACTACCATCGCGTGACTTAATTGCTGACTCTGTGGAATACATGGTTAATGCACACTGTGCCGATGCCATGATCTGTATTTCTAACTGCGACAAAATCACCCCAGGGATGATGCTAGCTGCACTGCGTTTAAATATTCCGGTTATTTTCGTATCAGGTGGTCCAATGGAAGCGGGTAAAACACGCCTAGCTGATATCGACATTAAACTTGATTTAGTGGATGCCATGGTGAAAGGCGCTGATACCACAGTAAGCGATGAAGACTCTGAAAAAGTCGAGCGTTCTGCGTGTCCTACTTGTGGTTCGTGTTCGGGTATGTTTACTGCCAACTCAATGAACTGCTTATTAGAAGCGATTGGTTTAGCGCTGCCGGGTAACGGTACCACACTTGCTACGCATAAAGACCGTAAACAACTTTACGTTGAAGCAGGTGCGCGCATTGTTGATTTATGCCGTGAGTATTATCAAAAAGATAATGCAGCAGTATTACCACGTGCGATTGCTAATCGCACTGCCTTTATGAATGCAATGGTAGTTGATATTGCTATGGGTGGTTCATCAAATACGGTTTTACACTTATTAGCTGCCGCGCAAGAAGCGGGTGTCGATTTTGACATGTCGCACATCGATGAGCTTTCCCGTAAAACTCCTTTCCTTTGTAAAGTGGCACCCGCAACCAATAAATATCACATTGAAGATGTGCACCGCGCTGGTGGCATGATGGCAATTATCCGTGAGTTAGGTAAAGCAGGCCTTGTTGATTTATCTGTTGATCACGTTGCAGGCCACAGTATGGCTGAAATGGTGGCTAAATGGGATGCCACCGATCCGAATAATGAAGTAGCGCAAAAATTCTATAAAGCAGGCCCAGCCGGTATCCGTACTACAAAAGCAATGAGCCAAGAATGTCGCTGGCCAGAACTTGATAATGACCGTGAAAACGGCTGTATCCGCAGTGTTGAAAATGCCTTTCGTCAAGATGGTGGCCTAGCTGTACTTTCAGGTAACTTAGCCCTTGATGGCTGTATTGTTAAAAGTGCTGGCGTAGTTGAAGAAATGCTGCACTTTGAAGGCCCTGCTGTTGTATACGAATCACAAGATGATTCGGTTGAAGGCATCCTTAATGGTGAAGTAAAAGCAGGCGATGTTGTTGTAATTCGTTACGAAGGGCCAAAAGGCGGCCCAGGCATGCAAGAAATGCTGTATCCAACGAGTTACTTAAAATCAATGGGCTTAGGTGAAAAGTGTGCGCTTATCACCGATGGTCGTTTCTCGGGTGGTACATCAGGTTTATCAATTGGTCACGTTTCACCAGAAGCAGCAAGCGGTGGTGCAATCGCTTATGTTGAAAATGGCGATAAAATAGTAATTGATATCGCAACCCGCGAAATCACTTTAGCGCTGTCAGATGAAGAGCTTGAAGCACGTAAACAAAAGCAACTTGCACGTGGTAAAGACGCTTATAAACCACTTGATCGTGACCGCTATGTTTCATCTGCACTTAAAGCCTATGCATTACTTGCAACCAGTGCAGACAAAGGAGCTGTTCGCGATTTAGCAAAACTTGAGGAGCTTAGTTAATTATGGTTTCTCAAGAGCTCGATTATTTTCGCGCTATCATCCAAGCGAACATGGAGCCGCTTGCAAAAGTCACTGAGGTCAGCGAAATGGCTGATCTTAGTGCACGGTTAGGCAACCATGTGTGGTTAAAGCGTGAAGACCAACAACCGGTTTATTCATTTAAGCTTCGTGGTGCTTTTCATAAACTGAGCAAGTTGCCAAAAGGGTCTGATGTGATCACAGCCTCAGCGGGTAACCATGCGCAAGGGGTTGCACTCAGTGCCTCATTTTTAGGACATAACGCAACGATTGTGATGCCAGTTACAACACCAGAAATTAAAGTGAATGCAGTACGTTCACTCGGTGGTGAAGTGGTATTACACGGCCATCATTTTGATGCGGCAAAAGCCCATGCTTTAGAACTGACAGAGCAGCGTAACGGGGTGTTTGTGCCACCGTTTGATGATCCTGATGTGATTGTTGGCCAAGGTACCGTTGCCCGTGAATTAATGCAGCAATTGAACGACCTCGATGCTGTTTTTATTCCTGTTGGCGGTGGTGGTTTACTTGCAGGCATGGCGGTGTACATTAAGTCGTTACGTCCTGATATCAAAGTCATTGGTGTTGAAGCTGACGAGAGTGCTTGCCTAAAAGCAGCGCTTGAAGCGGGCAAGCCCGTTGAGCTTGACCGTGTTGGCAGCTTTGCAGATGGTGTAGCCGTAAAAGTCATCGGCACAGAAACATTTCGTTTAGCGCAAAAGTTTTGTGATGAAGTGGTCACTGTAACGGGCGATGAAATCTGCGCCGCAATGCAAGATATCTTTGTTTCGACTCGTGCGATAGCAGAACCTTCAGGGGCGCTATCAACAGCAGGGCTGAAAAAATGGTGCCAACAAAATGGTGTTAAAGGCTTAAACGTTGCTGCAATTTTATCGGGTGCAAACTTAAACTTTGACCGCTTACGTTATGTTGCAGAGCGGACTGCTCTTGGTGAAAAGAACGAAGCACTCCTTGCTGTGACCATAAAAGAAGAAAAGGGTAGCTTTAAGCAGTTTTGTAATTCACTAGGTGGCAGAGCTATCACCGAGTTTAATTACCGTTACGCAGGCCCCGGCGAAGCACAAATTTTTGTTGGTATTGCATTAAGACAAGGGCAGCAAGAGCTTGATGAATTAAAAGCGGCACTGACAGAAAACGACTACACGTTTTGCGATCTATCAGATAACGAGCTGGCTAAATTGCATATTCGTTATATGGTGGGTGGTAAAGCGCCTGCTCAACTTCATGAGCGTTTACTACGCTTTGAGTTTCCTGAATACCCAGGCGCACTGGCGCGATTCTTAGATACCCTTGGTAGTAATTGGAATATCACTTTATTCCATTATCGTAATCATGGTGGAGCGATTGGTAATGTGCTGGCGGCCTTTGCTATTGAACCGAGTGATTATGAGGTATTCAATGAGCATTTGAACCGTTTGGGATACAACGTTCAAGATGAAACGAACAATCCATGTTTCACCCAGTTCTTAACTAGCCAAGGTCAAGAATTAAGTGAGGTTAAAGCGGCAAATCAGTAGCTTAATATAATCAAGGCTGCTAATTAGTAGCCTTGTTTTTTTGTCTATTTTTCCTATAGTTATTGCACGGTTCTCAATCAAGGATGATGCGTGCAAGGAATGAAAAGTCTACTTGGGTTAATCTGTCTAATGCTCTCTATGAGCGCACAGAGCGTTGATAACGTTAGCTTACAATTAAAATGGACTCACCAGTTTCAATTTGCAGGTTATTATATGGCTGCAGAAAAAGGCTTTTACAAGGAAGCGGGCCTTAATGTTGCTATTATACCTGCCGACCCAAATGATCCTGATACCTTTCCTAAAGTGTTAAACGGCCAAGCCGACTTTGCCATTACTCACTCAGGCATATTACAAAAACGCCAGCAAGGCGCATCGGTTGTTGCCCTTGGAGCCATTCTGCAGTTTTCGCCTTACTGCTGGATGGTAAAGAATAACTCAGATATTTTTCAGCCCAGAGACTTTGTTGGAAAGAAACTCAGCAAAGTTAGCTCACTAGAAAATGCAGAACTCTTGGTCATGTTACAGCGTGCTGGATTGAGCCAAGAAAGCTTGATGGCAGCTAGCCATGAAGGCGGCGTTAAAGAGTGGCTTGCCGGTGATTTAGATGCGGTGCAAGTTTATGTGACCAATGAGCCTTACAGCATGACTCTTAGAGGGGTTGGCTATCGACTCATTTGCCCGCAAAAGTTCGGCTTGAATGTGTATGGTGATATTTTATATACCTCTGAGCAGTTTTTAGCGAAGAAGCCTGAGGTTGTAGAGCGTTTTTACCGCGCGAGCCTAAAAGGGTGGCGATATGCTTTATTGCACTTAGAAGAAAGCATCGATGTGACCAAGCAGCACTATGCTAAACATAAAAGCGTACAGGAGCTGGCTTATGAAGCACATGTTTTGGCAAGCTATATTCAACCTCCAGGGATTAAGTTAGGCAATATGTCGATGGCAAAATGGCGTTTAATTGCAGATCTATATGGCATCGAGCAAGCTGATTTTGATCAGGCTTTTGATGGCTTTATGTATGATCAGCAGCAAGCTGAAGCTATTGAGCTGTCGTGGATGTTGATCCTCGCCATCATTTTAAGTATTGCGTGTGTGCCATTGTACAGTCGCTTGATCAGCAGTAACCGACGTTAAATAAGATAAAAGCTGTTATACTGCTCTTTATTTCTTGTCGCTAAGTAGTTATGACACTTGCCGAGCACTTTGCAGCTTTAGATGCACTGCTATTTTCAACCCGCCAATACTGGCAATGTACCGCATTTGATTTTGATGATCTTCCTTGGCCTGAATTAGCCAACTTATTATGGGCGCTTGATGACCAACAAGTGAGTGAACTTGATGCCGATCAGCAAGCTTTATATCGTTATTTTACTGAGGCAATAGAGGGTATCGACCAGTTGACTGAGTTGTGTAATTTGCCTGCTATAAGTGCTGCCCGTAATGAATTTCCATTTTGGATAAGTAATGGCATTAAGGGCCGTAAGTTTGAACAACTACAAGACTTTGTCGCGGCCATTAGTCAGCAGTCATTAAACCAGCCTGTTTTAGAATGGTGTGCTGGTAAAGGGCATTTAGGTCGTATGTTGGCATTTAATGGGGCACCACGTGTCCATAGCATTGAGCTACAACAACACTTGTGCGATCAAGGTCAACACAGTGCTAAGCAACAGCAATTGGCGATGCAGTTTTCACAGGCTGATGTATTAACCGATGACACAGATGGCTTTTTTGAAAGCCAGCAGCATGCAGTTGCATTGCATGCCTGTGGTCGTTTGCATCAAACATTTATGCAGCAAGCAAGTAAAGCGAAAACCCAGCAAATTAGTTTTTCACCGTGCTGTTATCATTTATTCACTGATAACGCTTATCAAGCAATGAGCGAGCCCGCAAAAAAAAGCCAACTTGCGCTTACTCATCGTGATTTAAAATTGGCACTACAAGAAACAGTAACAGCACCGAGCCGAGTTGATAAGGTCAGAAAAACAGAGGTTGAATGGCGTCTTGGATTTGATGCGTTACGTAAATCACTGACCGGTGAAATGCACTATGTGAGTGTACCGTCAGTGAACAAAGCAATCTTCTCTGATTCTTTTAACTCATTTTGTTTATGGGCTGCTGAGAAAAAATCATTACATTTACCTGAAGGCATTGATTACACTAAGTTTTTAGAGATAGGTAAAAAGCGCAAAAGGGTCACCGAGCGAGTTGAACTCGTCCGACATGTGTTCAGAAGGGCAATTGAAGTTTGGCTCGTGCTCGATCGTGCTTTATATTTGCAACAACAAGGGTATCAAGTAACAGTTAGTACGTTTTGCGAAAAGCAGCTGACACCAAGGAATATCTTGATCCAAGCTAATTATTAAAAACCGTAAAGAGGCGCAATGAGAAAGTTAAAAAATTTATTCGAAAATAATAGACGTTGGGCAGCGCGTACGAGTGAAAATGATCCTGAGTTTTTTAAAATTCTATCAATGCAGCAAAATCCAGAGTATTTGTGGATCGGTTGTTCTGACTCGCGTGTACCTGCAAACGAAATTGTAGACTTATTACCGGGTGAGCTATTTGTTCACCGTAACGTAGCAAATGTCGTTGTGCATACTGACCATAACTGTCTTTCGGTAATGCAATACGCTGTTGAAGTGCTGAAAGTGAAGCACATCATGGTCGTTGGTCACTATGGCTGTGGTGGTGTTCAAGCAGTATTAAACGAAGCGCGTTTTGGCTTAATTGATAACTGGCTACGCCATGTAGGTGATGTAAAAGAAAAACACATCGAACAACTCAATGCATTACCTGAGCAAGAGCGTTTAAATAGCTTAATTGAACTAAACGTTATCGAACAAGTACGTAACGTGTGCCGTACTAACATTGTGCAAGATGCTTGGGCGAAAGGCCAAGATTTAACAATTCATGGTTGGGTGTATGGCTTAGCGAATGGTCACCTTAATGATCTTGAGTCGGTTGTGACCTGTGCTGAAGAAGCTAGTGATACCTACGGTATCGCCGTTAAGCGTGTATTCGAACGCGTGGCAGAAAAAAGCTAAAACCTAAACTAGTTAGGTAGAAAAAAGGAGAGCTAATTCGCTCTCCTTTTTTATTGTTCGTCTTGTTTGCTAGCAAGTTGCTGCTCGAGTAATGCAACTTTCTCTTCAAGCTCAGTGAGTTTTTCACGAGTACGAATAAGTACTTGGCTTTGAATATCAAACTCATCACGGCTTACAAAGTCCATCTCAGCAAGTTTGTTTTGAATAGCTTGCTTTGTTTTGCCTTCAACTGTTTCGGCAAGGTTTTTCACGCCTTGCGGCATGTTGTCAGTAATTTGCTTAGCGATTTCTTCAAGTTTTGCTGGGTTGATCATCTTCGTCCCTTGAGTCACGTAAAAAAACAATCTTACCTTATTGGCTAGGCGTAGTGTAGTGATTACGGTAAAATTGCCCGTCCTGTCTTTGGATAATTTCTTTAGGGGCTTATGAAACTCAACCCAAAACAAGATGAAGCGGTAAAGTATATCAGTGGACCGTGTCTGGTATTAGCCGGTGCGGGCTCTGGTAAAACGCGTGTTATTACTAATAAAATCGCTTACTTGGTGCAAAAGTGTGAGTATCAAGCGCGCAATATTGCGGCGGTAACTTTTACCAATAAAGCGGCAAAAGAAATGCGCGAGCGTGTAACGCAAACACTGGGTAAACAAGAGTCGAAAGGCTTATGGGTTTCAACGTTTCATACCCTTGGGCTTGAGATCATCAAAAAAGAGTTAACGACGCTAGGGTTTAAACCCGGTTTTTCGTTGTTTGATGATCAAGATACCAACCAGTTACTAGCCGAGCTGACCGAAGAAGAACTAAAAAAAGACAAAGACTTACTCAACCTACTAAAAATGCAAATAGGTAACTGGAAGAACGAATTGATTCTGCCAGAGCGTGCTGTTCGCGAAGCCCGTGAGCCACAAAAAGCCTTATTTGCTCAGCTGTATGCGCGTTATCAAAATCAACTACGTGCTTATAATGCCCTTGATTTTGATGATCTGATCATGATCCCTACTTTATTGTTAGGCCAAAATGCTACTGCGCGTGAGCGTTGGCAGCAGCGTTTTCGTTACCTACTGGTGGATGAGTATCAAGATACCAACACCAGTCAGTATCAGTTGGTTAAGTTATTGGTGGGTGAACGAGCTCGTTTTACAGTGGTAGGCGATGATGACCAATCAATTTACTCATGGCGCGGTGCTAAGCCTCAAAACCTTGTACTATTGAGTAAAGATTTTCCGGGCTTACGTTTAATTAAGCTTGAACAAAACTACCGAAGCGCAGGGCGAATTCTAAAAGCGGCGAATATTTTGATCGCCAATAACCCTCATGAGTTTGATAAAAAGCTATTCAGTGAACTTGGTTATGGTGAGCCAATCAAAGTGATTGGTTGTCGTGATGAAGAGCATGAATCAGAGCGAGTGGTGGCAGAGATCATTTCTCATAAATTCATGAAACGCACCAGCTACAAAGATTACGCGATTTTATACCGTGGTAACCATCAAGCGCGCGTGTTTGAAAAAGCACTTATGAGCAACCGCATTCCCTATAAGATCAGTGGCGGCATGTCGTTTTTCTCGCGTTCAGAAATTAAAGATATCATGGCGTATTTACGCTTATTGGTGAACCAAGATGATGACAATGCCTTTTTACGTATTGTAAATACGCCACGCCGTGAGATTGGTACGGTCACACTCGAAAAACTTGGCACCCTTGCTAATGAAAAGCATATCAGCTTATTTGCAGCCTGTTTTGAACCTGAACTTGCTCACCGATTAAAAGGCCGTGGTTTTAATGCCTTAGCTGGCTTTGCTCGCTGGGTGGTTGAGCTTTCTGATAATGCGGTACGCGGCGATACCCTTGAGGCTGTGAAAGAGTTAGTTAGACAAATTAACTACGAAGCATACCTTTATGAGTCATCACCAAGTGCAAAAGCTGCTGAAATGCGCATGAAGAACGTTTCAGAGCTTTATCGTTGGATCACCGACATGCTAACAGGGGATGCAGACAACCCGCCGCTGAACCTTGCTGAGGTGGTTAGTAAACTGACTTTACGTGACATGCTTGAACGCAACGAAGAGGAAGACGAATCTGATGCGGTACAATTACTGACACTGCATGCTTCAAAAGGTTTGGAGTATCCGTATGTGTTCATGGTTGGCATGGAAGAGGGGTTACTACCACACCAAGTAAGTATCGATGAAGATAACGTTGAAGAAGAGCGCCGTCTTGCTTATGTAGGTATAACCCGTGCTCAACAAGAGTTGGTAATGACTTATGCTAAGTTACGTCGTCAATTTGGTGAAACGTCAGATACTGAGCTCAGTCGCTTTGTGCAGGAGTTACCACAAGATGACTTAGCCTTTGAAGCGAAAAAGCCACCGTCTTCACAGGCTGAGCGTATGGAAAAAGGCCAAGCCCGTGTAGCTAATCTAAGAGCGATGCTTAAGAAGTAATTATTTGTGCGCTTGGTGTTTCGTATTCGAAGGGCGCCAGCGCATGCTGTTTACCAATAAACAACGACAACCCGTGCTTATCGAGTAACGTGCGGTAGTTAAAAATCGACGGTCCTTTCGCGATTACTTTGATATTTTGCAGCTTAGTAATCGCCAGTACACCTTGCAGTTGTAAGTGATAGTTTTCTTGCTGTAAT
The DNA here is from genome assembly GCF_015278155.1 of Pseudoalteromonas simplex. Lineage (NCBI taxonomy): Bacteria > Pseudomonadati > Pseudomonadota > Gammaproteobacteria > Alteromonadales > Pseudoalteromonadaceae > Pseudoalteromonas > Pseudoalteromonas simplex. The sequence continues at coordinate 28,429 of NZ_JADILN010000017.1, forward strand.
ACGCGCTTGCTAAATGTTGAACTTAATAACAAGTAATCGAATTGAAACTCAGTCAGTAAGTTTAACTCACAGCGATCTTTAGCAAATTCATTCAACCCAATCGAAAATCCTTGTGCGACCAAGTTTTTTAAATTTTCAATTTGTACCGCTGATGCGTAACGAATTTCTTGTTCGTTGAATAACAGACACATTCTATTCGCATCGTGGGCTTTTAATAGCTTACATAGTGCTTGAAAATTAATACGTTCAAGGACTAAGCCAGAGCAAGGGAACAATACTTTTTCTTTCTTACTGTCACTTACTAAGCTGAATGCTTGTTTTAGTAAGTTAAGTTCAACCTCAAAGTGCTGTACTCTATCGGTCGCAAACTTCTTAAGTACTTCAAAGCTGGTGCTGCCAAGTACTGGGTGTTCACCAAATGCTTCGAGTAAAGACTCTGCGCGAGTTTGCTCATCCAAGGTAATGATTTCGGCACTTCTAAAGTGCATAGGCAAGTCATCTAAGTGATGCATATTGTCAGCATCATGTTGCACATTACTGGCATTAAGCAGCGGATGGAAACATTCAAAGCGATTACGGCCTGCATTTTTAGCGTAATACATGGCGGCGTCGGCATCACGTATAATTTCATCGGTGTGCTTGTAGCTTGGTTTTGAGTAAGTAATACCAATACTGGCACCACTTTGAATGCATTGACCCTTCATACAGAAAGGTTTTCTCATTATTTCGATGATACGTTTGGCAACATCTTGAGCTTGCTGTTGCTCAGTTAAGTGAGTGAGCAATACCACAAACTCATCACCACCTAAACGTGCAAGTAAATCATGCTCACGGATACAATGCGAGAAAGATTCAGCAACACCAATTAAAAATTGATCGCCTGCTTGGTGACCAAGGTGATCGTTGATGTCTTTAAATTTATCAAGGTCAATAAATAACACTGCAAACTGCTGCTCTGGATAGCGCTGATAATGCTGCAATGTTTTTTCTAACTGTGTTAGGAATAAACTGCGATTAGGTAAACTGGTTAATGAGTCATGATGTGCATCGTGGTACAGCTGTTGTTCTATTTTTTTACGCTCTTCAATTTGCATCTGTAAGTGAAGGTTTGCTTGGCGTAACTCTTTCGTTTTCTCTGCAACTCTGTTTTCCAGCTTTTGATGATTTAGCTTTAACTCTTGATTTGCTAAATGGGTTTGAATGACGTTGGCTATTTGATGCGATACAAAGGTAATTAACTCACAGTCATCTTGCGTGAATTCGTGTTTATTATTATACGCTTGGCAAACTATTAGACCAATGACACCTTGCGATGTTTTAAGTGGTGCACCTAACCAGCTAGTTGCTGTTCGTTCAGCCGGGACGTCTACGGGCCTTTCAACAACGCCTAACTTAATAAGATTATTTGCTTTATCAATATCGATGACTTGGCATTCTTCGGAGCTTAAAACAAGTTCACTAAAACCTTTTGCAAAAGGTCTCGGCCTGCCTGTGTCATTGTATTCATCGACACAGTACGGAAAACTTAACCAGTGAGTTTGCTCATCATAAAGGGCAATATATAGATTGTCTGCATAGGTAATGGTTTTAATAATTTCGTGAACATGTTTATAAACGTCGTCAAGATTTTCACTTAAGGTTGCCAGCTCTGATATTTTAAAAAGGATCTGTTGACGCTCTAACGCTTTTTTACGTTGCTGTATTTCTTCATTGAGAGCTTGATTACTTTGTGTCAGTGCACGAGTACGAATTTTAACTTCTGATTCGAGCAGTTCACGTTTCTTAACTCGTTCGATGGCCGTTGCCAAATAAAGTGACATTACTTCTAGCAACTCAATTTGTTGCTCAGAATAACTCAGGTCTTTTTCATAGCTTTGCGCGACCATCACTCCAATTATTGACTTATCGCGGTATACAGGAACTCCAACCCAATGCTCGGCAGGTGTGCCAAAGCATTTGAGTAAGCCTTGTTCAACCGCTAGCTCTGTTTGTTGTTTGGTAAAGTAGCTGGTTTTACCTTGCTTAAATACGTAACCTGTCAGGCCTTCTTTAAAGTACTGTTCATACTTCAATGGCACAGAGAGGCCATCTTTTTCGTCGGCAAAATAAGATAACTCAAGGTTATCGTAAACAGGGTTATGCAAAACCACGAAGAAGTTTTTACTTGGAATATAGTCTTGCAGGATGTTGTGGATAGCAGGGTAAAGCAAGGTTAATTCGGCAACAGTACTCGCTTGCTCTGATAATTGTAAAAGAGCATGTTGCAAGTGATGTGATTGCTTATACTTTTGTAAAAGCGATTTTAAGCGAACATTTTTACGTGCAAGCTTATCAAAGTGTGTTGCTGAATCTTCCAATGATTTAGAACTCATTTTATTATTGTTTAAATATCGTCCTTAATAGTTCCACTTTTTTATTAGATCGTCAAGTAACAGCTGTTAACAAAATAGTAATTTATTATGGTCATATTTGGCTACAGAGCTAGCCTCGCGCCCTGATAAAGGCATAAAAAAAGGGCTTATAAAAATAAGCCCTTAGTATTAGATTTGAAACTGTTACTTGCTAGTCATGAAATCGATAGCAGCGCTGATCTCTTCATCAGAACAGTCCATACACGTACCTTTAGGAGGCATCGCGTTGAAACCATTGATTGCATGGTCAAGTAAAGTGTCCATGCCTTTAGCAATACGAGGAGCCCAATCATCAGCTGATTTAGGTGCGCCTAGTGCACCAGTGCCGTGACAAGCAAAGCATGCTGCTTGGTAAACTTGTTCACCAGAACGAGGGCCTGTAGGTTCAGCAGCGACTGCAGCTTTATCACCTTCTAGATAGACAGAACCAATTGGCGCTAGACGCTTTTTGATAGCATCTTCAGTCAAAGAGTTGTCATACGCTTGTGCATATGCCGTTGTTGCTAGCAGTAATAATGCAGCTGATAGTTTTTTCATTTTGCCTTGCTCACTTCGATTTGAACGTGATCAATCACGATATATATGACGGAAATTAGAACGATTATAACGCTAAGCCACAATTTATAAAATGATCTAAAAGGCTTTTTCTTGAGAAAAACCGTCATTTTTTTGCGTTAGCGCAAGAAAAGCCAGCATAAAATACTGGCTCTTAGCTTGATGCTTAAGCAAGCTCTAATACTTTGTTAACTAATTTTTCGATACCCGCATCTGCATCTAAAATACTTTGGGCCAACATATAGGCTGGGGTAGTGACCACTTTATGTTGTTGATCAACAACGATATCGTTCACAGCACAGCTTTGGTGTGCTCCACCAAGTTGTTCTATAGCTGCGGCGGTCTCTGCATCGCTCCCAATGGTTGTTTTTACACCTTTACCATAAATAAGCGGCAGCATGGCAGGCGCAATACATATATAACCTGCTGCTTTGTTGGCATCGACAAAAGCCTTCGCTGTTGTCAGTACATCACCTTGAACTTGGGCATCTGCACCTTTTACTGCAAAGTCAGATAGGTTTTTCGCGGCCCCAAAGCCACCTGGTACGATCAAGGCATCGAACTCATCTACATTTAGCTCAGTGAGCGCTTTAATTTCACCGCGGGCAATACGTGCAGCTTCAACTAGCACATTACGATTAGGTGTCATTTCTTCACCTGTTAGGTGATTAACGGTGTGCATTTGTTCGATATCGGGTGCGAAGCATTCATAGCTCGCGCCTGCTTTAGCGATATGTAATAAGGTTAACACAGCTTCATTGATTTCTGCGCCGTCGTAAACACCGCAACCAGCTAAAATTACAGCAACTTTTTTCATTTTTGAACTCTCCTTAATGCGACTAGCTTAAGTTTAACAAGGATACGAGCATGGCGACAAAATAAAAAATTTTCGTCGCTTGATAACTCGCAAAGCATGATGAATAGCTGTTTATGCCTTTTTATAAATTACTAACGAAAAAAAAAGTATAAAGGATCGCTATGATCTTTGATCCATTATGCTAGAATACTCCTCCGGTTATGAAAAGGGATGTTAATTCGGTATCGAATAAGCAAAAGGTTATCGCTACTAAAACCGTTTTCCACATCGGACAAAAATAATAAAAAAAGAACGCCGTAATATCTTTTTTAAATAAAAACATAAGCTTATCTAATTTTCCTAAATGTTTTTTCATTTTGGGAGAATTAACTGTGTCTGTTATCTACAAAGTTATCCACAACTTGCTCTGTCATAAAGCTTTATTGGTTAATAATTCACAGTCGTTTTCTTCATGACCTTATGGCATGCTTACAAACAATTTAATGTTATTCAATTAGGATCCAATTTCACCATGGCTCAGATCCCTGAAAATCCACTTATTCTTGTAGATGGTTCTTCTTATTTATTCCGTGCATACCATTCGCCACCGCACCTTACTAACTCAAAAGGTGAAGCGACAGGCGCAATCTATGGCGTAGTTAATATGCTTAAGAGTTTGATCAAGCAATATGATCCATCGCACATGGTGGTGGTATTTGATGCCAAGGGTAAAACCTTCAGAAATGATATGTACAGCGAATATAAAGCGAACCGTCCGCCAATGCCGGATGACTTACGCACACAGATCGCACCACTGCATAACATTATTAAAGCAATGGGTTTTCCGCTGATTAGTATTGAAGGTGTTGAAGCTGACGATGTTATCGGTACGTTTGCGCGAATAGCCTCAGAGCAGCAGCGTCATGTGCTGATCTCGACTGGCGATAAAGATATGGCGCAGCTTGTTAATGAGCATGTTACGCTGATCAATACCATGACAGATAGCATTTCAGATCCAGAAACCGTGGTTGAGAAGTTTGGCGTTGGTCCTGAATTGATCATTGATTACCTTGCCCTAATGGGTGACAAAGTCGATAACATCCCAGGTGTTGATGGCTGTGGTCCAAAAACAGCGGTGAAGTGGCTGCAAAAATATGGATCATTACAAGGTGTCATTGATCATGCAGGTGAAATAAAAGGCAAGATTGGTGAAAAGCTTGCTACAGCACTTGATCATTTGCCACTTAGCTATGAGTTAGCAACAATTAAGTGTGATGTTGAGGTTGAGTCAGATCTTGAAAGCTTTAAGCTGCAAGAGCCTAATCGTGACGAATTGATTGCACTTTATGGTGAGTGTGAGTTCCGCCGTTGGTTAGCTGAGCTACTTGATAACCCTAAAGACGCTGACACGCATTTAGATGTGCCAACTGAAGCTAACGAACTACCAAAAGTTGCTGATGCACACTACGAAACAATCTTAACTGAAGAGCAACTTGATACCTTAGTGGCGCAGTTAAATGACGCCGAATTGTTTGCTTTTGATACTGAAACAACCAGCCTTGATTATATGCAAGCGCAATTGGTTGGTATGAGCTTTGCGGTTAAAGCCGGTGAAGCGGCTTACCTTCCGGTTGGTCACGATTACCCAGATGCGCCTGAGCAATTAAGCTTAGAAACCGTAATGGCAAAAATTGGCCCAATCTTAGCTGACGAAAACAAAGCGAAAGTGGGGCAAAACCTTAAGTACGATAAAAGCGTGTTAGCTAACGCAGGCTTTGAATTAAAAGGCATTAAATACGACACCATGCTGGAGTCGTATGTATTTAATAGTGTAGGCAGCCGCCATGATATGGACTCGTTGGCACTGAAATACCTTGGTCACAAAAATATCAGCTTTGAAGATATTGCCGGTAAAGGTAAAAAGCAGTTAACGTTTAACCAAATTGAGCTAGAAAAAGCGGCGCCTTATGCTGCTGAAGATGCTGATATAACGCTACGTCTTCATCAAGTATTATGGCCAAAAATTGATGCTGATAGCCAATTAAAATCGGTATTCGAAGAGATTGAGTTACCACTTGTCACAGTGCTTTCTGATATTGAGCGTACTGGTGTTGCAATTGATAGCAACATGCTAGCAGCTCATAGCCAACGTTTAGGTGAACGCCTGTTAGAGCTTGAGCAAGAAGCTTATGATATTGCAGGTGAAAAATTTAACTTAGGCTCACCTAAGCAACTGCAAGCTATTTTGTTTGAAAAACTTGAGCTGCCTGTTATCAAGAAAACACCTAAGGGTGCACCTTCGACAGCAGAAGAGGTGTTACAAGAACTTGCTCATGATTATCCGTTACCAAAAGTGATTATTGAGCACCGTGGTTTATCTAAACTTAAATCAACCTACACAGATAAACTTCCGCTAATGGTTGATGAGCGCACTAAGCGAGTGCATACCTCTTACCATCAAGCTGTAACAGCAACAGGTCGTTTAAGTTCAACTGATCCTAACTTACAGAATATTCCAATTCGTTCAGAAGAAGGCCGTCGAATTCGTGAAGCCTTTATTGCTGCACCTGGCCATAAAATTGTGGCTGCCGATTACAGCCAAATTGAATTACGTATCATGGCGCATTTATCTCAAGATAAAGGCCTATTAACTGCCTTTGCGAATGGTTTAGATGTTCACAGTGCAACAGCGGCAGAAGTCTTCGGGGTTAGCCTTGAAGAGGTTACCAGCGATATGCGCCGTAAAGCTAAAGCGGTTAACTTCGGTTTAATTTATGGCATGTCGGCGTTTGGTTTATCACGTCAATTAGATGTACCACGTCATGAAGCACAGCATTATATTGATAAATACTTCGAGCGTTTCCCTGGCGTACTTGAGTACATGGAAACAACCCGTGAAAAAGCAGCTGATAAAGGGTATGTAGAAACGATTTTTGGCCGCCGCTTACATTTACCTGAAATCAATGCCCGTAACGGTGCTCGTCGTAAAGCCGCTGAGCGTGCTGCGATCAACGCACCAATGCAAGGGACTGCTGCAGATATCATCAAAAAAGCGATGCTAAAAGTTCATCAATGGGTGAACGCACAAGCTGCAGGTTCAGTTAAGCTGCTCATGCAAGTGCACGATGAATTAGTGTTCGAAATTAAAGAAGAATCTGTGGACGACTATAAAGCTGAAATTTGTAAGTTAATGTCAGAAGCCGCTACTCTTGATGTGCCTCTGATTGTTGAAGCCGACAGCGGTGACAACTGGCAACAAGCTCACTAATATCTAAACTAAGAGCCACCGATATAACAATTCGAGTGGCTCGGTCTGATTAGTTAAGGAGTGGTCGGTAGCTCCTATCATCCCCATAGCTTGACGTGAAATTGCTCCAAAAGTTTAACCCCAAACTTTAATTGTAAGCTCGTTACTTATTTATTTCTAAAATAGCTTTTAGGGTATTCTCTTTTTCAAGAATATCGCGATACAGTGCGAACTGGTTTCGGGCTCGTTCGAGATTATGGTGAGCATGTTTAGTCGCAAAGTAATTGTCACCATCAATAAAATCAGTAAGAAAGCGCAAGCCAATCATAAATGTCATTACTTTTGTGCCAAGCCAAAAGCTCTCTTTTTCTGCATCAGTGATTACATTTTTTAATGGTTCTACATAGCCCTTAACAATAGCTGCAAAAATTTCTTCGCGAACTGTTACATTTTTCAGGTTAGTTGAGTCCTCTTGCTCAGGTGAACAGAAAGTGCGCACCATGTCACCAAAATCAAATAACCAATAGCCAGGCATACAGGTATCTAAATCGATAACTGCTTTTGCATCATCAGAATCTTTACAAAAAAGCATGTTATTGATTTTTGTATCATTATGACAGGGTCTTAATGGGATCTTACCTTCCAGTTTCTGTAGTTCATCAATTAGCGATTGCTGATTTAAACAGAACTCGATATCTGGTTGGCAAAGCTCGATACGATTTACAGGGTCATTTTCGATTGCTTTTCTGAAAGCATCAAAACGCATTGCTAAATTATGAAAATCTGGGATAACATGATGTAGTTGCTCAGCCTGAAAGTCTTGTAAAGCAAGCGCAAATTGACCAAATGCATTGGCCGCAGTTTGTGCTTGAGAGATGTTTGCTACAACATCCTCACTGTAACTGCCGCCAATAAATTCGAGTGCACGCCACACGCCTTGGTCACATTCCACCAAAAAATCATTTTTTATTGTCGGTACATGACGAATAATCTCGAGACTATATTCACCTTTCACATGTTTGTCGTTTAGGTGCTTTTCGATAAGCCTTGCATTCTCTACAAGCTGCTCAGGGTTAGGAAATACATCAGTATTTAGTTTTTGCACAACGACAGCATTATCTTGTGACTTAAGAAGCATCGTTGTGTTTATATGGCCGTTGCCAATAGGTTTCAGTGTCACGTGATCTGAACTTAAGCCAAAATGCTCAGAAAGATAAGTTGCAACAGGATTCGACTTCATTAATTTTCCATTACTTTTTGTAAGAAGAGGTGTAGATTTATTCATTAAGCCCGAGGCGTAACTGACGTAATGTACTTGCTATTGCATCCAATTCAGCTTTGTAGGTTACGCCGTACCATGGCTCTTGTGCGGTATAAACGGCGACAGTTTGATTGTAATCTTTAATCGCAAGTTGTATCTGATTTGGTAAATAATACTCTTTCGTGACACCGTTGTCAGTATTTTCTAAAAACTGTACAAAGCCCTTTTCTAGAACCATGAATAAATCATCTGTAATCCCCCAAAAACTCATTGAACCAAGAGCTTCCTGAGCAATACTCTGACGCTCACCTAGAGAGTTATTACCTAACAAAATATCTTGCTCTAGCTTGATATCAAGATATTCAACAACATCGATTAAATGTTGTTGCTCATCGATGCTACACACTCCGCGATTGACCCCTCCTTGAGTCGATAAAGTATCAACTACAGGGTAACCAACCATAGCCCAATCATTACTACGCTTAAAATGTTCGGCGATAATTTTAAACGAAGAGGCCCCATAATAATCATCGGCTGTAATTACAATTGCAGGGTTCTTTACATAGGGTTTTGCACATAAAAGAGCGTGGCCTGTTCCCCAAGGCTTTTGCCGCTCTTTAGCTAAAGAAAGATACTTTTCTGGAATTGCAGTGATTTCTTGATTAACTAAGATAACTTCAAGTGATTTAGGCAAACGGGGTAAAATTCTTGCTTCAAATTCGGCTCGAATATTAGCATTTATGATGATAACAGCTTGAGTTACACCTACTTGAACAGCATCTCGAATACTTAGTTCCATAATAGTGCTGTTAAGACCTGGAATATCAGCAATTTGTTTGTTTCCACCAAAGCGACTACCGAGTCCGCCAGCTAATACGATTAAGGTTAGAGAATGATGAGTCATTGCGCGAGTAATAAGATGAACAAAGGAAAAGTGTACCAGAACCTTTGATATTCGAGCAACGGCTGTTAATAAGGATTGTAAGTGTTAAAAAGCACCATGTTAAGAGAGATTTAAGAGGGCACAAAGTAGAGCTCAGTGCTCCTCAAAAATCATCAGCACGTTGTAGTGATTAAGTGCTTATTTGAAGGTTGCTAGCAACTGTAATAACTGTTGCAGTTTAATAACGGTTTTTTTCAGCTTCTCTTCGTCCATACCGTCGTTGCTTAAGCTTTCTACATCAGCCGCAACATCGAGAACGTAAGGTTTAAAGCGTTTCGCTTCAAAATCAAAGCCAGCATCTTTTGCAAATAAGGCTTTGAATTTGCCATGGCCTTGCTGCTGTAAATCATCTAATTTTTTATCAGCATCAAGTGCCTGACGATAAACGATTTTTAGGTTAGCATTGAGTTGTTCAATAATTGAATCCATTTTTTTCCTAAAGCTTTAGACTGCAATGCCGATATAGTACGTGGATTGTCATAAAAAGTCAGGTAATGAACTATGAATATATCAGGATCAAGCTTACCAGCGATGAGTGGCGGTGGCGAAAGCGCAGAAGTTTACAGCGCATCGCTTGCTAAAAAACAGCAAAAGGCTGATGGTGCTGCGGCACTTGCACTTATCGAAGGCGCAGCAATGAATACCAGTGCTGCACAAACACCTGCTAAGTCGGTAACTGCGACATTAGGTAACAACGTAAACGTATACGTTTAGTTGTTAAATTAGATAGGGCGTGTTGACCCTTTATGATTGATTTTGCAGCAGTGTGTTTGGTATTTAGGCAAGGCAGAGCCTATGTAGTGTGGTTGTTCCACATAAATAGGCGATAACGCAGCATTAATGCCAAACACGCGCTGCCCTTCGGGTTCTTCCTAGGGGCGATTAACTCTTTGTTACTCGATTTTTACTTAGCCCACTAGGTTACAAATCTCGCGCCGCGATTAAATCGCCCCTAGAGTGAACGAATTTCAATCAACAAAGGTCAACACGCCCTTAGATCGATAGGCGTTTTACTTTTTTCGCCGCCGATCTCGCGCACCAACTTAGGAACCAAGAACCCCGGCAATGCTGCCAGCATAGCCGTCACGATTTCCCGTGCCTGACTCTCAGCTATATCAAAGTGGCTGGCACCTTCAACTTTATCAAGTAGATGTAAGTAGTAAGGTAAAATGTCTGCTTCGAATAGCGCTTCACTAAGTGCAACTTGTGACTCGACAGAATCGTTCACATCTTTTAGTAACACCGCTTGATTTAATAACGTCACCCCCGCAGCCTTTAATTTTTGCATAGCGGCTTTAAAGTCATCATCAATTTCGTTAGCGTGATTGATATGGTTTATAAACACCACTTTTAACGGTGACGCGGCAAAGCGTGCACATAGCTCATCGGTAATTCTTGCTGGGATCACCACAGGTAAGCGGCTGTGTATACGTAGGCGTTTAATTTGCGGAAGCTGCTCTAACTCATCCATAAACCAACTAACGGCATCGTCTTTGGCCATCAATGGATCACCACCGCTTAAAATGACTTCGTTGATGTTGCTGTCAGCTTTAATATAAGCCAGTGCGTCAATTAAACTGCGTTTGTTTAATTGGTTTTCTTGATACGGAAAGTGGCGTCTAAAACAGTAGCGGCAATTTACCGCACAACCGGTTTTAAACATCACTAAAACCCGAGAGCGATACTTATGTAACAAACCAGGTTGGTTGTTATCTTGCTCTTTTAAAGGGTCTTTATCGTAACCGGTTTTTGCTAAAAACTCTTGGTGTCTTGGCATCACTTGCAGCAAAAGAGGGTCGTTTATGTCGCCATAACGCATTTTTTTGATAAATGGCAGCGGCACGCGGACAGGAAAAAGACTGCGTGCTTTGAGGTCTTTTTCGTCTACTTTGCTTGATAATCCTAGCATTTCTAGCAAGCGTTCAGGACAAGTGACAACATTTGCCAATTCTTTTTGCCAGTTTTTATGCAAATTTACTTCATTTCTTTGTATCATTGACACGTAGATTACTCGAAATTATTTAGACAGAGGAAACGATGGCGAATTATAGCACCAATGAGTTCAAGGGCGGCCTAAAAATTATGTTAGACGGCGAACCTTGCAGCATCTTAGAAAATGAAATGGTAAAACCAGGTAAAGGCCAGGCGTTTAACCGTGTTCGTATTCGTAAACTTATCACAGGTAAAGTACTAGAAAAAACATTCAAGTCAGGTGAATCAGTTGAAGGTGCAGACGTAATGGATACAGATTTAGCGTATCTATACACTGACGGTGAGTTCTGGCACTTCATGAACAACGAAACATTTGAGCAAATCGCTGCTGACGAAAAAGCGCTTGGCGACAATGCAAAATGGTTAGTTGAAAATGACGTTTGTACTATCACGCTTTGGAACGGTAGCCCAATCGCCGTGACTCCACCAAACTTCGTTGAATTAGAAATCACTGAAACAGATCCAGGTCTAAAAGGTGATACAGCGGGTACTGGCGGTAAACCAGCAACATTAAGCACAGGTGCTGTTGTTCGTGTTCCTCTATTCGTACAAATCGGCGAAGTGATCAAGGTTGATACTCGTAGCGGTGAATACGTGAGTCGTGTTAAGTAATAGGCTTTTATAATACCAATTCGCAATAATACTTAATCATTTTGAGGGATTAAACCTGTAGCTAGCTGCGTTAAAAACTTCTGATTTAGAACAACTAAATAACGAAATTTTTGCCTTGCTATCAACGAGGTTTTATTGCCTCAAAATAGACCACTTAATTAAGCGAGTTGGTATGAAATTTTTATAAAATCCCAGCTTCTGCTGGGATTTTTTTTGGGAAACACTATGTCTAATGTCCTTTGGCAACCAAGCGCCGATATTGAAACTTTACGAGAGCGTGCCGTCATCATTCGCCGTATTCGCGAGTTCTTTTATGCACGTGATGTTATGGAGGTTGAAACGCCAAGCCTTAGTGCTGCCAGTATAACCGATGTGCATTTAGTGACTTTTAGTACCGAGTTTGTTGGCCCTGGCCATGCTGGTGGCTTACCACTTTATTTGCAAACGTCACCTGAGTTTGCCATGAAGCGTTTACTTGCGGCGGGCTCTGGGGCTATTTTCCAGCTGTGCAAAGCCTTTCGTAATGAAGAGGCGGGTAGTCATCATAATCCTGAATTTACAATGCTTGAGTGGTACCGCCCAGGCTTCGATGAGTTTGCGCTTATGGATGAAATGGATGAGCTTATGCAATTAGTGCTCGGCGTAGAAAGCGCAGAGCGACTCACTTATCAGCAAGCCTTTATGAACGCCTTAGGTGTAGACCCTTTAACTGCTGATATTAGCACATTGCAGCAACTAGCAACAGCGCAGGGCTTTGCCGATATTGCCGCGAATGAAACGCATCGCGATACCTTGTTGCAGCTATTATTTTGTATGAAGGTTGAACCAACGATTGGCCAAGAAAAGCCTTGTTTCGTTTATCATTTTCCAGCTTCGCAAGCAGCGCTTGCCCAAATTTGTCAGCACGATGAGCGAGTAGCTGGACGCTTTGAGTTATATTTTAAAAATATGGAACTGGCAAACGGCTTTAATGAGCTGACCAATGGCAAAGAGCAAGCAGCTCGTTTTAGTGAAGATAATCAATATCGTGAAGCAAATGGATTAAAGCAAGTGCCAATGGATGAACGCTTAATAGCTGCACTAGAGCATGGCTTACCACAATGTGCGGGTGTCGCACTGGGTATAGATCGACTCATTATGCTGGCAACGAATAAACAAAAGATTAAAGACGTACTCGCCTTTGATGTTGAAAGGGCTTAACTTATTTGGCTCTAGGCTCTAGGCTCTAGGCTCTAGGTGTTTGGGTGCTAGGTAAAAAACCTAGCACCTAATTGCTTATAGCTCGTAAATAAATGTCACACCGGCAACCATAGGTTCGCCAAGTTGTGTGTATGTATGAGTGGTGTAACCATCTAATGGGTCGTTACCAAACTCAAAACCACGGGTTGGTACGTCTTCATCAAATAAGTTACGTGCCCACGCATTAATGCTCCAATTATCACTTTCATAACCAAATGAAGCATTCACTAAGTTGCTGCTAGGTGCTTTTGAGTTATGGCTATCAGAGAAGTAGTAATCGTCTTTGCCTTCTACTCCAATTGATGCATATAGTGCTGGCGTAAAGTTATAACGCGCAGTGAATGCATATTGGTATTTAGGAGCTTGTGCTTGATCTCGACCATCTTGATCTAGGCCTGATTGCGCAACAAAGTCATTGATTTCAGTATGTAGATAACCTGCACTACCCGTTAGTAGTAAATTGTCAGTAGCTTGGAAGCTGCCTTCAATTTCTAAACCGTAGTTTTCACCAGAGCTTGCGTTATCGATATAGCCTGTGAATTTTTGACCTTCAACTTGCCATGATTTTAACTGCATATCTTCGCGGTACATGTAGAAAGCGGCAAGACGTAACATAAACTTATCGTCCAAAGAGCTGCCTTTAACACCAAACTCACCGCTCCATAGATATTCAGGGGCAAATGATGTGTGATTAGCAAAGAAATCAGCATCTAGGTTTAAGCCTTCGTCTTTTGCTTTTGCTAAAGCTTCAGAGTTAATACCGCCAGCTTTATAGCCACGAGTAATGCTAGTGTAGATCATGGTGCGATCAATCACTTGGTATTCAAGTGCAAGCTTACCGCCCACCATGACATCATCGGTTTCTTCAATAAAACCGTTGTTGTCGGTGTAGTCGCCCTGATACTGCTCAACACGCAAACCCGTAATTAAGGTTGTTTTTGGGCCGATAGGTGTTGCTAATTGACCATATGCAGCAATATTGCTGGTTTCATAATTAGATGCAAATGGCTGTGCCAGCCAAGTGTATTGACGTTCTAAGTCAACTTCGCGGCCTTGATAGTAAATGCCTGCGACCCACTCGCCAGATTTACCACTAAATTGCAGCTCAGCCGCTTGATCTTGGCGATCGCGAAAGTAAGCATCTGTTGAGCTATAACCCCAATCATGCAAGCCAGCAGCACATAACTCAGGTTGGGCTTCATCATTACACACCCAGTCTTCGTCATAGCTGTATAACAGCTCGCTGTCGATACCAGATAGGTTTAAGCTAACATCAAAAAAGTCAAAGCCGGTGTATATGTTTGCTAGGCCAACCGCAATGCTTTCTTGGTTGTCTTGGCCTGGCTCATCAGCAACACTGTAACGGCTGTTATCTAGTGTGAAGGCGTCATAGCCGTTATTTATATCGATGTAATGTACATTCAGTTCAGTACGTAAATGCTCGGTCAATTGGCTGTGTAACTTAAAGCGAGAAACAAGCTCATCTTGTTGCTGTGTATCTTCACCTAAATAACGGTTTTCAACATAGCCATCCGATTCACGTTGATAAATGCTGGCGCGTACTGCTGTGTCGTCAGTAATACCCGTACCTGCGGCTATACCTGCTTCATAGCTGTTGTAGTTGCCAGCACCTAATTGTATTTTCACACTTGGATCAAGAGTGGGGGTTGCAGATTCCATTTGAATCATGCCAGCTAAGGCATCAGCACCAAAGCGAGTCCCTTGTGGGCCGCGATAAATTTCAACTTGGTCGATATCAAATAACAGTGAACTGCCGCCTAAACCAGAGTAGTTAATACCGTCGATCACTAAGCCAACCGAAGGATTAATAGGGTCAACAAACTGTGAGCGTAAACCAACACCACGAATTTGCACGAAACGACCACGAGATGCCCCTGAGGTAAAGTTTACATTCGCTGCACTAGCAAGCATCTCATCTAAAAACTTTGCACCGCGTTGATTGATTTCATGGTCTGAAAACAAGCTTGCGCTGGCACTAAGGGTTTGAATGCTTTCTCTTTTGAAATCACCGGTAACTTCAATTTTTTCAAGCTCACCGTCTTCAGCGTAAGCAATCGAAGATGCTGCGAATAAAGGCAGGATGGCAGCAGATAATAATGATAAACGTCGTTTCATGCGGATTCTTAACTCCATTTTCGGGACTGCTATTCTAGCAACCTAGCTAGCCAAATGGCTATAAAATCAATTTTTATGATATAAACGCAGGCAATTATACGTAAATTGATTAGGAATACGACTATGACCTTTAAAGTAGACTTTAAAGTGCGTGATTATGAGTGTGATTTACAAGGAATTGTAAACAACAGTGTTTATTTTAATTATTTAGAACATGCACGCCATGAGTTTTTACATGCCCAAGGTATCGATTTTGCAAAGCTCGCAAGAGAAAAAGTAAACCTTGTCGTACTGCGTAGCGAAATGGATTACAAGGCATCACTTATGCCGGGTGATGAATTTTACGTTGCAGTTGAACCTGAGCGTATCAGCCGTTTAAAGTTTGCTTTTAGGCAAACGGTGTATCGTAAACATGATGACAAAGTGATGCTGCAAGCTTTGGTGATTGGCACGTCGGTAAATGAAAAAGGTCGTCCTTTTTTACCAGAAGAAGTCGATAACTTATTCAAATAGTCTGCTTTGTTCTTTGATAAGCTAACTTAGAACAATTTTTTACAGATAAAACATGTTTTTTTAACGATCAATTGCGTTAAATGTTGTTATTATTACTACATTGAAATTTGAATAGTTAAAAAATATGAAGTTAGTAGCCTTGCCTCTTCTTTTTGTATTATTTTGCATGGGCTGCTCATCGACAGGGACAGTCACTAGTGAGCAATTAAAATATACACAGTGGCAATTATCAAAAGTGAATGGTTTAGCTATTCCTGTATCTCAAAAAGCCTCTATACGCTTTATCGAAGCGATGCAGGTTAACGGCTTTGCTGGCTGTAATAAATTTTTTGGTGAAGGTGCGCTCAGCGAAGATACGCTAACGGTAAATAAGTTAGGTATGACTCGTAAATCATGTGGCGAGCAAGTTAATGAGCTTGAGCAGCAATTATTGTCAGCGCTAAAAGAAGGTGCGGCAATTACGCTAACAGGTGAGAAACTAACTCTGCAAGGCGAGCATCACTTTACCTTCATTGCAAAAAACTAAAGTGGCTTAGCTTGCAGCAATTTTTTAACTGGCGTACACTCAGGGCGTTTTAAAGAAACGAATTTATACTTGTCGGAGTGCCTTTAACAAGGCTGAGATCGCGAAAGCGGGATCCGTGAACCTGATCAGGCTAACACCTGCGTAGGGAACAAGCTGCCTCACTGGGCGCTTGTGCGCCAAATTTATGGGGCATAAGCGGCGCAGGCTGCACTAGTAAGCATTTAGCTTATTAACGATCCAATGGCGTTTGCCACTCTCTATTGCATTTGCAATATCTGACAAGACAACCCTTAAAGCAATGAGGTAAGTCATGTCAAACACAACAACTAAACCATCTCGCCGCGAAGTTCGTGCGGCAGCATCAGATTATATTTATAACTTAACGGGTCAACCCTTTCCTAATTCTCATAAAGTTTATGTAGAAGGTACACAAGACAATGTACGAGTAGGGATGCGTGAAATCACCCTAAGCGATACCTTTATCGGTGGCACTGAAGAGAACCCTGTATTTGAATCTAACGCACCAATTCGTGTTTACGATACCTCGGGCCCATACACTGACCCAGATTTTAAACTTGATGTGCGCAAGGGCCTTGAGAAATACCGTGAAAAGTGGATTGAAAGCCGCGGCGACACTGAAATTTTAGACTCAGTGACTTCGCAGTTTTCTCAACAGCGAATGGCAGATGAAGGGTTAGACCATATCCGCTTTGAACATCTACCAAAGATCCGCCGTGCAAAAGCAGGCAAAAACGTAACGCAAATGCATTATGCGCGACAAGGTATTGTGACGCCTGAAATGGAATATGTGGCAATTCGTGAAAACATGGGACGCGCTAAAATTCGTGAAGAGTTACTTGCAGCCCAGCACAAAGGCGAATCGTTTGGCGCTAGTATTCCTGATTTTATTACCCCTGAATTTGTGCGTGATGAAATTGCCCGTGGTCGCGCTGTACTTCCTAACAACATCAACCACCCGGAAACTGAGCCGATGATCATCGGCCGAAATTTCTTAGTTAAGGTGAACGCGAATATTGGTAATTCGTCGGTGACTTCATCAATCGAAGAAGAAGTAGAAAAAATGGTGTGGTCGACTCGTTGGGGCGCCGACACGGTAATGGACTTATCAACGGGTCGTTATATTCACGAAACCCGTGAGTGGGTGGTACGTAACTCGCCAGTGCCAATTGGTACCGTACCAATTTACCAAGCGCTTGAAAAAGTAAACGGCGTGGCTGAAGACCTAACGTGGGAGATTTTCCGCGATACCTTGATTGAACAAGCAGAACAAGGGGTTGATTACTTTACTATTCATGCTGGGGTATTGCTGCGTTACGTGCCAATGACGGCAAAGCGTGTTACCGGTATTGTTTCGCGTGGTGGCTCAATCATGGCGAAATGGTGTTTAGCGCACCATAAAGAAAACTTCTTATACACGCACTTTGAAGAAATCTGTGAAATTTTAAAACAGTATGATGTGTGTTTTTCATTAGGTGATGGCTTGCGCCCGGGCTCTATTGCTGATGCTAATGACGAAGCCCAGTTCAGCGAATTACGTACTTTAGGTGAGCTGACAAAACTTGCTTGGAAACATGATGTGCAAGTGTTCATCGAAGGCCCAGGCCATGTGCCAATGCATATGATCAAAGAGAACATGGAAGAGCAGCTAAAACACTGTGAAGAAGCACCGTTTTATACTCTTGGTCCATTAACCACGGATATTGCACCCGGGTACGATCATTTCACATCAGGTATTGGCGCTGCGCAAATTGCTTGGTACGGCTGCGCTATGCTTTGTTATGTAACCCCTAAAGAGCATTTAGGCTTACCAAACAAAGAAGACGTTAAAGAAGGTTTAATCACTTACAAAATTGCTGCTCATGCTGCCGATTTGGCAAAAGGCCACCCGGGTGCGCAAGAGCGTGACAACGCATTATCAAAAGCACGCTTTGAGTTCCGTTGGCACGACCAATTTAACCTAGGTTTAGACCCAGAACGCGCCCGCGAATATCACGATGAAACACTGCCACAAGAATCAGGCAAGATTGCACACTTCTGCTCTATGTGTGGCCCTAAGTTCTGCTCGATGAAGATCACTCAAGAAGTACGTGATTACGCCAAAGATCTTGAAGCTAGAGGCATTGATCCAAATAACGTAGGCGATACTATCGAAATCAAAATGGTCGATGTTGAAGCCGAAATGAAAGCGAAATCAGACGAGTTCAAAAAAACAGGCTCTGAGATTTACCACAAAGCCGTTTAATTGATGGAGCTAGGCATCAGCGATGGGCTCTGGGTATTTACCTAGGGCCTAGAGCCTAGCGCCTAGAAAGTTTATGTCATTAAAGATAGCGATACTGGGTTTTGGTTTAACTGGCCGTTTAACTGCATTAGCACTTGCTAAAGAGCACCAGTTAAGTGTGTTTGAGCAAGATGATGAACATGCTAGCAACAGTGCTGGCAGCGTTGCTGCAGCAATGTTAGCCCCCCTTGCTGAATCAGTCTTGTGTGAACAGGATTTAGCCCTACAAGGGCTTAATAGCATCACTCGTTGGCAGCAAATTTTAAGTGAGCTCGATGACGCTGTGTATTTTCAACAAACAGGCAGTTTAGTGGTTGCTCATCAGCAAGATAAGGGCGATTTACAAAGTTTTGTGAGGCGCTTAAAACCGCTTGAAAGCTATCAGGCACAGGCATTGGTTGGCACTCAAATCGCTGATCTTGAACCAGAACTA
The DNA here is from genome assembly GCF_015278155.1 of Pseudoalteromonas simplex. NCBI lineage: Bacteria > Pseudomonadati > Pseudomonadota > Gammaproteobacteria > Alteromonadales > Pseudoalteromonadaceae > Pseudoalteromonas > Pseudoalteromonas simplex. Next base: position 47,395 of record NZ_JADILN010000017.1, read on the forward strand.
GCTGGGCGTTTCCATCAAGGTGTGTATTTACCTTGTGAAGGGCAACTCGATAATCAGGCATTTTATAGCGCTAGTTTTAAAAAGCTTACCTCGCAAGGAGTGCAATTTAACTTTGGCTGTAAAGTTGAATTGAACGCCCATAAAGTGAATGGCCAAAGCTTTGATTATGTATTTGATTGCCGCGGCTTAGGTGCTAAACAGGCTGAACCCTTACTTCGCGGAGTAAGAGGGGAGGTGGCGCGTTTATATGCACCAGAGGTGAACCTAACCAGACCAATACGGCTGATGCATCCGCGTTACCCAATTTATATTGCTCCTAAGCCAAATCATCAATTTGTGATTGGTGCGACTGAAATTGAATCGCAAGACACAGGTAAAGTGACCGTGCGCTCGGCACTGGAGTTATTGTCTGCTGCTTATACGGTGCATAGTGGCTTTGCTGAAGGGCGTATCGAGAGCTTGCAATCAGGGCTTCGTCCAGCGTTTGCAGACAACCGTCCGAAAGTCACAAAACAAGGTCGAGTGATCAAAATTAATGGCTTGTACCGTCATGGCTATTTACTTGCGCCTCAGGTGGTCGATGATGCAGTGAGCTTAATTGCTTAAGGATAAAAATGAATATTTTAATTAATGGTCAGTCAGTTACAGTGAACGACAATACATCGCTCACTCAGGCGTTGAGCCAGTTTGGCGCAAGACCTCCATTTGCCGTTGCCGTTAATGGTGACTTTGTACCGCGCAGCCAATGCGATGCTAAACCCCTCAATGAAGGCGACAGCATTGAGCTATTGTCGCCAATTCAAGGAGGCTAAGATGGATAGTTTTTCAGTTTATGGTGAGCAATTTACGAGTCGTTTACTGATTGGCTCAGCACTGTACCCTTCGCCAAGTGTTATGACAGAGTCGATAGTGGCCTCACAGGCTGAGATTGTCACGGTTTCATTAAGACGTCAGCAAAGCGCTGCTGCGGGTGATGATTTTTGGCAATTGATAAAAAACACCGGGTTAAAGGCGCTGCCAAATACGGCGGGTTGCCATAGTGTGAAAGAAGCAGTGACCTTGGCACAAATGTGCCGCGAAGTGTTTGCCACTGATTGGATCAAGTTAGAGTTGATTGGTGACGAATATAATTTACAGCCAGATCCATTCGCACTGCTCGAAGCCACTAAAATTTTATTGGCCGATGGCTTTAAAGTTTTACCTTATTGCACAGATGATTTAGTGCTGTGTCAGCGCCTCGCTGATTTAGGCTGCGAAGTACTTATGCCTTGGGGCGCACCGATTGGCACAGGCAAAGGCTTGCTGAATCCTTATAACTTAAAAATGATCCGTGAGCGCTTGCCAAACCATACTTTAATTGTTGATGCGGGCTTAGGTTTACCATCTCATGCCTGTCAAGCGCTTGAATTAGGGTATGATGCCGTATTATTAAATTCGGCAATTGCAGGTGCAGGTTGCCCAGTAACGATGAGTAAAGCGTTTAAGAGTGCGGTTGAAGCGGGGCGATCTAGCTATGTGGCTAAAGCGATGCCAGAGAAAGACGTAGCAAGCCCATCAACGCCGACGCTTGGAATGCCATTTTGGCATCAAGAATAAAATGTGAGGAATAACATGAATCAGGTTGTATGGACCATAGCTGGCTCAGATTCGGGCGGCGGTGCAGGAATTCAAGCCGACATCAAGGCAATGCAAAGTTTTAATGTACATGGCTGTACGGTTATTACTGCTTTAACGGCACAAAATAGTTTAGGTGTAGAAGCACTTAACCCGATTTCAACAGAAGTGATTGAGTCGCAACTATTAGCCTTAGCCAGTGATATGCCTGCCAGCGTGATTAAAATTGGCATGCTTGCCAATGTGCAGCAAATACAGCTTATTAGTGAGCATTTAAAACATTACAAAGCAACTTGGGCAGAGCCGCCTTTGGTTGTTTATGATCCGGTTGCCATTGCCTCAAGTGGTGATTTATTAACAGAAGAAGATACTGTTAGTGCTATCAAAGAGTGTTTATTGCCATTAGTCGATGTTGTAACACCGAACACCCACGAAACACAGCTATTAACTGGTGTTTACCTGATTGGCCCAAGCGCAGTGAAAGAGGCCGCAAAGAAGTTAACAGGCTATGGTGCAAAAGCGGTGATCATCAAAGGGGGTCACTGGGATTACCCAAGTGGCTATTGCATTGATTACTGCGTGCAAGGTGAGCAGGAATATTGGCTTGGTAACGAAAAAATTCAAACTCCGCATAGTCACGGTACTGGATGCAGTATGGCCTCTGTGATTGCTGCGTGTTTAACCAAACAGTATCCTCTCAAAGATGCCTTTATTTTAGCGAAAGCCTATATCAACCAAGGATTAAAAGCAGCCATTCGATATGGTGAAGGGATTGGCCCCGTTGCACACACTTGCTTTCCAACAAATCTAGCTGATTACCCACAAGTCATCGAAGCGGGAAGTTGGCTGGGTGATGAGCTCGACTTTGATTGCCCGGTTGATTTTACCATGGCAGCAGGTTTTGCCGAGTGCGACTCTAAACAGCTTGGGCTATATGCCGTTGTTGATACGGTTGATTGGTTAGAGAAGTGTTTAGCCGAAGGGGTTAAAACCGTTCAATTAAGAATGAAAAATGCAGACGATGCAGCACTTGAAGAGTCGATTGCAAGTGCGGTTTTGCTGGGGCAGAAGTACGATGCGCAGGTATATATTAATGATTATTGGCAATTGGCGATTAAGCACGGCGCTTATGGTGTGCATTTAGGACAAGAAGACTTACAAACCGCTAATTTAATTGCCATAAAAGAGGCGGGGTTACGCTTAGGTGTATCGACTCATGGCTTTTATGAGATGCTGCGTGCACATAATTACAGACCAAGTTATATGGCGTTTGGTGCTATTTATCCAACCACCACTAAAGACATGACGGGGCAAATTCAGGGCTTAGAAAAGCTCGAAAAATTTGTGCCGTTGATGGCCGATTATCCAACGGTGGCAATTGGTGGAATTGATATATCACGGGCTGAGCAAGTTGCGAGCACGGGGGTTGGCAGTGTTGCAGTAGTACGTGCGATTACTGAAGCCGAAAACTACCAAGCAGCCATTGCCAAGTTAAAACAGCTGGTCGAAGGTCAGTCATAATATGAGCGCGTTAAGCGACAAAGAGCAAATTCGTTATAGCCGCCACTTGCTACTCAAAGAGGTGGGGCATGCAGGGCAGCAAAAGTTAAAAACTGCACATATTGTGGTTGTCGGAGCGGGTGGGCTTGGCTCACCGGCATTGTTTTATTTAGCGGCTGCAGGAATCGGGACGCTCACTTTGATTGACGACGATAAAGTTGAGCTTTCAAATCTACAGCGACAAATACTCTATAAAGTAAACCACATGGGGCAGGCAAAAACACAGGCGGCTGCCAAGGTGTTAGGCAGTTTAAATAATCAAATTACGGTTAAGCCTCTATGCCAAAAGCTTGATGAAAGTAACTGTGCTGAGCTACTTGAAGGTGCTGACATCATCCTCGATTGCAGTGATAACTTTGCTACCCGCTATTTGGTTAATCGCTATTGTTTAGCTAAATCTATCCCACTTGTATCAGCTGCCGCTATTGCAACGCAGGGGCAGGTGATGAGTTTTGATTTTCGTGATGAACAGAGTCCTTGCTATGGCTGTATATTCCCACAAACGGAGGAGCAAACAGCGCTTAATTGTGACAATGCTGGGGTATTGAGCCCGTTGCTGGGTGTTATGGGGAGCATGCAAAGTTTATTGGCTATCAATATATTGCTTGGCCATAAAACGGGTAGCGAGTTTATTCAATTTGATGGGCTAACACTAATGCAGCAGTGCTTTAATATTCAAAAAGATAGTGAATGTTCAGAGTGTAATCGTGGGGTGTAGGCGCGGTTTATAATGAATTTTAAGCAAACCACTATTGCTCAAGTGGTTTGCTTAATTGAACTTATTAGTCGTTAATTTTCGCAAATGGTGTGCCCATTCGCGTCACTGTTTCTGGGTGTTGATCTGATAAGAACTCAGCTTGATTTGCGCCCCAGGCTAAAATAACGGTAGAGCCTAATTTAAAGCGACCCATTTCTTCACCCTTCTTCAGAGTAATCGCATTGTCACCTTCAGTTGGGTAATTCCAACTAAATACATCTTTACCTGCTGGTGGCGTTACTGTGCCTGCCCAAATAGTCTCGATGCTAGCAACAATTGTCGCACCGACAAGTACCATGGCTAGCGGGCCAATTTCGGTTTCGAAGATAGCTACAACACGCTCGTTACGAGCAAATAGGTTAGGTACATTTTGCGCTGTTAACGGGTTTACCGAAAATAAATCACCCGGTACGTAGATCATTTTGCTCAGCGTACCATCAACAGGCATGTGAATACGGTGGTAATCTTTAGGCGCTAAATAAATAGTTGCAAACTTACCGCCTAAAAACGGCGCTGTGTCTTCTTCTTTGCCACCAAGGAGTGCTTGTAAGCTGTAGTCATGGCCTTTTGCTTGGATGATTTGACCGTCTACTACATCGCCTAATTGGCTAATTGCACCATCAACTGGGTGAGCAATAATGTCGCTTTCTTCAGCAAGTGGACGAATACCTTCTTTTAACGGGCGAGTGAAAAACTCATTAAAAGTTTTGTAATGAGCTGGATCTGGGTATTTAGCCTCAGTCATATCAATTTTGTATTGTTTGATAAACAATTTAATTAAGGCCGTTGTTAAGCCACCCGCTTTTGCTGCTGCTAACTTGCCAACCATGCGCGAAATGAAATGTTTTGGCATGGCATATTGCATAGCAATTTTGAATTTATCTAAACTCACTTGTTTTTTCCTAAATAGTTATACGCGAGGAGCGCGTGCACCAGCACGGCCGTCGGCCATAGTTTCTAAAATTCGGTGGTAACTGTCAAAACGAAGTTCTGAAATTTCACCATCATCAACAGCTTGGCGAATTATACAGCCTGGATCGTTTAAATGCTTACAATCGCGAAAACGACAGCCACCAATAAAATCACGGAACTCTTTAAAGCACCATGTAACGCGCTCAACATCTAAATGCCATAAGCCAAACTCACGAATTCCCGGTGAGTCGATTAGGTTACCACCACTTGGTAGATGGTGTAATCGCGATACGGTTGTTGTGTGTTGACCAAGGCCGCTGTTCTCAGATACTTCTTGGGTTAAGATGTCAGCATCAGGCAGTACAGTGTTCACTAAGGTTGATTTACCCACACCACTTTGACCAACAAAAATGCTGTTTTTATCGACCAGTTTTTGTTTAAGCTCATCAATGCCTTGACCCGTTTTATTACTGACTAATAGTACTTGATAACCTAGCTCACGATAGATATCGAGAATTTCATCAATAAAAGCAAGGCCTTCATCGTCAATCAAATCTATTTTATTAAGCACTAAAATTGGCTCAATCCCCATGTCTTCACAGGCAACTAAATAGCGGTCGATAATGTTTGGTGTAAACTCAGGCAATACCGCAGAGACCATTAAAATTTGGTCGATATTGGCAGCGACGACTTTCACCCCGTCATAAAAATCAGGGCGCGTTAGTTGTGAGCGACGCTCATGGGTTGCTTCAATAACGCCAGCTAAGTCGCCTTCGCTAACTTTTGCACGGCGAAAAATAACTTCATCACCACAAACAAGGCTCGATACTGTTCTGCGTATATTACAGCGCAATACTTCGCCTGACTCGGTTTCGATATCGGCATGTTGGCCAAATCGACTGATCACAACCGCATTTTCGGCAGGGCCTAAATTGTCATTTTGCCATTGCACAGTTGCCCCTTTCTGTTGCTTTTTGTCTGCATTAGAGAGGCGTTTTTGATGATTGGCCTTAATTCGACGCGATTGGCCTTTACTTAATTTCTTTTGTTTTGCCACTTTTGGCCTATAACTTGAGTAAATGTCGGGCTTTTTGAAAAAAAAGCTTTAGGTCGACTGATGATACTAATATGATATATCTAAATGCGTTGGATCTAAAGGAAAGCACCGCTAAGGTAACTATGTCTTTTCATAAATCAAATCTTATCTGGCTCGACCTAGAAATGACAGGCCTCGAACCAGCAACAGATAAAATACTCGAAATTGCCACTGTTGTCACCGACAGTGATTTAAACATCTTGGCCGAAGGTCCTGTTATTGCTATTCATCAAAGCGATGAACTGCTTGATGGTATGGACGAGTGGTGCACGACTCAGCACGGTCAATCTGGTTTAACAGCTCGTTGTAAAGCAAGCACATTCACTGAACAAGATGCTATTGATCAAACTTTGGCATTTCTAAAGCAATGGGTACCTGCGGGTGCTTCACCTATGTGTGGTAATTCTATCGGCCAAGACCGCCGTTTTATGAATAAGTACATGCCTGAATTGGAAGACTACTTTCACTACCGTAACCTTGATGTGAGTACCGTTAAAGAACTTGCACGTCGTTGGAAACCTGACGTATTAGCGCAAGTGAACAAAAAAGGTTCACATCTAGCCCTCGACGATATCAAAGATTCGATCATGGAATTAAAGGTTTACCAAGAAAAATTCTTTAATTTGTAAAAAACATTTGCAAACACATCGGATTATTGTAGAATCCTGCCCCGCTTAAGACGTTAACCCCCGCGGGGTTGGTATGTCTTTAGCTAAACTTTTATAGTTGAAATTTGCGGCACTAGCTCAGTTGCCAGAACGTTTCACCGCAACCTTCAGGTTGTGCGACAACGGACAAATTACTGACTACTTTTGAATGCGGCACTAGCTCAGTTGGTAGAGCGCAACCTTGCCAAGGTTGAGGTCACGAGTTCGAGCCTCG
>NZ_JADILN010000018.1:0-34882 GCF_015278155.1 Pseudoalteromonas simplex
CGCAACCTTCAGGTTGTGCGACAACGGACAAATTACTGACTACTTTTGAATGCGGCACTAGCTCAGTTGGTAGAGCGCAACCTTGCCAAGGTTGAGGTCACGAGTTCGAGCCTCGTGTGCCGCTCCAATTTCTCACCAAAAGAAATTGGCTTAAGTTTCAAGGGGAAAGTTGAAAGCACCAAGCTATTCAAACTTGTAACTTGAATCTTGTAACTAGAAACTATTTGATGCGGCACTAGCTCAGTTGCCAGAACGTTTTACCGCAACCTTCAGGTTGTGCGCCAACGGACAAATTACTGACTACTTTAAAGCGGCACTAGCTCAGTTGCCAGAACGTTTTACCGCAACCTTCAGGTTGTGCGACAACGGACAAATCACTGACTACTTAAAAGCGGCACTAGCTCAGTTGGTAGAGCGCAACCTTGCCAAGGTTGAGGTCACGAGTTCGAGCCTCGTGTGCCGCTCCAATTTCTCACCAAAAGAAATTGGCTTAAGTTTCAAGGGGAAAGTTGAAAGCATTAGCTTGAAACTAGAAACTTGCAGCTTACAACTTATTTATGCGGCACTAGCTCAGTTGGTAGAGCGCAACCTTGCCAAGGTTGAGGTCACGAGTTCGAGCCTCGTGTGCCGCTCCAATCTCTAAAAAATCCCAAAACACTTTCTTAAATAATTTAGTTAATAGCAAGATTTGATTACAGCTTACAGCTTACAGCTTACAGCTTACAGCTTACAGCTTACAGCTTACAGCTTACAGCTAGTTTTAGATCTGACCTTGAATCGTCGCGACAATGCGTCTTACACCGCCATGATCTCGGTGTTCGCCTAAATAGATACCTTGCCAGGTACCAAGCATTAAACGGCCTTGGTTAATTGGAATAGTGAGTTCAGCACCTAAAGTACTGCTTTTTATGTGGGCAGGCATGTCGTCATCACCTTCATAATCATGGCGGTAATAACTTTGTCGTTCTGGCACAAAATGATTGAAGTGACTTTCCATATCCATTCTAACTGTAGGATCTGCATTTTCGTTAATAGTTAAGCTTGCAGACGTATGCTGAATGAACAGGTGTAATAAACCGACTTTGTATTGTGTTATCTCTGGAAGTTGCCGAAGTAGCTCGTCATCAATGATGTGAAAGCCTCGTGAGCGAGGCTTCAATTGAATGGTTTTTTGCTGCCAGCTCATAGTTTATCAAAGCTAACTTCAATATTGGCGTTACCATCAGCTGACGTGAATGGAATTAATACCTTGGCGCCTTCACATTTATGAGCAATTGTATGTCCCTTACCAGACACTACAACTGGCGTTGCCATATCAAACTCATAGCCTTTTTCGCCAAGTAGATTTTTTGCGCCACCTGTTACCATGTTAGTAATTTCACCTACCATGTCGGTTACTTCTTCATTTACCGTATCAGGGCGTTCACCTAGCATTCTTTCCATAATGGTCAGAGCTAGATTTTCATCAAAGGTGATTGAAAGTGAACCTTTAGTTTGTGGGCCAACCATACCAATCAAACCTGATACATCGCCACGGGCTAGTTCGTCTTTCTTTAAACTAGGTTTACCCGGCTTTAATTCTGTTTGAGCCATAGTGCTCAATACATTTAATAATGATGATAAAAAAGGGTTGATGAACTCCACATTCATTATTTATTTTCCCTTAGGTTTCGAAATGCCGTTAATCATACTTTAAGTGTAGTGGTTGTTTCAAACACCGCACTTATTCTTTGCATTTTTCGCATTTACCATGCGCTTCGATTGTTTGTCCAGAGACAATAAATCCACTTTCTGCAGCTAAGTTATTAAGTTCATGAGAAATTACTGTTGAATGTAATTCTTTTACATAACCACAGCTATCACAAATTAATAATTGTACAGGGTGAATGTGATCAAAATGATGGCACAGCATAAATGAGTTGGTGCTTTCAATTTTATGAATAAAGCCAAGTTCCGATAAGAAATCGAGCGCTCGATAAATAGTGGCTGGTTTTGCGCCTGATTCAGTTAATTTAAGTTGTTCTAATAGGTCATAAGCACCCACACCACCTTGCGCACTAGCTAATAGGCGGAATACTTTTTCACGGATGGGTGTGAAACGAGCACCACGATTATCGCATACTTGTTTTGCTTTACTGACGAGTGATTCTATATTCATCTTCTCTTATCCTTACGCTACCGTGATATACTAACATACTGTATTGTAGTTGCAGTGTTTTTATTCGCTAACACGTTTTTAGGGAGTTTGATTAATGAGTGAATTGCTAGCGGCATTCATTTTCTTTTTTGCGGTAATCGATCCAATAGGCACAGTTCCCGTTTTTATTGCTGTTACGCGCTGGGATGATGCTAAGTTCAAACGTAAAGTTGCTTTAAAGGCGGTTGGCGTTTCGGCGCTGGTTTTATTATTTTTTGTTGTTGCAGGTGAGCTACTCTTAAACGCGATTAACATTCCTCTTTCGGCGTTTCAGATTGCCGGAGGAATTGTACTATTACTTTTTGCACTGTCGATGATATTTGGTGAAAGTAAACCTGAAACCGAGATAAAAAGCGTTCGTGATAGCACTGAAACCGCTATTTTTCCTTTGGCGATTCCTTCTATTGCCAGTCCGGGTGCCATGCTTGGTGCAGTACTAATGACCCGAAATACCGAATACACTTGGTATGAACAGCTTATAACTTCCTCAATCATGCTTTTGGTATTAGTAATTGTGTTGGTTTTACTACTACTTGCTACGCATGTTCATAAGTTAATAGGCGATAGTGGCGCAAGTATCATTAGCCGGGTGATGGGTTTAATTCTATCGTCAGTGGCGGTGACTAATATCTTAGGTGGTATTGCTCACTATTTTGGTTTAAGTGTCGTCGCGTAGTTTAATTTAAAGTGCATTTTCAGTGATTTAAATTTTGAATAATTGCCTTCTTTTATCTAACTTTAAAGAAGGCAATATAAATTTTAAGGAACAAAGAATGCTAATCAAAAACGTTGTTTTATCTGTCTTTCTGATTTTTAGTTTAGGTGCTTGCATGGAGCCGACCTATGATAGTGGTAAGCTAAAAGTCATCGAAGTAACAGACCATGATTTTAAAATTAATGGTGAAAGCGCCGTAACTGTAATTGTTGGTCATGCCAATGTGGCAGAATATAGCTTCTCACTTCGTAAAAGTGATTTAAAGAAAGGCACGCTCCTGCAGTCTGTGTCTGACAGTAATCCAAATGTCCGTGCTGATGGTACCTTCTTTAGCGAGTATTATGTGCAATCAAAAGATCACGACACGCGAGCATCAATTGAAATTGTAGAAATAGACCCCGTTGAGAAAATCGCACGAATTGCTGTTGGTGCTAAGCTAGTTAACCTGAAAAATGAGGATTACAAAGAGCTCGAAATTACTGTTTTAGAGCTTACGGGCCAAAATCTTGAACATCTTCTAAATGAAGTGAAGATGTAACCTTTCCATTTTTGCTTATTCTTCAAAGAAGTGAGATTGCAGTACACTTCTTCGTCTCTTTTCATCATCTGATCTTCGATTAAGCCATGCCGGGAGTTAGCTTCGGTGGTATAATGGCTGCAATTTTTCATTTCGGTGCATGCCTAAAGGTATGTGTCATCGCTATATTAAGCGTTAATCGTATTAGGTAATTTAAGTTGCAAGTAAATGCATTGATCTTTAAAGGGGCCATGTTATGAGCACAACGACATTAAACCGCCGTTTTTCCGTGGCACCCATGTTAGATTGGACTGATCGTCACTGTCGAACCTTTCACCGCAAAATGACTAAGCATGCTGTGCTTTACACTGAGATGGTGACAACCGGCGCTATATTATTTGGTAAGGGCGATTACTTACATTTTAATGAGCATGAAGGCCCAGTGGCATTGCAACTTGGTGGCTCAGATCCTGAAGCGTTGGCTAAGTGTGCAAAGTTAGCAGCAGAGCGCGGTTATCATGAAGTAAATTTAAATGTTGGCTGTCCGTCTGACCGTGTGCAAAATGGTCGTTTTGGTGCTTGTTTAATGGCTGAGCCTAAACTGGTTGCTGACTGCGTTGCTGCAATGAAGGCCGAAGTGACTATTCCTGTTACAGTTAAAACGCGCATTGGTATTGATGAGCAAGACTCGTATGAGTTTTTATGTGCTTTAATTGAAGCGAGTCATGATGTTGGTTGCGATGACTTTATTATTCATGCGCGTAAAGCGTGGTTAAATGGCTTAAGCCCAAAAGAGAATCGTGAGATCCCACCTCTGGATTACCCGCGCGTTTATCAGTTGAAGAAAGATTATCCGCAACTGCACTTAAGCTTAAATGGTGGCGTGAAAACAATTGCTGATAGTGTGGCTCACCTTGATTATGTTGATGGCATCATGATTGGTCGTGAGGCGTATAGTAATCCGTTTATTTTGTCTGAGGTCGACGAAAATATTTATGGTGATGAAGCCTTTACGCTAAGTCGTCATCAGGTTGTACGCTCGATGTATGACTATATTGAAGATGAAATGAGCAAAGGCGCTAACTTTTGGCATATTGCTCGCCATATGTTGGGGATTTTCCAAGGCCAACCTGGTGCGCGTGGTTTCAGACGCCACCTTTCAGAAAAAGGCCATGGTAAAGCGGCCGATTTATCTGTTATGGATAAAGCTTTAAGTTTTGTCCCAGAAGCCTAATCACAAAGCCTATTAAAAATAGCCTATTTAAAAGCCACATTTTGTGGCTTTTTTTGATCCTAAAATTTAGTGAAAAAGTTAATTATTTAGTCAAATTAGTTATTTTTCATTCAGTCACTAGTCAGCCTGAATCTAAATTTAATTAATCTAACTTATTGTATATAAATAATAAATTTATTTTATTCATTAGTTGGCACAAGAATTGGAATCTCCTAGTTGTATTAACCCAATAATCAACAGGAGAGTCACATGGGTGTATTAAATCGCGTAAATGACATTATTCAGGCAAACCTTTCTGCAGCATTAGACAAAGCTGAAGATCCTGAAAAGTTACTTAATCTACTCGTGCAAGAAATGCAGGATGCCCTGACTGAATGCCGTGCAACTGCTGCGACATTTTTAACGCAAGAAAAACAAATGAAACGTGAAATTGCAGCGAAACAAGCGAAAGTAGCAGACTGGCAAGCGAAAGCAGAAAAAGCGTTGAGTAAAGATCGTGATGATCTTGCCAAAGCAGCATTAGTTGAAAAGCAGCGTTTAACGACAGAAATCGAAGCACAACAAGCTGAAATGGATAAAGTGGCAGAGTCACTCGCTAAATTGACAGAAGATTGTCAGCGTTTACAAAACAAGCTTGCAGATGCAAAAGCCAAACAGCTGACTTACATGCAAAAAGAACGCGTTGTTACAGCACGCTTAAAAGTAAAAGAGCAGCTGCATAGCAGTAAAGTTGAAGATGCATTAGCACGTTTTGACTACTTAGAGCAGCGCGTTGAAAACATTGAGTCGCAAGTTGAAGCGTATGAACTTACACAAGGTGATGCTGCAAATTCAACAGCAGCACAAATCGCAGCCCTTGAGAAAGATGAAGCTATCGATAAAGAGCTTGCAGATTTAAAAGCAACGATGAAGCAGTCGGCTTAGGAGGTTAATGATGAATACTTATCACACATCGACACGTTGGTACCGTGATCTAAGTAACAAAAAGATCTCGGGTGTGTGTAGCGGACTCGCTGCGCGCTTGGGATTCCCGGTATGGTCAACACGCTTGGTCATGATCATATTACTTATTCAAATGCCGCTGTTAATCGGCGTGGGTTATTTAGTGGCTCATTGCACTTTACCAGTGAAAGGTTACTAGGAGTAGAGCATGAAAACGTTAGCTATCATCATTTTGGCAATGTTATTACTATGCACTGATGCAGTTTCATTTGTATCCTTTGACTCATGGCAATTACCATTGTCAATTGCTGACATGAGTTGGGCTGGGCTTGAGGTCATCGGTGCAATTGTCGCTGTGATTGCCGTTGTTGCAGGTGTGGCGCTATTTACCATTGGCCTACTTGGTGCGGGTGTTGTTGCTCTGATTGGTGTTGTACTTGCGTTTTTGTTTGGCTCAGTAATGATTGCATGGCCACTTTTACTTATCGCGGCATTATGCTGGTTGATTGCCGATAACAAAAAATCGCCAGCTTAAGGTACGAATAAACTGCCTTAATACATAAAATATGCTAAATTTAGCGGGTAAGTTAATGTCTTAACAAGGATTAAAACATAATGAAACTGTGGCCCGCATTCTCTTTTCTTACCGCAAGCTTATTCTTTAGTACTTTTTCATCTGCCCATAGTGGTCATGACCACAGCGATGTTGCCGAAGTTACTGTAAGTAACGCGCAGGTACGTGAATTTTTACCAGCCAGTAAAGCAAGTGTTGCTTATTTGACCATTACTAACCCAAGTGAACACGCAGCAGTGTTAACTAAAGCAGAGCTTGATGGTTTAGGTCGTGTTGAAATTCATCAACATACTCATGTTGATGGCATGATGAAAATGGAACAGGTTTTATCATTAAAAATTGATGGTCACAGCAGTGTTGAATTTAAACCAGGTGGTTATCACTTAATGGTGTTTGAACCTGAAGAGCAGCTAAAAGCAGGGCAAGAGCGCAAACTCACGCTATATTTTAATGACGGTAATCGAGTTTTTACTCAAGCTAAAGTTGTGTCTTTACAAGAAATGTCTGAACAGGCATCACAAAAAAGTAAAGGGCACTCACATCACTAGGAGATATTATGTCTGAGCATAAAGGAAAAATAGCCAGTGCATTACTTATTATATTAATTATTTTTTACGCGATTGCTGTTTACTGGAGTAGTGAACCAGCTCGTATGGATGTTGTAAGTAAGGCTAAACAAGAAGCGCAGATGCGTGGTGAAAAGTTTGTAACAGGCTATACAACAACCACAACGTTGATCAATGTAGCAAGTACATTATTAAATAAGCCTGGCGGCTATTTATCTAACGATATGATGCCACCGAGCGTAATGATGGATAACATGCCTGCGTGGGAATATGGCGCGCTTGAAATGACCCGCGATTTAGTCTTGTCGATGCGTAAAGATTTCAGCCGTTCGCAGTCTCAATCAACTGAACACGAAGCGTTAAAAAAAGCACAACCGCAATTTAATATTAGCTCGGTAGCATGGGCATGGCCAAGTGCTGAAACTGAGTATCAAAAAGGCATTGATTTACTCGTTGTGTACCGCACTCAAATTGCCGATCAGAACGATCGTGATAGTCAATTTTATGCGCGTGCAGATAACTTACGTGGCTGGCTAAAAGAAGCAGAAAAACGTCTTGGCAGCTTGAGCCAGCGTTTAAGTGCAAGTGTTGGTCAAGATCGTTTGAATACAGATTTAGCAGGTGATACCGCGGCTCATCAAGCAACTTATGCTCCTTTACAGAACCAAGTGAAAACATCTTGGTGGCAAATTGATGATGTGTTTTATGAATCGCGTGGTGCAACGTGGGCATTACTACACTTTTTGCAAGCGGTTGAATATGATTTTGCCGATGTCTTAGAAAAGAAAAACGCTCGTGTTAGTCTGCAACAAATTATTCGTGAATTAGAGGCTACGCAAGAAACAGTGTGGAGCCCAATGATCTTAAATGGCAGTGGCTTTGGCTTTGTAGCTAACCACTCACTGGTCATGGCGAATTATATTTCTCGAGCCAATGCGGCTCTAATTGAACTTAGCGAACTTTTAGCGCAAGGATAAAATGATGAAAAAGTACTGTTTAGCAGCTGCCCTTTCAATGGCCTGTTTAGCTCCAACAGCACAAGCTGATACATTATTAGGTTTATACCTAGGTGTTGATGGTTGGCAATCAGATAACAGTGGTAGTTTTGCTCAAGATGGAAATCTACAAAGCTTTAAATTTGATGATGAAACGTTCACGAGCTACTACGCAGCACTTGAGCACCCAGTGCCGTTAATACCAAACATTAAACTAAAATACACTGAACTTGAGTTAAATGGTGATACAACACTTGATGAAACGTTTAGTTTTGGTGGTTCTGATTACGTTGTAGGCACACAAGTAGGCACTGTGAGTGATTTATCGCATGTTGACTACATTCTATACTACGAAATCTTTGATAATGATTTGGTTTCAATTGATTTAGGTGTAAATGCTAAACAATTTGATGGTGAAATTGTTGTGACTGGTACATCTCAAGAAGGTGGCCAAAACACGACTGAGCGTGTTGATTTTTCTGGTTTCGTACCTTTAGTGTATGGCCGTGCTGAAGTTGGTTTACCATTAACGGGTTTAAGCGTTTTCTTTGAAGGTAGCCTACTGGCTATCGACGATAGTAAAGTCCAAGATTACCAAGCGGGTATTGCATACGCTTTACTTGATAACTTAGCAATCGATATGGATATTAAAGCGGGTTACCGCTCAATGACGTTAGAGCTTGATGATATTGATGATATCTACACAGATTTAGATGCATCGGGCCCGTTTGCAGGTATTCAAGTTCATTTCTAATCGAATTTTTCGATTTATTTTTAGCTGGCGGCTTTACTTTAAAGCTTGCCAGCTAACTTCAAATTCATCTTCTAATGATGTTGCCAGTATTTGCTTATAAGCTTTGTTTATTGGTGATGCGATTAGCTTTCTTAACTCGTCACCAGTCTGGGTAAATTTATAGTAACTGAGTACTAAGTCATTACTTTTTGCTTTTAAAACCAAGCGTTGATTCATAAAGCTCAGTATTAGTTCTTGACCAGCTTTTAAAACCGCCGATTCGATTTCTTTTCGATACAGTAAGTTAATATCCATTAGGGTCAGAATGTCAGGAAAGCTAACAGGGGTTTTCCCTAAGTTAAATGACACCTTATTACCTTTTCTAAGTAAATCAAACAGCGAGGGTTTCTTGTAAAAGCCGAGTAAAATTAAGTGGCTGTTGTCTTTTTCGTTGAATCCACACAATGATGTACAGCGCTGAAGAGCATCTGCTTCACGTTGAGTCATGTGTTTAAGGGTTTGTAGGCTTTTAATCGAAAAGGTGCCTGGCGATACTGTTTCACCTGCTAAAATTTTTGCCCACAGCTTTTGCATTGAGGAATTAGCTGTGTCTTCACATAAACTTATAAATCGCTCTATCCAATCAAAATCGGGCTGTTGTTGACCCGTGACATCCGGGCAAAACGCCATAGCCATCGCCATGATGGTTTCAATATTTTCTTGGCGTTTAATAAATTGAATTTCTTGGCGAGTGTGAGCGCGCTCCAATAAGCTTGCTTGCGCTTTAATCTGATAGGCTAATTGCTGCTGACCTTGCGCTGAGTAGCTATCATCGCTCGCATGGTTAATCCTAGCCGATGATGCCTTATGAATCGGGTAGCCAAGTTGATTTTCTATAATATTAGCAAGATTAACTCTCGCTTGAGCCGCTTTCACTGTCATTGGGAGCAATAGCCTTGTTTGTTGTTGCTAACTGCGCATGGGTTTTGATGTTATTGAGCGCCAGTTTCACTGTGTTGTTGAGAATATACTGGCTTAATAATGCAAGGTAGCCACCAATGATAGGAGTATTTACTTCACCTTGTAACGAGCACTCAATATTTATTTCATTACCAGCACCTTTAAATTGGATCGTTCCTTGGGCTATATGCTCTTTATTAAATAAAATATTAAAAGTAAGTTGTTCATTATTCTGTTGTGTTATTGTCATTTCGCCATCGCCGAAACGGCTTTGCCAAAATTGGTGTGCCCCAACGCCTTGGCTTGGCTCTAAAACCGTAAACTTGATGCTGGGATCTACGCTTTTCCATGGTTGCCATTTATGCCATTGATTAAAGTCACCGACTAGTTTCGCTATTTCTGAGCTGCTAGCAGTGACCTGTATTGATTTATGAACCGTATAGCGTTGAGAAAGCAATAGCCCAACGACAAGCATAACTAGCGCACTGAGAAATAGGGCTTTTAGAGTTAAAACAAAAAATTTTATCATTTTACCTCGGGCAATAGTTTTATATCTTTCATAACATTATACGTAACCTAGGCTATAATTTATCTGATATGACTATATATGTTCTGATAAATGTATCATAGTTAAGTGACTGAGAGAATTTTATGCATCACTGTAAAATGTTGGTATTTTTACTAGGGTTGCTCTAAGGAATTATTAATGGCATCAGAAAGTAACGACTTTTTGTTTAGTGACCAAGATGAGGAGCAGCTTGTTGAAGAGACTGTCTCTGAGTTTTGGGACGTATTAATAGTCGACGACGATCCTGAGATACATTCAGTGACTAAGTTAGCGCTTTCTGGCGTTGAGTTCTGGGATAAAGGCTTACGATTCCACCACGCCTATTCAGGTTCAGAAGCGCTTGAATTACTTAAAAGTAACCATTCCATTTCGGTAATTTTACTTGATGTGGTTATGGAATCAGATGATGCTGGCCTGCAAGTTGTAAAGCAGGTACGAGAGTGCCTCAATAATCACAATGTGCGGATTATTTTACGTACCGGTCAACCAGGCTATGCACCTGAAGAAAAAGTGATCCGTGAATACGATATCAACGACTACAAAACAAAAACAGAACTTACTCGTAGTAAACTTATCACAGCCCTAGTAACAGCAATTCGCTCTTATGAACAAGTTTGTCAGCTCGAATTTCAAAGCCGTGCTTTAAATAATATTTTGTATGCATCTAAGGCAATTCTTGGTTTTACTGATATTAAAGCGTTTTCGATGGCGGTTATTAAACAGCTTTCGATTATTTTAGATTGCGAACCACAAGGGCTCTTGTGCGGCTCAATTGAAGATGACAATCAGGTTTATGTGCTAGGTGGCTGCGCTGAATACAATGAGTTTATAGGTCAAGGCATTGAACAACTTGATGATGGCCGTATTATCATGCAAGTCAATAACTGCCTAGCCCAAGGTGAGCATCAGCATACAGATGTAGACAGTACGTATTTATTAAAAAGCAAAAACCGCCAAGCAGCTATTTACCTTGAAACTGAGCACACGCCAAGTCCTTCACAACTGCAATTTGCAGAGATATTCTTAACGAACGTCAGTGTAGGTCTTGATAATGTTCGATTATTCAACCGTTTACGTGATGCAGCTTATAAAGATGTATTAACTGGTTTATCGAATCGTAACGATTTTATGAATAAGGTGGAGCGCTACTACCAGCCGGGCAAAAATGACTTTGTCTTTTTACTAATTGATGTTTCGCAATTCTCTGATATCAACAATGGCTTAGGGCAAGAAATCGGTAATTTATTACTAAATGCAATTGTTGATAGGCTACAACAAGAATACCCTAATGCAGAGCTTATCTCGCGCATTGGTGCAGATGTTTTCGGTTTGTTGTTGGCTGCTGATAAATGCGATATTGAGTTACTTCGTGAGCATTTAAGTTTACCATTTAATGCTGGCGAGCATATTTTGCCAATCAACTTTAACATTGGCTTATGTTATCAAGGTGACTTTCAGCAAGCAGGGATCGAGACTTTAAAACTAGGTTACATTGCTTTAAACCAAGCTAAAAAACAATCTGCTGAAACGGTGGTGACTTATACCCCAGACATGGAAGAGAAAATGGCTTGGCGTTTAGGGATCATTAGACAGCTTCGTCAAGACTTCGAACAACGTAAATTAGAGGTTTGGTTTCAGCCGCAACTTGATTTAAATACTCTAGAAATCATAGGTTGTGAAGCGCTACTGCGTTGGCCATCAGGTAATGGTCAGTATATTTCACCAGCGATTTTCGTTCCGATGGCTGAAGATGCCGGTTTAATTGTTGATATAGGGCAATGGGTGTTAGAACAAGCATGTATGCAGCAAAAGCGCCTTGAAGCAATGGGCTTTGCAATCAGTATTGCCGTAAATGTTTCAGTACCGCAGTTTAAAGTTAAAGGCTATGCTCAGCAAGTAAAAGACACGCTTATTAAATACGATGTAAAACCGCAGTTTATTGAACTCGAAGTGACCGAAAGCGTGGTTATGGATGAGCTAGCTAATGTGATCACCACATTAAAAGAACTTAAAGAGTTTGGTATTGAGATTGCAATTGATGACTTTGGTACTGGCTTCTCGTCGTTAAGCTATTTGCAAAAACTACCATTAGACAGACTAAAAATTGATCGCGACTTTATCAAAGATTTACCTGGTCAAGATTGTCAGGCGATTGCTGCGTTAATTATTTCTCTTGGCGCAAGGTTAGGCTTAAAAACCATTGCAGAAGGGGTTGAAACACAAGCGCAAGCAGATTATTTAGCTCAGCTTGGCTGTGATGAAGTGCAAGGCTTCATGTACGCTAAGCCTATGCCAGAAAAAGAGTTAATTACTTACCTGCAAGCTAAGCAATAGCCAGTTCCAGACAGTGCATACAAATTAAACAGCGCCCTCCAATGTGAAGGGCGTTTTGTTTTCTATAATAATCTATAAGACTGAGGTATAATTCGCCCCTTTTGTTAGCAGAGTACACTTTATGAGCGCATTAAAAGCCGAGCGAGGCCTGTTTTCTTACCCTAAGTATTGGGCTGAATGCTATGGCACGGCGCCATTTTTACCAACCACTCGTGCAGAAATGGACGCGTTAGGCTGGGATAGCTGTGACGTGATCATTGTCAGTGGTGATGCGTATGTAGATCACCCAAGTTTCGGTATGGCTGTGATAGGGCGTATGCTTGAGTCACAGGGTTTTCGTGTGGGTATAATTGCACAACCTGATTGGAACTCAAAAGATGCCTTTATGGCGTTAGGTAAGCCTAACTTATTCTTTGGTGTTACAGCGGGTAATATGGACTCGATGATCAACCGTTATACTGCTGAAAAGCGTATGCGTCATGATGATGCTTATACGCCGGGTAACATAGGCGGTAAACGTCCTGACCGTGCGGTAGTTGTATACAGCCAACGCTGTCGCGAAGCTTATAAAGATGTGCCGTTGATCATTGGTGGTATTGAGGCGAGTTTACGCCGTATTGCTCATTATGATTATTGGCAAGAAAAAGTACGCCGTAGTGTATTGTTTGATGCTAAAGCTGACATTTTAATTTACGGTAACGCTGAGCGCCCACTTGTTGAAGTTGCCCACCGTATTGCTGCGGGTGAGTCGGTTGAGACAATTCAAGATATTCGTGGTACTGCGGTTATTCGTAAAGAACCATTACCGGGTTGGCGCGGTAGTGACTCAACTGCAATTGATAAAATCGGTAAGATTGATCCAATTCCAAACCCGTATGGCGCAGATGATGTGGGTTGTAGTAAGTCTGAATTTAAGCAAGCGGGGATCGATTTAAGTGCCGAGGCGGCTAAACCAATCACGATTCAGCCTGCTCGCCCTAAGCCATGGGAAAAGACCTACGTTAAGCTGCCTGCGTATGAGCAAGTAAGTGTGAATAAACCGCTTTATGCTCACGCCTCGCGTATTTTGCACCAAGAAACAAACCCAGGTTGTGCGCGTGCGTTATTTCAACGCCATGGCGACCGCTCTATTTGGGTAAATCCGCCTGCATTTCCGCTTGAAACTGAAGAAATGGATGGCGTATTTGGTTTGCCATATCAGCGTATTCCGCACCCAAGCTACGGCGATGAAAAAATCCCAGCTTATGAAATGATTAAAACCTCGGTGAACATCATGCGAGGCTGCTTTGGTGGTTGTTCTTTCTGTTCAATAACAGAACATGAAGGACGTATTATTCAAAGCCGTTCTGAGCAATCAATTATTGATGAAATTGAGCAAATTCGTGACAGAGTACCGGGCTTCACTGGGGTTATTTCTGACTTAGGCGGACCGACCGCGAATATGTATAAGTTGCGCTGTAAGAGCAAAAAGGCAGAGAGCACGTGTCGTCGTTTATCATGTGTTTATCCTGATATCTGTAAGCACATGGACACGGATCACACCCCAACGATTGAGCTTTATAAAAAAGCTCGAGATGTAAAAGGTGTGAAGAAAATCTTGATCGCGTCTGGCGTACGTTATGACTTAGCCGTAGAAGACCCTCGCTACGTAAAAGAGTTGGTTACCCATCACGTAGGCGGGTACTTAAAAATTGCCCCTGAGCACACTGAAGATGGTCCATTGTCTAAGATGATGAAGCCGGGCATGGGAGCTTACGATAAGTTTAAAGAGCTATTTGATAAATACTCAAAAGAAGCGGGTAAAAAGCAGTATTTGATCCCGTATTTTATTTCTGCTCACCCAGGAACGAAAGACGAAGACATGGTGAATATGGCGCTATGGTTAAAGGCTCATGACTTTAAGCTTGATCAAGTACAAAACTTTTATCCATCGCCGATGGCCAATGCAACCACAATTTATCACACTGAGATGAACTCGCTGCGCAATATTAAGAACAATACTGAGCAAGTGCCTGTTCCAAAAGGCGCACGCCAGCGTCGCTTACACAAAGCGATTTTACGATACCACGATCCTGCTGGTTGGCCGATGATCCGTGAAGCACTAAGAAAAATGGGCAAAGCAAATTTAATTGGTAAAGGGCCGAATTGTTTGGTTCCTGAAGAAGGTCGAAACGAGAAAACTGCTAAAGGTAAGGGCGGTAAAGGCCGTGCAGCACTGACTCGTCATACCGGTTTTAGCCAGTTTAAAAAG
Source organism: Pseudoalteromonas simplex (assembly GCF_015278155.1). Classification (NCBI taxonomy): domain Bacteria; kingdom Pseudomonadati; phylum Pseudomonadota; class Gammaproteobacteria; order Alteromonadales; family Pseudoalteromonadaceae; genus Pseudoalteromonas; species Pseudoalteromonas simplex. Next base: position 14,587 of record NZ_JADILN010000018.1, read on the forward strand.
GCCAATACCAAACCTAGAGTAGGTAAAAATAAGCAGCGTGCAAAGTAAAAGATATAAATACGGCCCTTAAAGGGCCGTTTTTATTTATACCAATTCGCTTAATTAAGTATTATTGTGAATTGGTATCAGATCAATAGCCAGGTTGCGGTGCCTAAAAAGGCAAAGATACCGACAATATCCGTCACTGTTGTCAGTACCACACTGCCGGCGAGGGCAGGGTCAATTTTCATTTTCTTAAGAATTAATGGAATGCTTGCACCTGCAATACCAGCGGCAACAAGATTCATAAACATTGCAAAGGCCAGCACTGCGCCGAGTTTAAAGTCCCACTGCCATAGGGCAACCACACCAGCAATTAATATCGACCAAATAATGCCATTCAGTGCGCCAATTGCTAACTCCTTAAGTAATAAGAAGCGTTGGTTGGTTTGGTTGATATGACCAACCGCTATACCACGAATAACCAGAGTTAGGGTTTGGCTACCCGCAACACCCCCCATTGAAGGGACGATACCATTGAGTACCGCTAAAATAGGCAAGATTGCTAAGGTGTTTTCGAAAAAGCTTGCCACAATGGCTGCTAACAATGCGGTTAATAAGTTAACCCCAAGCCAAATAGAGCGACGCTGCGAACTTTTTAGCACTGGCGCAAAGGTATCTTCTTCGTCGTCAAGACCAGCGAGGCTTAGCATGCTGTGCTCTGCATCTTCACGGATTACGTCAACGATATCATCGATGGTAATACGACCAAGCAAGTGAGCGTTATCATCCACAACAGGGGCTGAAATCCAGTTGTGACGCTCGAACAGTTGCGCTACATCACTTTCATCCATAGAGATTAGGATTGACTCACAGTCTTCATCCATTAAATCACGAACAATTTTATCTGAAGGACTGGTCAGCAATGTAGTTAATGAAAGCGCGCCTAAAAAGCAGTTATGCTTATCAACTACATATAAGTCATCGGTACCCTCTGGTAGCTCACCTCGTAAGCGTAAATAGCGTAAAACTACATCTAGGGTAACATCTGGACGAATGGTTACCGTATCGCTGTTCATCAGGGCACCGGCTGAGCGCTCTTGATAAGAAAGCGCTTGAGTTGCCCTTTCTCTATCTTGCGAGTCCATTGCGCTAACAACGTCTTGATATACGGTATCAGGAAGACTACGTAAAACCTCACCTAAGTCATCGTCGTCCATATCTTCTGTAGCAGCAGCAATGTGCTCAGGCTCCATCTGGGCAATAATGCCAAGACGTACATCTTCAGAGAGTTCCTCTAGAACATCACCACGGACATCTGGGTCAACCAGCTGCCAAAGCATACGACGAATTTTATGGGGAGAAGACTCAAGTAAAAGGGCTGTATCACAAGGTGCCGTTTTGGCTAACATGCCGCGCACTTGAACAAATTGACCACTATTGAGTGACTTGGTCACTTGTTTGAGTTGTTGTAGTGGGTAATCTTGTTCAAAGGCTTCTGGCATTGGCGTCCTTACAACTGAAAAAAGTTTAAATAGGCTATGCAAATACAGCATAGTTGCTTTGTAGTGTATTTGCAGAGATATCGTCGCACTGCGATAAATTTATTAAGAGTTTTGTAATTTAGAAAAGCGAGCGATATAAAAGTAGGATATTTAAAGGGAATTTTAAATATCCGAAGTAAGTTTACCGTAAACCTTGAAGTCTTAGCAAATGCTATTCTTGCTCGTGAAAGCGTTGCGCAATTAATTCGCCGATTGCCGTTAATGCAGCGTCAGCGTCAGGACCTTCGCATACAACACGAACCTCTTTTCCTTGACTACTTTCAAGGAGCATTAACGCTAACACGCTGTCGCCTTCAGCTTCTTTCTCATCTTGAAAAAGTGTAATTTTGGCATCAAATTGCAGTGCTAGTTGCGCTAAAACAGTCGCAGCGCGAGCATGTAAGCCAAGTTTGTTTTGAATTAAAAAGGTATCTTCAGCGTGCATTGTTGGTGCCTAGTTAGATATCTTGTTCGCGGTGGCGAATTTTTACATTAGCATGAGTTTTAGAAAAGCTTTCACCAATTGTTTGCGCTAAGTAAACAGAACGGTGTTGGCCTCCTGTACAACCAATTGCAATGGTTAGGTAACTGCGGTTGTTGCGCTCTAGATGTGGCAACCAAGTCTGTACAAAGGTTTGAATCTGCCAAGTGAACTTTTGCACTATGCTGTGGCTAGCTAAATAATCCCTGACAGGCTGATCGAGGCCGGTTAGTGGCTTTAAATCAGGCTCCCAGTGTGGGTTCGGTAAAAAGCGTGCATCAAAAACGTAGTCAGCTTCTTTTGGAATGCCATGCTTAAAACCAAACGACATAAACGTAATAATCAGTTTTTTATCTTTCTTACCTAAAATCTTTTCACGAATTGATTCTGCTAACTGATGAACACTCAAATCAGTGGTATCAATCATAAAGTCAGCGCGGGTGATCAGCACATCAAGCAGGATTTTTTCTTGTTTAATGGCAAGATCAAGCGGTAAAGAATCAATCGATAATGGATGCAAACGGCGAGTTTCAGAAAAGCGCTTAATTAGGGTTTGGTCATCACTATCTAGGTAGAATAGTGTTGGGTTTGCAAAACCTGGCAGGTACTCAAGAATATCATTAAACTCTTGCTGCTCTTTCGGTAAGTTACGTACGTCGATACTGACGGCAATTTTGTCATAATTATCAGAAACACTTCGCACGAGCGAAGGCAGTAGGTTGACAGGAATATTATCAACACAGTAGTAGCCTAAGTCTTCAAGAACTCGTAAAGCGACCGATTTCCCCGAGCCTGAGCGACCGCTGATAATTATTAATTCCATTTATGCCTCTGATGCAATTACTTGAAATAGTTGCTGATCGCTTGTAGCACTTCGCAACTGTTTACAAAAATCTTTATCTTTAAGTCTATCAGCAATTGTTGACAAGGTCTTCAAGTGCAACTGGCAATCGCCATCTGGTACGATGAGTGCCACAAAAATATCAACGGGACGATTGTCTATCGCATCAAAATTGATGGGAGATTCACTGACAATAATAAATGCATGAGGTTCATCAGCACCACTCATTCGACCGTGGGGAATAGCTATTCCTCGGCCGATACCTGTACTACCTAACTTTTCCCTGTTCAGAAAAGCATCTAGGATATCTTGTTGAGATAAATGAGGAAACTGCTGGTGAGCTAACTCGCTAATATACTCAAGAATTCTTTTTTTGCTATTAAAAAGGACCGCAGCTTTGCTGCAGTCCTGATTAGTAAGTGAACTAAGTTTCATAATTTAATGTCGAGCTAATTTCTCTTTATGCTTAATGACTTGGCGATCAAGTTTATCGATCAATGAGTCAATTGCTGCGTACATATCTTGATGTTCTGTAGAAGCGAACAACTCGCCTCCGTTTACATGTAAAGTTGCTTCTGCTTTTTGGCTTAATTTTTCTACATCTAAAATGACATGAACATTATTAATATGATCAAAATGCCTTTCTAGTTTTGCGAACTTAGTGTTTACATAGTCTCTTAATGAATCAGTGACTTCTACGTGACGACCAGTTAAATTTAGTTGCATAAGCATTTTCCTTCTATGTAAAACGTCTAAATCAGACTTTTACGCTGATTAGACGGAGGTATTGCTAGAGACTCACGATATTTTGCAATTGTACGTCTAGCTACTTTAATTCCTTGCTCAGCCAATATATCTGCAATTTTGCTATCACTCAATGGTTTAACCGAGTTTTCTGCAGCAACTAACTTCTTGATTAAAGCGCGAATTGCTGTAGAAGAACACTCACCACCATTTTCGGTGCTGACATGGCTTGAGAAGAAATATTTCAACTCAAAAATTCCCCTTGGGGTATGCATATATTTTTGTGTTGTAACCCGAGAAATCGTCGATTCATGCATTTCGACCATTTCAGCGACATCGTTTAGCACCATTGGCTTCATTGCTTCTGGGCCATGTTCAAAGAAAGCTTGCTGTTGTTGCACGATACAGTTGGTCACTTTTAGTAAAGTATCGTTACGGCTTTCTAAGCTCTTAATAAACCACTTTGCTTCTTGTAAGTGAGAACGAATAAATTGGCTGTCGCTACTTGATTTAACAGAGCGAGACATCGCTGCATATTGGCTATTCACTCTAATTTTTGGCATACAATCTGGGTTTAACTCGACTACCCAGCGGCCTTTCACTTTTTTCACTGATACATCGGGTATGACGTACTCAGATTCTTCGCGTACTATGCTATCCGCAGGCTTAGGATTTAAGCTGTGAATGAGCGTCATCACTTCTTTAAGCTCGTTTTCTTTAAGCTTAGTCTTTTTCATTAAAGTGCGATAGTCGCGACTTGCTAATAATTCGATATGCTCAGATAAAACCATTTTAGTTTCAGCTAAATATGGCGTATTGGCATCGAATTGACGAAGTTGTATACACAGGCACTCTTGTAAACTTCGCGCGCCGATACCAACTGGATCGAATAACTGTATTCTTTTTAAGACAGCTTCAACTTCATCGAGTTCGATTTCTTCTTCATCATTATTTTGATTAAAGCTTTCGACAATATCTTCGCAGCTAACCGTTAAAATACCTGAGTCATCGATAGCTTCAACGATGGCAACGGCAATCGCTTCATCGGTAGGACTAAATGGTGTGAGCTGTAGTTGCCACATTAAATATTCTTGCAGTGTTTCTGTTGAAGCACCTTGGTAAATAGACTCGTCTTCAGGCATTGGCCCAGACGATGTTGATGGGGCGGCACTCATGTACTCATCCCACGTAACATCCATAGCTAAGTCATCGCTAACCGTATCCTTACTCAGAGCATCACTGCTTTCTTGCTCGAATTCGCTAGGTGCTTCGTCGGCAGACGCGCTGACTTGTACATCGTCAGACTCCGCTTTTTGCTCATTCTTACCGATGCTTTCTTCGTTGTAATCCGCTTCTTCCACTTCAAGCAGAGGATTACTATCAAGCGCTTCTTGAATTTCTTGCTGGAGATCCAATGTACTGAGCTGCAACAAGCGAATGGCTTGTTGCAGTTGTGGAGTCATTGTAAGTTGCTGGCCCATGCGCAGCTGTAATGATTGCCTCATGTATCCCTAACAATCCTTTTTAAGTTATCGGTAACGGTGAAGACACTGTTATCGATTTATTGTCATTGTATAAGTCTAGCAGATGCTCTAGTCGGTGGCGTAATGGTTACAGCCTGAATTGCTCGCCTAGATAAACATCACGTACAGTTTGGTCAGCTAATACGTGCTCAGGTGTCCCTGATGCAATTAGCTCCCCATGAGAAACAATGTAGGCTTTTTCACAAACATCAAGGGTTTCTCGAACATTATGGTCAGTAATAAGTACACCAATACCACGATTTTTTAGGTGCTCAATAATTTTCTTTATATCTAACACCGAAATAGGATCAACACCAGCAAAAGGCTCATCTAAAAGGATAAATTTAGGATTAGCGGCTAATGCACGTGCAATTTCAACGCGGCGTCGTTCACCACCTGACAGTGCCATACCTTGGCTATCGCGAATATGTTGAATGCTAAATTCATCTAATAAGTTGTTAAGCGTCTCTTCGCGCGTTGTTTTGTTAAGATCTTTGCGGGTCTCTAATATGGCCATCAAGTTTTGGTAAACTGTTAATTTTCGAAAAATAGACGACTCTTGTGGTAGATAACCAATACCTAAGCGCGCACGGCTGTGCATTGGCAAAAGCGTGATATCGTTATCATCGATGCTTATTTTTCCTTTGTCGCTTGGTACGAGCCCTACAATCATATAGAAGGTCGTTGTTTTACCTGCACCATTTGGCCCTAACAAGCCAACAATACTGCCCGCTTCAACTTCAAGACCGACATTTTTAACCACTTGGCGGCCTTTGTAGCTTTTAGCTAAAAGCTCTGCTTTTAATGTGCTCATGGTTGGCCTTTATCGTCTTTTTTATTTTCTACAGGCACTAAAATAGTGTGTACACGATCTGTTGAGTTTTCGTCTTTTTCTGCGCTGATCAGCTGTTGAGCCATATCATAGGTAATGCTTTTTGCCGTTACTTTTTGACCCGCTTGAGTGACTTCAGCTTCGCCATTGAGTGTTAAGAAGCGTTTCGCAACATCATAACGAACTTCTTCGGCGCTGGCGCTCATCACGGTGCCATCAGCTTGCTTTTCTTCGAAGTAAGCTGGTTTGCCTGTAGCGATAATTAATTCGACTGTACCTTCGGTGTCACCGCCATGTGCCTCAAGTCGCTCTGCTGTAATGCGACGATCACCATGCACGATCTCTACGTTACCTTCGAATATGCCAACGCCATCTTTTAGTTTACCGACTTGGCGATCTGAGCTAATGCTAATTTGAGCGCCTGTTTGCTCGGCAGCTGCGCCCGAAAAGGCAATCAATAAGCTTGGGATCAGGAGTAATTTCTTCAGTTTATTGGTCATAGTATATGGTTCGTGTATGGTTAGTTAACTCAACAATTTCGGCTTTTAAATCGGCTTTTAAGCCTTTACCGGTAATTTTTAAATTCGGTCCTGTTAGTGTTACAGGTTGCTTTGAAAACATCGTCATTTTATCAATGTCGACATTAATATTTTCTGCTTTTATATCTTCGATCATACCGTTATGGGTTAAGTTTTTAGCAACTACATCCCCTTCAAAAATCAGCTGATCATTTTCGTATAAAGTAGCTTCTTTGGCTCTTACTTGCCAAACTTGCTGATCGCTATAAATAGTAAAAATAGGTTGTTCAAAAAAGGTAAACCCTAATTGTTGATACAACTCCATTTTTGCAGCTGCCACTTTATGACTAATTTTACCTTGCTCGTCATAAGCTGTTTGCTTTAGAGCAACGGCAGTGTAATCAGGCGTTGCGATGATCTCGTCTTCACTAGTTATTGTATCAGTTGACAGGTTAAAGTACGGGTACCATAACCACACCATGCAACAGACAAAAACAATACTCAGTAAAATACGGGCTATATTCATGCGCTGGTTCCATCGCTAGTTAACGGCTTGCCGTTTTCTAACATCAGTAAATCAGTTAATTCACGCACAGCTCCAAAGCCACCCGGTAATAATGTGGTGTAATGAGCCAGCTTCTTGATAAGCGGGTGTGCATCGTTTACTGCGACAGCAAAGCCAACTTTTTCCATAACTGGTAAGTCTGGACCATCATCACCAATATAGGCAATCTGTTTATCTGTCAGCCCCAGTTTATCCTTTAACTCTTGATAAGCAATCAGCTTATCTTCTTGTCCCTGATAAATGTGCTGAACTGTTAGGCTAGTCATTCGCTGCTGAACTATTTGTGAATGGCGGCCAGTAATCACTGCCACTTCAAAGCCACTATTAATGAGTGCTTTAATACCAAAACCATCTTTAGTATTGAATGCTTTAAGCTCTTCGCCATTATTACCCAAATAAATTCGACCATCAGAAAAAACACCATCAATATCACAGATTAATAGTTTTATTTTTTGAGCACGCTGACTCACATCAGGGCTCAGGGGCTGGTATAGTTCGGCGAATGTCATTGCTTAGAGAACTCCTGCTTTTAATAAGTCTTGCATATTAAGGGCACCAATTGGTGTGTTGCTTTGATCCACCACAATTAAACCATTAATACGTTTATGCTCCATAATATTTAAAGCTTCAGCCGCAAGCATGTCAGGGCGAGCCGTTGTGCATGAACGGGTCATCACTTGGCTAATTGCCGTGTTATGGATATCGATGCGCTGTTCTAAAATACGGCGTAAGTCACCATCAGTGAATAACCCGGCTAACTTTTCATCTGCACCAATCACTGCGGTCATACCAAGGCCCTTGGCTGACATTTCAATCAATGCATCTTTGATGCTTTGGGTTTCGCTAACGATTGGCGTTGCGTCGCCTGCGTGCATCACATCATCTAATGTAAGTAATAAACGTTTACCTAAGCTGCCACCCGGGTGCGAAAGTGCAAAATCGTCGGCAGTAAAACCTCGGGTTTCTAGTAGCGCAACCGCCATTGCATCGCCCATAACCAAGGTTGCAGTGGTGCTTGCCGTTGGGGCAAGGCCTAACGGACACGCTTCTTGGCTAACTTTGATGCACACATGAACATCAGACAGTTTTGCCATTGTTGAGTCTGGGTTGCCTGTTAATGAAATCATTTTTGCGCCAATGCGCTTAATAACAGGGATAATACTGAGTACTTCGCTGGTCTCACCTGAATTTGAAATACACATCACCACATCGTCGCGGGTGATCATTCCTAAATCACCGTGGCTAGCTTCGCCAGGATGAACAAAAAATGCCGGAGTGCCAGTACTTGCAAGGGTTGCAGCAATTTTATTACCTACATGGCCAGACTTGCCCATACCAATCACAATAATACGACCTGTACATTGGAACATTAATTGGCAAGCATTATCGAAATCTTGATTTATATATTGCTCAATTTCTTGTAAAGCTTGTGCTTCAATTTCGAGTACGCGCTTACCCTGCGCGATAAAGCTAGGTTGTGTCATTAATTATCCTACTTGGCTGAAAATATAGCCCTGATATGCAATAAATGCGACTAACAGTAAGCCACCTTCTACTCTATTGATACGACGAGCACCTTTAAAGTTCAATGACATGGCAATCAATACAACGGTTGCTGCAATCATGATAAGTGCATCGCGGTTTGCCGCAGAAGGGTCAATAATTGAAGGGTTGATAATACCCGCAAGAGGTAATACGGCGAGTAAATTGAAAATGTTTGAGCCAACGATATTACCAAGCGCTAAATCGTCTTCGTTTTTTAATACCCCTGCAATACAGGCTGCCAGCTCTGGTAAGCTGGTGCCAATAGCAATTATGGTTAAGCCTATTACAAGGTCTGATAGACCAAAATATTTTGCGATATCAACGGCTGATTCAACTAAAAAGTGTGAACTGACTGGTAATAAAATCATGCCGATGATTAACCAAAATATGGCTGATTTAGTGCTGACATCGTTCGGAACATCTTCACATGCTTCGCTGACAAATGGGTCATCTTGGTTTTTAGCACGCAGAGACACAATAACTAAGCCACCAATGAACACCGCAAAGGCAATCATCAATGCAATGCCTTCAGCGAACGAAAAATAGTTATCAGAGAACACATACCAAGCGGCTACAGAGATTAATAGCACCAGCGGCATTTCGCGTTTAAGTGTCATTGAAGATACTGAAAGGGGGCGCAGTAAAGCTGTGACACCAAGTACAAGTAAGATGTTAGTAATGTTAGAGCCGACCGCATTTCCTACCGCAGTATCTGTTTTATCAGCAAGTGCTGCCGATGCAGATACCATCATTTCAGGCGCAGATGAGCCCATAGCAACAACAGTTAAACCAATTATTAGGGTGGGGATCCCCATATTTTTTGCCAGTGCAGCCGCCCCATAAACAAACCGATCGGCACTCCAAACGAGTGCAGCAAAGCCAATAATTAAAATGACAAAAGAAGTCACCATTGCGATACGCCAACATTACTTATACAGATGACTGCAAATAGTAACAAAAGCGAACCTGAAAGTATAAGTAAAAGAATGGGCTGGCAAGCATAAAGCGTGCTTGGTAAGGAAACTAAATTTCAGGTGTCGTTAAGCTCTTTACAGCTAGCTTTAGAATTTATTGATAGAAAATATTACAAAATTTTACGATTTGTTTTTTCCATCTTGACTAAAAAACCCTTAAAATGGCAAAACTAGTGAAAAACGTTATGGAGAGCGACTTGTCGCAATCAATAGTAGAAATCAAGGATGTAACCTTTTCACGGGGCGATAGAATCATATATAAAAATATGAGTTTTAACATTCCGAAAGGCAAGATTACCGCTATCATGGGACCGAGCGGCATTGGTAAAACCACCATGTTACGCTTAATTGGCGGTCAGCTGAAGCCTGACTCTGGTGACATTTTATTTGAAGGCAAAAGCATTCCTAGCATGACTCGCAAGGAACTTTACGCCGCCCGTACCAAAATGAGCATGCTGTTCCAAAGCGGCGCTTTATTTACCGATATGTCAGTGTTTGACAATATCGCCTTTCCTTTGCGCGAACATACTCAGCTTAGCGAAGATTTAATCCGCCTTGTTGTTTTAATGAAATTACAAGCTGTTGGTCTGCGTGGTGCACAAGATTTAATGCCGTCTGAGCTTTCAGGTGGTATGGCTCGTCGTGCTGCTTTAGCGCGTTCAATTGCCCTTGATCCAGAACTTATCATGTATGATGAGCCTTTTGCTGGTCAAGATCCTATTTCCATGGGTGTGCTTGTTAAACTTATTAAGTCATTGAATGAGGTGTTAGGTTTATCATCACTGATCGTAACTCATGATGTAACAGAAGTTATGAGTATTGCCGACCACGTGATCATCATTGCTGATCAAGGAGTGATAGGCGAAGGATCACCTGAGCAAATGCAAAACCATGAATCTGAGCTTGTGCAACAGTTCTTAAATGGTTTATCGGATGGCCCTGTGCCATTCCATTTCCCAGCTCCTGCGTATGATGATGAATTACTAGGAGTGCATAATGCTTGATCTATTCCAGAAGTTAGGTCACAAAACGCTAGGGCGCTTTGCCGCGCTTGGTCGTTCTACTCAAATGCTGTTTGGTGCACTCGTTAATGTGCCAAACTTTAAAAAAGGCACACCTTTACTTGTTCGCCAATTATATATGGTGGGCTCGCAATCTCTTTTGATCATCATGGTGTCAGGCCTATTTATCGGTATGGTGCTCGCTCTGCAAGGTTACACCGTATTAGTAGGCTATGGTGCTGAAGATAGCTTAGGACCCTTAGTGGCATTGAGCTTATTACGTGAGTTAGGCCCTGTAGTAACAGCATTACTGTTTGCTGGTCGCGCGGGTAGTGCGCTTACTGCTGAAATTGGGTTAATGAAAGCGACTGAACAATTATCAAGTTTAGAAATGATGGCGATCGATCCACTTAAACGCATTATTGCACCGCGTTTTTGGGCTGGTTTTATCAGTATGCCATTGCTTGCACTAATATTTTCTGCGGTTGCTATTATTGGCGCTCATTTAGTGGGTGTTGATTGGCTTGGTGTTGACTCAGGAAGCTTCTGGTCAATCATGCAAGCGCAAGTGTCGTTTCAACAAGATATTGTGAACGGCATGATTAAGAGTTTTGTATTCGCCATGATTGTGACTTGGATTGCACTTTACAAAGGCTATGACTGTGTTCCTACATCTGAGGGGATCAGTAAGGCCACAACAGAAACCGTTGTGCACTCGTCATTGGCAGTATTAGGTTTTGACTTTATTTTAACAGCGGTAATGTTTACCAGCTAATTAGGGTATTAAGATGAATTCACGGAAATTAGAAATATTAGTTGGCTTTTTTGTAGCCCTTGGTATCGCTGCATTTGCATTATTAGCATTTAAAGTTGCGAATGCTGGCATTAGTGGGAGTGGTGAAACTTACCAACTTAACGCAAAGTTTGAGAATATTGGTTCTTTAAAAGCAAGAGCGCCTATCAAAGTAGGTGGTGTGGTTGTTGGTCGAGTTGAATCTATTTTTATCCATCCAAAAGAGTTTGTGCCGGTGGTTAATATGGCGATTGATGCTAATTACTTATGTAAGTTTTCAGACACCACATCAATCTCTATTTTAACGTCAGGTATTTTAGGTGAACAGTATTTAGGTATTAACCCTGTTATTGCCCCAGAATCTGCTGAGCAGCGTTGTATGGGCAATGAAGTGACAGTTAATGAACAAGATGCTGGCTTAGATGAGCTGTTTGGTGTTGAAAGTAAGGCTCTTGCCAATGGTGACTACATTACCGACACAAAATCAGCATTAGTTTTAGAAGAATTGATAGGTCAGTTCTTATTCAACCAAGGAAGTGAATAATTATGTTTAAGAAGTTTTTAGTATGTTTGGGCATGCTGTTGACGTTAAATGTCAATGCAGCTGATGCAAATATTGATTTAAAAGATCCTTATAAAATGGTGCGTAAAGTATCTGATCATACGTTTGCGCGTATTTCTAAAGATCAGCCTCTAATTGCGAAAGATAAAGAGCATTTACGCGTTATCGTTGAAGAAGAGCTGATGCCTTACATAGACTACAAATATGCTGCACTGCGCGTATTAGGTAATCATGTATCAAAGGTGCGCGCTATCGAAGATAAAGAAGAAAAAGCGAAAGCAATTAAAGAGTTGCAGCGCTTTATTGATGTATTTCAAAAATATTTAATCGCCACTTACGCTGGCGTGTTTACACAGTACACTAATCAAAGCGTTGAGTTCGCACCTGCGCAGCCTTTCAAAGGCCAAGATGTCGTAGTAGTGAAAACAAAAATTGTTGAGCCGGGTAAGCCAGATATTAAAATCGATTTTAAGGTACGCGAGGATCGTGATGGTGATTGGCGAGCCTATGACATGATTGCGGAAGGTATTAGCTTATTAGATGCTAAACAAAGTGAATTACAAGGTATTTTACGCCAACAAGGTATAGAATATGTGAGTGATTTATTGGAGCAGAAGAGCCAGTTGCCAGTTCAGTTCAGAGGTGAAGGTGGCAATGAGTAAAGTCGAGATTACTCAACTTGAAGAGAACCAGTTTCGAGTCAGTGGCGAACTGACTCGAAATTCAATTGGTCGTGAACGGCTTCTGAACGTTAAGCCAGATACTAAGCATAAAACATGGTATTTTGACCTTTCTGGGCTTTCTAGGGTTGACACGGCGGGCTTAGCTTGGTTAATTCACTCTTTCGCAGAATTAAAGCAGCAAGGCATTCACCTTGAACTGCAAAATAGCCCTGAGCAATTGCAAAACTTAATGCAGTTGGGTCAGGTCACAAACTTATTTGAGTGAGATTTATGGAAACGAGCCAAGTCGAAACGTTATTACGCGACGAATTAAAACTAGATGAAGTGATTGTTAAAGCAAATGGTAGCCACTACGAAGTGATTGCTGTTGGTGAGTGTTTTGATGGTTTATCTCGCGTGAAGAAGCAACAGTTGGTTTATGCTCCGTTAATGTCAACAATCTCAGACGGTACAATCCACGCTGTATCTATCAAAGCGTTCACACCGACTGAATGGAAACGCGAACAAAAATTTATTTTACCTCAATAGTCGCAGGGCCTCCTAATGGATCAATTTGTTATTCAAGGTGGCACCTCGCTGGCAGGTGAAGTCACTATTTCTGGCGCTAAAAATGCCGCTCTTCCAATTCTTTTTGCTGCGCTTTTAGGGCAGGGCAAAAGTACCTTTAGTAATGTTCCTCGTTTACGCGATATCGGCACCACAGAAGCCTTGTTAAAAACGCTGGGTGCAAATGTCGAATGGCAGCAAGACAAACTAATCATTGATGGTGCGACGGTTGATAAAACGCTTGCACCGTACGAGCTGGTAAAGCAAATGCGTGCCTCTGTGCTTGCATTAGGCCCTTTAGTTGCCCGTTTTGGCCAAGCGCAAGTATCACTGCCAGGTGGTTGTGCGATTGGTGCCCGCCCAGTTGATATCCATATTCAAGGCCTCGAGCGCATGGGCGCTATCATCAAGGTTGAAAATGGTTATATCAACGCTAAGGTTGATGGTCGCTTAAAAGGTGCTGAAATCTTTATGGAGATGGTCAGTGTTGGCGCAACAGAAAACTTACTAATGGCAGCAACGCTGGCTGATGGTAAAACTGTACTTGAAAATGCCGCTCGCGAACCTGAAATTACCGATCTTGCTAATTGCTTAATTGCGATGGGTGCGAAGATCAGCGGTGCAGGCACTAGCCGTATCGAAATTGAAGGGGTTGAGTCACTATCGGGTTGTGAGTACAGCATTCTTCCTGATCGCATTGAAACAGGTACCTTCTTGGTTGCGGCGGCAATGGCTGGCGGTGAAGTGCTTTGTAAAAATACAGACCACCATAGTCTTGATCCTGTGATTGAAAAACTACGCGCTACCAATGCCTTGGTTGAAGTCACTGATAACAGCATTTATCTTGATATGCGTGGCCGCGAATTAAAAGCAGTTAATATTAAGACTATGCCACACCCGGGTTTCCCTACCGATATGCAAGCGCAGTTTACAGCTTTAAATGTGGTAGCGAAAGGCAGTGCAACCATCACAGAAACGATTTTTGAAAACCGTTTTATGCACGTACCAGAGTTACAGCGTATGGGCGCAAACATTCGCTTAGAAGGTAATACGGCAATTTGTGGGGATACAGAAAGCCTATCAGGCGCGCAAGTGATGGCAACTGATTTACGTGCTTCAGCGAGCCTTATTTTGACAGGGATCGTTGCTCAAGGTGAGACTATTGTTGACCGCATCTATCACGTAGACCGTGGTTATCAACGCATTGAAGATAAGCTGAGTGCGCTAGGTGCTAATATCAAGCGCCGTTCAAGCTAATCGCTAAGACTTCCAAAAAAGGCCTAACAAGTGTTAGGCCTTTTTTGTATCTGTATTACCTAAGTAACTACTGCTCGTCTTCGAGTTCTGCAACAGTCACCATTACTTTTAAGATTTTGCCATTGCGATATACTTCAAACTCAAGTTCTTTTCCTGGCTCTGTATTGGCCAGTTTCTCGAGCACTTGTTGTGGGTTTGCTACTGCAATACCGCCAATTTTAACTACAATATCTGTTTCTCTAATACCTGCTTTCCAGGCTGGGCCAAATGGATCAAGTTGAGAAATACGCATACCTGCAACAGGCGTAAAGTTATCGCTAACATCTTTACCTGTACTATCAATGCCGGTGCCACTAAAGCCTAAATAGCCACGTACGACACGGCCATGCTTTATTAGTTTATCCATCACATCTTTGGCAATCGAGTAAGGCACCGCAAAGAAAATACCCTGAATATCGAGATTTTCATGAGTTTTAAATTGTGCCGAGGTAATACCGACTAAGTCACCTCTTGAATTGACTAACGCGCCACCTGAGTTGCCCACGTTAATCGCAGCATCCATCTGTAATAGGCTGCTGTAAGGGCTATCGATTAAGTTTTGTTTACCCGTCGCACTGATAATACCTTGGGTAATGGTTTGACCTAAGTTAAGCGGGTTACCTATCGCTAAAACAACATCACCTACACGTGGTTTAAATTTATCGTTCACTGGAATCTTTGGTAAATGCTCAGCGCTGATCTTTAACAGTGCTAAATCTGTTTGAGTATCAAAACCAATCACTTGTACATCATAAAAACGACGGCCATCAGCGAGTGTAACGATAATGAGATCGGCATTTTTGATTACATGGTAGTTAGTCAAGATATAGCCGTCTTGGGTCATGATCACACCAGAGCCAAGAGCTTGAACGGTGTTTTGACGTTTATAGCGCGGTTGATTGGAAATGCTTTCTGAAAAAATAGTAACAACCGACGGCGCTGCTTTTTGTACTGCATCAGCAAAGCTCATATGTTCAGAGGATATCGCTGCAGGTAAATTCATATCTGGTAACAGTGTGCTACGAAGGCTTGGGCTAAATAAAACCACTAAAAAGGCAATGCCTAAACCAGTGAAAAGCGGTGGAAGGATAAATTTTAAAAGTTTCAGCACAGTATTCTTATTATCAGTGAGCAATCCCTTAATGATGGCACAAAAAAAATAACAGCGGCAAGCACCGCTGTTATTTTTTCATGATTTATCAACTAGGTTTACTGAATAAGTACGAAAATAAGCTCTCTACCTCGTTTAACACCTAGTACGATGTTACCTTTGGTATTTTCGATGATCTTATTCATGTCGCGGATTGTTTCAACGCGTTGACGGTTCACTTGCATGATCACATCACCTTCTTCAAGGCCGACACGAGCAGCTGGAGAACGTGCTTGTACGCCGGTTACTTCAACACCCTTACCATCACTCTTCTGAGTATTTTCTAATGTCGCTCCTTGGAAAGCTGGGTGCGTTTCTTCGCCAGCAGCAGTCGTTGCTGATGCACCATCTAATGTGACATTAACGGTTTTGATTTTGCCATCTCGGTAAATGCCCAGTTTTACTTTTTTGCCTTCGCCAAGGGTAGCAATTTTACTGCGTAATTCATGGAAACCACTAATTTCAGTACCATCAACGCTAATGATTACATCACCCGCTTTGATACCCGCTTTACTTGCTGCTGTATCATCCATTACTTGCATAACGTAAGCGCCTTGTTTTACGTCTAGCTGTTGTGCTTTAGCGAGGCCTGCATCAAGTGGTCGACCTGAAATACCCAGCGAGCCACGACGCACTTCACCGTGCTCGATGATCTGGTCAACAAGGTTTTTCATCATGGTAGATGGAATGGCAAAACCAATCCCCACATTACCACCTGATGCACCTAAGATAGCAGTGTTGATACCAATCAGTTCACCATTAAGGTTCACTAACGCGCCGCCTGAGTTGCCTTGGTTGATAGCTGCATCGGTTTGAATAAAGTCTTCATAGCCCTCTATATTTAAACCGCTACGGCCAAGGGCACTGACGATACCTGATGTTACTGTGTGACTTAGACCAAATGGATTACCAATGGCAACTGCGAAGTCTCCTACACGTAACTGATCTGAATCGGCAATTTTAAGCGCTGTTAAGTCTTCAGCATCAATTTGCAGCAAGGCAATATCTGACTCTTTATCACTACCAATTTTGGTCGCGTCATATTCGCGGCCATCTTCTAAGGTCACCACCATTTTTTCGGCATCTTCGATAACATGGTTATTAGTAACCACGTATCCTTCGTCTGCATCAATGATCACACCTGAGCCTAGGCCACTAAATTCACGCTTTTGACTGCCACCACGAGGAACACCAAAAAAGTCATCAAATGGAGTCGCACGGCGGCGAACTTCTTTGGAGCCTGATACTTGAATGCTCACCACGCCCGGTGTGATTTGCTCAAGCATAGGTGCGAGGGTTGGCAATTGTTGACCATTTACAGCAACAGGAAGTTTTGCCATTGAAATTGCAGGGCTTAATAATAAGCTAGAAGATAAAATAGCAGCACTGATAACAGATAATTTCATTTTCATAGTCTGGGTTTACTCCACTTCAGAGATAAAGCAAAAACTAAAAAGGGCTGCATAAGCAGCCCTTTTCTTGGTTTAGATATAAAGCTGTTATATCTAATGACTATGGGGTCAAAAAAAAGTTCATCAAGAGGCTTTAGAATGTTCTGAAACTTTCTCTGAGCCAGTGAACAAGCCCGTTTCACCAACAACATAGTCAGCAGGCTGAGCTTCAGCACTTGAACGATCGCCTCTGCGGTCTTGTAATGAGTTTTGTAATTGCTCAGTTGTTTCTTTAGAAAAGAACGGCTCATTTGGGTGCTGTTTTTTATCAGCAAGTAGCAGTTTATTTGTTTCTTCTACATGGTTCAGTAGCTGGTCGTAGTTATCTTTCATTTTAGATACTAGCTTACCTGTGCTCGCTAGATGATCAGCTACATCTTGACGATATTGTTCAAGTGCATTGTTAGCTTGCTCGACTTGTTGTTCTAGTTCGTCTTGCTTAAATTGTTTTTTGGTTACAAAAGCACCAATGAAGAATGCTGAAATTGCAACGATGATTAGAATACCTATCCAGGTAATTGTGCCCATAAATCTACCCCTTTGGGAAAAAATAACAAAAACAAATGCTTTAAAAGCATTTATAGTCCAATCATTATTAAAATATGCTTAATTTGATTGTGAAATCATACTGCGGGCTAATATACCCTGAGATACGATGCGTGTTAATATACTGTGCAAATTTAACTGTGTTTTATTGTAACGACCTATGACTCCTTGGCAGAAATACCAACAAGATTTACAACGTGAAGACTTTGTACATGATGCAGCGCAAGAAAATGCAGTGCGCCATTTGCAAAGACTCTATGATGACCTAACGGCAGACAAACCGGCCGCGAAGGGGTGGTTTGCCAAACTATTCTCTAAAGATAGCACGCCAAGTATAAAAGGGCTGTATTTTTGGGGCGGAGTAGGTAGAGGTAAGACCTATTTAGTTGATACGTTCTACGAAGCTTTACCTACTGATCGTAAGATGCGTGTGCACTTTCACCGTTTTATGCATCGCGTGCATGATGAGCTGAAAAAGTTAAAAAATACCAGTAATCCATTAAATGTGGTTGCAGATATCTTTAAATCAGAAACAGATATTATCTGTTTTGATGAATTTTTTGTGCAAGATATCACTGATGCAATGCTGCTAGGTGGTTTGATGGAAGCCTTATTTGAGCGCGGCATTGTGCTGGTAGCTACGTCAAACATCGTGCCTGATGAGCTGTATCGAAACGGTTTGCAACGTGCACGTTTCTTACCAGCAATTGAGTTGGTAAAAGCCAACACCGAAATTGTTAATGTAGACTCGGGGGTTGATTATCGCTTACGTACCCTTGAGCAAGCCGAAATTTTCCATAGTCCGCTTGATAAGCAAGCTGATGATAATTTATTTGAATACTTCGATAAGTTGTCACCTGAGCCGGGTGTGCTCGATAAAGAAATTGAAATTGAAGGGCGGATGATCAAAACCCGTAAAGTGTCTGACTGTATTGCTATGTTTGAGTTTAGTGAACTATGCGAAACAGCCCGCAGCCAAGTTGATTACATGGAAATAAGCCGACTTTATAACACGGTGATTTTGTCGAACGTAAAAGCTCTTGGGCAAGCCAATGATGATGCCGCACGTCGTTTTATCGCGTTAGTGGATGAATTCTACGAGCGTCATGTTACGCTGATTATCTCTGCTGAAAAGCCAATAACCGAGCTATATAGCGAAGGTAACTTAAATTTTGAATTTAAGCGCTGTATTAGCCGACTACAAGAAATGCAATCGTTAGAATACTTAGCAAAAGAGCATTTAGCGTAGTAGAGCTGTCAGCTTTCAGCCGAACGGTGTTGAATGTAAGGCGCGCCAAGCAAGCGTGACGCCTACGATTGATGTAGGCTTGAAATTTATTTCGCGCGCACTTAGCTGATAGCCGATTTTCTCGAATAAAAAACAACCATCATATAGCAATGTGGTTCAAGTGCTGGTATACTCCCGCGTCTGCCACGTTGCGTTCTATTGCCAGATATTAGTTTAGCCTCTAATTGATGGCTCAAAGTCTTAAACTCGAAGGGGTTAAAGCATTCAACTTAGAGCGGTAATTAATAATAATTACCTGTGGTTTTAATTAAAAAACATTGGATTTTAATAAATGAAAACGTTTGTTGCTAAGCCAGAAACAGTAAAACGTGACTGGTACGTAGTTGACGCTGAAGGTAAAACTTTAGGTCGCATCGCTACTGAAATCGCTCGTC
Source organism: Pseudoalteromonas simplex (assembly GCF_015278155.1). Classification (NCBI taxonomy): domain Bacteria; kingdom Pseudomonadati; phylum Pseudomonadota; class Gammaproteobacteria; order Alteromonadales; family Pseudoalteromonadaceae; genus Pseudoalteromonas; species Pseudoalteromonas simplex. The sequence continues at coordinate 33,844 of NZ_JADILN010000018.1, forward strand.
GCCTACGCGGTAAGCATAAAGCTGAATACACTCCTCACGTAGATACTGGTGATTACATCATCGTTATCAACGCTGAGAAAGTTACTGTTACTGGTAATAAAGCAAAAGACAAAATGTACCACGCACACACTGGTTTCCCAGGTGGTCTTAAGTCTACTACTTTCGACAAGCTTCAAGCTGCAAAGCCTGAAATGATCATCGAAAAAGCTGTTAAAGGCATGTTGCCACGTGGTCCTTTAGGCCGCGCAATGTACCGTAAACTTAAAGTTTACTCAGGTACTGAGCACAACCATGCTGCACAACAGCCTCAGGTTCTAGACATTTAAGGAGCACTATCATGGCAAATCAATACTACGGTACAGGTCGTCGTAAAAGTTCAAGTGCTCGCGTATTCTTACGCCCAGGCACTGGTAACATCGTAATCAACAAGCGCTCTCTAGAAGAGTACTTCGGTCGTGAGACTGCTCGCATGGTTGTTCGTCAAGCATTAGAGCACGTAGAAATGACTGAAAAGTTTGACCTACACATCACTGTTTCAGGTGGTGGTACAACTGGTCAAGCTGGTGCTATCCGTCACGGTATCACTCGTGCACTTATGGAGTTTGACGAGTCTCTACGTCCTACACTTCGTAAAGCAGGTTTCGTTACACGTGATGCACGTAAAGTTGAGCGTAAGAAAGTGGGTCTTAAGAAAGCACGTAAGCGTCCACAATTCTCAAAACGTTAATATTTACGTTTATCAGAATACCAAAAACCCAGCTCCGGCTGGGTTTTTTGTTTTTGGAGCTGTCAGCTTTCAGACGTCAGTTTTTAGCTGATCGAGAGAGGGCTTAGTTATTTATGTTTTTTAACAATAATAGCTTTACATTGATCTCTCAGGTTTTATATTTTTGATTGATCTGACTCCATAAAAGTAGACACCTTTTTGGAGTCAGTAATCATGAAAGTAAAGTCACAGCGTAGATATTCCCTCGAATTTAAAATAAAAGTCGTTCAAGAGTCGTTAGACACCACAGATACAGTTAAGATGGTCGCTAAT
>NZ_JADILN010000019.1:0-33826 GCF_015278155.1 Pseudoalteromonas simplex
ATCCAATAGAGTGTTTTCGGGCTATGACGAAATTGTCGATGAAGTTTCAAAGGCATGGAATCACTTTATTTCAATCCCGGATCGAGTGAAGAAAATGTGCAATCGGGAATGGATTAAATTGATTTAATCTTTATGCGGAATGGTATTATCCCTCAAAATGATTAAGTATTATTGCGGGTTGGTATTAGCAAGAGTAAAGTCGAACTGCGGGGTTGTCCTGTACAGAGACTCCCTCAGCAACAAACCCCGTAGAAGGCACTTCAGTGCCGAATTGAGACCTTTACATACACATTCATGGCTGAAACCATTCCTACAATTACACTTAGCCTAGAACCTCCGGCTGAGGAAGACGCAGCACCAAACACCTCCACCGCGCGGCTGATCGCTGACGGCTGAAAGCTGATAGCTCTGTGATGTGTTGGGTTTCGCTGCGCTCAACCCAACCTACGCCACGCCTTCCAACCTTCCAGTTGCTAACAAAAAAGCCCAGCCGGTTTCCCGGCTGGGCTTCTATATCTAGCAATGATGGGATTACTTAATCATGCTGTAGATAAGCGCAAATACGGCTAGAGAGCCAACTGTTAATACGAACAGTGTGCTTAAGCGGTTTCTGTATTTGTGTAAGCTAGGTACTTTATAAACGGCAATCATTGGCATGATGAAAAGGATCATGGCGATGATAGGGCCTGACAGCTGATCCATCATGTCTAAAATACTTGGGTTGATCACTGAGCAATACCAAATAGCAAAGAACATGATAACAGTGCCAATCTTATCAACGAGTTTAGGGTTCATATGGGCTTGCTTACTAACAAGGCCGTTGAAGCTCTCACGGGCACCTAAGAAGTGACCTAAGAATGAAGATGTAATCGCGATAAAGGCTACTAATGGCCCTAAGGTCGCAATAAACGAGTTATCTGTAATATTGGCAAGGAATGACAAGATAGACACGTTATCAGCTTTTGCTTGTACCATTTGTTCAGTAGATAGTGACAGCACACACGAGAATACAAACAGTAAAACAAACACGATTAATAGTAGGCTAGTACGCTTTAGAATTGCTTCTGACTTCATTTTAGCATTATTGCCGTAGTGAGCACGTTGTACATGCACAAAGCTTGAGATCGCAGCTGCGTGGCTAAATGAGAATACAATGATAGGTATTGATAACCAAAGTGTTTTCATAAAGCCTGAAAACTCAGGGACAGACACATCTGGCATTTGCCAGCTTGGGATCAGGTAAATCGATAAGAAAAACAAGATAGCGACAAGCGGATAAACAAGGATTGCAAAAGCACGTAACATCAGTGCTTCGCCACCAAGCATTAAACTGATCATACCGCCAACGAGTACACCAGATAACAGTACGCGTGGTGGTGATTCCATACCTAGTTGATTAACGATAAAGCTATCAACAGTGTTGGTTAATCCTACACCGTAAATAAGTAAAATAGGGAAGATAGAGAGAAAATACAGTAAAGAGATTAAGCGCCCGGTGTTAATGCCAAAGTGTTCTTCTACTACATCGGTAAAGTCTGCTTTAGGCTGTTTTGATGATAAAACAAATCGGGCTAAGCCTCTGTGAGCTAAGTAAGTCATCGGAAAGGCAAGGCATGCCATGATAATCAAAGGCCAAAATCCGCCGATACCGATATTAATTGGTAAGAATAAAATCCCTGCACCGACTGCGGTGCCAAATAAACTTAATACCCATTGGGTGTCATGAAGATTCCATTTTGAGTTACTACTTGTTGTCGATGCATCATACGGCATAGCATCTTGATGTGTGTTCATTAGCACTCCACTATTAGAATAATAATTGTCGCGCAGCATATAGAAAAGCGACTTAGAATGCATGTTTTAGCGTTGTATTTAAATAACTATGCTGTAAGGAGAGACTTACAAAAGAAGAAAGTTGGGCTTATTTATAAAGCCCAGTTGTGGTATTTATTCTGCTGCTGCAAGTGCGCGAGCTTTAATATCTGCGGCAAATGCTAAACCTTTCTTAAAACGTGCCTCAGCTGCAGTGATTTCACTTTCATCGCCATTAGCGGCAAGCACTCCTTGTGAAAGGGCTTTATAAAGTGCGCTAATTTGGGCCTCATAGCCGGCTTCAATTGCTTTTTCAACAGTCGTCATGGTTATTCCTTTTGTAAACTAAAATATGCCTAAAAGTTTGGTCTGATGATACATCTTAAAATGCCTACGCTACGAAAGAGAGAGCTCTTTGTGCAACTTTATTCACCATCTTTAGGGTTTGTTCAAATACCCATTTGATGAACTCAACAGTTAACTCTTTTATTTTCGCCTTCGCATATCCAGCAAATGCAAGCATACATGCAAGTAATCCATTTATCGGCCCAGACAAGTCTACAGTATGAAATTGATTGTTAGCGAGAATCACGGCAATTCTGTCATACAAACTTAAGCCATTAGCGACACCATTTTGTAAAGCATTAAGACAGCCTAGTTTAGCTTGGCGTAATACAGTCATAAGAGCTTCACTCAAACGATTCATCCAATAAATTGATGGCTGCACTTGAACCGCATGGCTAGCACTTAATACAACTCTATTAAAAGGATTGAAAGTAACTCGCTTATTAATACTTTCCCAGGTTTGCTTTTGCGAGTTTCGGGTATAAAACTTCATTACGTGATGCCATGGAATGATAAGTTGGGTACTATCCATTCTATATTCAGGGGCATTGTAAGGAGCTTGCATAAACGGCCAGAAGGGTACCATAGGCACAATATCACCACCATTGACGCAGCGATATATATTGTGAGGTTCTAAGGTATTAGTCGTGCTTAATGCAAAATTTGTTAAGCCAACTTTTGGTGCTCCAAATGTGTACAGTTTGACGTTAACGTTAAAGCATCGTTTAGCCCAATCAGCGACTAATGACGCAATCGCACCACCTAGGCTATGTCCTACACAATGAACAGTCGCTAAAGGTTTTAGCTCTTTAATCACTGGAGCTAGTTGTAGTTTTAGCGTTTCGAATACAGAATTGAAACCAGCATGGACACTATGACCGCCCTCAAACACACTTAAATTTGCTCTTAGATCGGTTGAAACATCGTACAAAGAAGCTGTTCCACGAATAGCCAGTACTAAATCATTTTTGAATGGGTTCATCCGCCCTGTAGGAGATGTGCCTTTTCCAACAAGTACAAAACCGGTTTGATGGCCACTAGCGTGAGCCATTGCTCCGCCTGATATTCCCTTAACAGGGCCTCTTGATAGATCGAATGAAAATATGTTTTCCAAAGAGTTTGAGGTAATTATTTCATACCGGCCTCTTCGGTCCGGTATTTTTATATCATAAGAAATCTTTGCTAATTCTGCACACAGAATTGGTGTTAAAGTTGCCATTGAAAATCCTTTTAATTTTGTTTTTCCCACCGAGCGATGCTTTTAATAAAGTGCTCGTCTAATGAATCTTTAGGGTTTATTAAATGGTGTTTTAATTCTTCATTCGATAAATCAGCATTCAAGTTAGCTAAACACTTTTTAAATTCAATAGGAGTTTTTAACCCATGCTGAAACCCAATCCATAGGTTATAAATCTGGCCATCTTTCTCTAGATCTATGATTATTCTAACCACGGGTTCATGAAAAATACTCCCAGGTTTACGGGACTTTAAAGATTTTGCAGGGAATTTGAAGTAACCATTATCATCGGTGTAAACACTATCTAGTTCTTCGTCATCATAGGTTAAGCTTCTCTCTACAAGCTGATTTGCAAGAGGGGTTCCATTTTCAAAAAGCTGGCCATTTACTTCAGGGCATAGCTCGACTATGTAGCGAATTAATCCGAGCATATATCATTCCTTGTTAAAACTCGTGTCCCTATAATTATCCATTTATTTATCAAAACTTCAATGAGGTAATTTATATTTTGTTGGTCTTACGGTGTTTTATTGATTGCATAAATTTAATTAATGTTTGTATATGTAAGGTGGAATAGTACTAGGGGTTTTACTTCTTGGGTTAAAGCATACTAATAATAAACTTTTAGGAAGCTTATAATTAAATTGATGTAATCTTACAGATAGTGAATTGAAATTCTGAGTATGAAATTGATCAACACTATGGTGAGATGGGTATGAATTTATTAAGTTGACGCTGGGTTTCGCTACGCTCTACCCAGCCAGCCTACGGTATTTAACGGAACGCTTTTAGTCCTGTAACGCCGATACGACAAAATACGGATTCAGATACTCTTCTTTACTGTTATACAGTAGTGGGCTGCCATCGAGTTTGCTAACCGTTGCGCCTGCTATTTCGGCAATCGCATGACCTGCTCCGGTATCCCACTCACAGGTTGGGCCAAGGCGTGGGTATATATCAGCACTCCCTTCGGCAACAAGACAAAGTTTTAGCGAGCTGCCCTTTGAAACCATTTCTACATCTTCAAACTGTTTTACAAATTCAGCTAGATCAGGAGAAGGGTGTGAACGGCTGCCGACAACACGGATAAGCCCTTTATTTGGTTTACGGGTTACCTTAAGTTCAATGCGCTCATCACCTTTATCTTTAAAGGCACCAATTGCTTCTGCGGCAATATACGACACACCTAATGCCGGTGCATCGACAACAGCTAATACTGGTTTAGCATTTTCAATCAAGGCAATGTTCACTGTGAACTCGCCATTCTTTTTGATGAACTCTTTGGTGCCATCAATTGGGTCTACTAACCAGTAGCGTTGCCAAGTTTGACGAATATCCCAGCTAATATCAGCGCTTTCTTCGCTTAGAATTGGTACATCTGGGGTAAGATGTTGTAAGCCATTCACAATCACTTTGTGAGCTGCTAGGTCGGCGTCGGTCACTGGGCTTTCATCAGCTTTGTACTCAACATTAAAGTCCTTTTCGTAAATCCCCATTATTGCACTGCCGGCTTGGCGTGCGAGGAGTAAGATTTCTTCTAGCAGTTCCGTTTGATTCATGACTTAACCTATAATTTGCTGTTGTTTTAAATACGCTACCAGCTCTTGCACCGATTGGTCTAGGGTGTTTTTACTGGTATCGATTTTAATTTCTGGCGATGTAGGGATTTGATAGTCTGAGTCGATACCTGTGAAGTGCTTAATTTCACCTGCACGGGCTTTTTTATAAAGCCCTTTAGGGTCGCGTGTTTCACACACGTCGAGCGGGGTATCTAAAAATACTTCAATAAACTCACCATCCTCTACTAAGTTTCTTACCATATCGCGTTCGCTTTGAAATGGCGAAATAAATGCGGTTAATACCACAAGACCGGCATCGACCATCAGCTTTGCAGTTTCACCAACGCGGCGAATGTTTTCCACGCGGTCTTCATCTGTAAAGCCAAGATCATTACACAAGCCATGACGCACATTGTCGCCATCAAGTAGGTAGGTATGAACGCCTAACTGGTTTAATGCGCTTTCTAGTGCGTTCGCAACTGTACTTTTGCCTGAACCTGAAAAACCTGTGAACCATAAAATGGCAGGCTTATGCTTTTTTTGCTCACTACGCTGTGATTTGCTAATGGCGTAATTATGCCAAACGATATTTTCATCCATTGTCTTTACTCTCGTTATTGAAATGGGAATACCAGCGGTATGAGTGTTAAAACCGTAATCGAGTAAATAATCGATAAAGGTAAACCCATGGCAATGTAATCTTTAAGGCGGTAATTTCCCGCGCTGTAAACCATCAAGTTAGTTTGATAACCAAATGGCGAAATGAAGCTCGCTGATGCACCAAATGCGACAGCCATAATAAAAGGCAACGGTGATACATCAAAACCAACAGCAAGTGCATACGCTACCGGAAATGAAAGCGCGGCAGCGGCGTTATTGGTAATAAGTTCGGTAAACAAAACCGTCATCAAGAATATTGCGATAAATGCGCCGTAAGGTCCAAAATCACCTAATACGTATAACATGGCTGATGAAATTTCACCGGCAAGGCCTGTGCCTATCATGAGTTTGGCAAGGCCAATAGCACTACCCACTACTGCGAGTAACTCAATTGGAAAACGACGTTTTACTTCACTTAGCTTGATTGTACCCGTTAGCATTAAACCGATAAGAAGAACGAGTAGACCTTTCACTAAGGGAACGAGGCCGACAATACTTAACCCCAATACGGCTGCAAAACTTGCTAACACAATATTTGATTGCTTAGGTTTTAAATGGGTTTGTAAATCAAGGCCTGAAATATAAACGAACTCACGTTTTAAATTAGGTAGCGAGTAAAACTCTTTGCCAGGAGCTAGGATCAGCGAGTCACCAGCTTGCAACTGAACTTTACCCAAACCACCTTGTAAACGGTCATGGCCGCGGCGAATAGCAATAACGGCAGCATGAAATTGTTCACGAAAGCGAACTTCTTTAATTGTTTTACCAATGTATTTTGAAGAATGGCTAACAACAACTTCAACTAGGTGCTCAACGTCTTTCTCATGTTTGTCGTGCACAACTTTTAAGCCGTCAAATTGGGTGAGCAGAGGTACTGACTTTATATCACCTACAAAAAGTAGTACGTCACCTTCTTTGATAACTTGTTTTGGGGTAACCGCACAAATACGTTTATCACCACGAATTATTTCGGCTAAGAACAAGTCTTTTAATTCACGAAGGCCATTTTCCTCAACACTTTTACCAATGAGTTTTGAGCCTGCTTCTACTTTACCTTCTAGGTAAAAGGGCACTACTTCTTGGTCGTTTTTACCGTTATCTGGTAAATACTTGAGCATCACTAAAATAGTGATAAGGCCAACGCTCAGTGCGCCTAAGCCAATCAAGGTAAAATCAAAAAAGCCAAGCGGCTCCATGCCCGCTTCAACGGCAAAGCCATTAACAATTAAATTGGTTGAGGTGCCAATCAGGGTGATCGTGCCACCTAAAATGGCGGTGTATGATAAAGGCAATAAAAGTTTAGACGGTGAATGTGTTGGGCTTTCTTTTATCGCACTGATCAGCGATGCCACTACCGCAGTATTATTGGTAAATGATGATAAAAAGGCGGTTGATAAACCAAGCTTGGTCACCGAACTTGTCAGGCTGCCTTTCGAAAGAGACTGAGCAAGCTTTTGCACTAACGTGGTTTTTTCTACAGCTATCGAAACGAGTACAAGTAGAATAAGAGTGATTAAAGAAGGGTTTGCATAGTTAATTAGCATATCTTCAAGGCTTATTAGCCCTGCTAAATAACTAATACCAATGGCGCCGACAAATAACCATGCAGGTTTTAGTCGAGTGCCAAAAAGGCACCCCACTAATACCAGCATAATGCCTGTTAATACCAGCTGTTGATACATGCTTTTTACTTCCTATAACAGGCGAATAGTGGTTATTTAAGCTTAGTTATATCAAGCGCTTGCCAATGAGGGAAGTGCTTGCGTACTAAAGCATTAAATTCAACTTCAAAGTCGCTAAAGCTACTTTGTTGTTCTTCAGTGCTAAGTAATTGCTCAATCATACCTGCCGCAACGGTTAGGTTTGATAAGCGGTCAATTAGGATGAACGCACCTGTTTCATGGTTGTTGTGGTACTCATCAGCCAAAATTGTTTCTGTAAGCTCTAAGGTTACAATCGCAATTTCGTTAAGTTGTAATGAGTCTGCTTGACCATGCTCAAGGGTATTTACATCAATCGTGTGATCGATTTTTCTTACCACTGCCGAGGTGTTTTTGCTGCCTAACTTAAAGTTATAGCTTTTACCTAAAACTAACGGTGCTTCATGCATCCATACTAATTTAGCTTGAATACGGTTTGTTACAGCAGCTTTTGAAGCGGCTGGTACAATTACATCGCCACGGCTGATATCAATTTCGTCGTTTAACGTTAAAGTGATTGCTTGGCCTGCTTCAGCGGTATCTAAGTTGCCATCGAAAGTCACAATCTCTTTGATGCTTGAGCTTTTACCTGATGGTAATACTTTTACAGCATCACCCACGCTGAACTTGCCAGACGTTAGAGTGCCTTGGAAGCCACGGAAGTCTAAGTTAGGGCGTACTACATATTGCACCGGAAGACGCGCTTCAAAACCGTTATCAATTTCAGCCGCTGGTGAGTCTTCAAGTAACTCAAGCAGTGGTTTATCTGTGTAATAAGGTGTGTGCTCTGAGCGTGTAACTACGTTGTCACCTTTTAGCGCTGACATAGGCACAAACTTGATATTAGTAACGTTTAGTTGATCTGCAAACTTAAGGTAGTCGGCTTTGATTTTTTCGTATACGGTTTCATCGAAATCGACGATATCCATCTTGTTGATAGCAACAACAAACTGCTTAATACCTAATGAGTCACAGATAAAGCTATGACGCTTAGTTTGTACTTGTACGCCGTAACGCGCGTCAACTAAGATAATCGCCACATCACTGGTTGATGCGCCGGTTACCATGTTGCGAGTGTACTGCTCATGTCCTGGCGTATCAGCAATAATGAACTTACGTTTTGCTGTTGAGAAGTAACGATAAGCAACGTCAATGGTAATACCTTGCTCACGTTCAGCTTGCAGACCATCTACAAGAAGTGCTAAATCAAGCTCTTCACCGGCATTACCGACTTTTTCATTGTCTTTATGCAGGGCTGCAAGTTGGTCTTCATAAATTTGGTGACTGTCATGTAAAAGGCGGCCAATCAGCGTTGATTTACCGTCATCCACACTACCACAGGTCAGCATGCGTAAAAGGCTTTTGTCTTGTTGACGTGCAAGGTAGGCGTCGATGCCTAACTCTCTTACTTCATTAATCGTGTCGTTTGTTTTAGACATTAGAAATAGCCCTCACGTTTTTTCTTTTCCATTGAACCAGCAGAGTCGTGATCAATCACGCGGCCTTCACGCTCAGAAGAGGTTGAAAGCAGCATTTCTTCGATAATTTCAGTTAAGGTACCTGCTGTTGATTCCACAGCACCCGTTAGCGGGTAACAACCAAGAGTACGAAAACGTACCGACTTCATTTGCGGTACTTCGCCTTCTTCTAATGGCATACGCTCATCATCAACCATGATTAGCGTGCCGTTACGCTCAACGACTGGGCGTTCTTTGGCAAGGTAAAGTGGAACCATTTCAATGTTTTCTTGGTAGATATACTGCCAAATATCCAGCTCAGTCCAGTTAGATAACGGGAATACACGAATGCTTTCACCCGGATTAACTTGGCTGTTGTAGGTATTCCAAAGCTCTGGACGTTGGTTTTTTGGATCCCATCTGTGGTGTTTATCACGGAATGAATAAACACGCTCTTTAGCTCGTGATTTCTCTTCGTCACGACGAGCACCACCAAATGCAGCATCAAAGCCGTATTTATCTAACGCTTGCTTTAAGCCTTGCGTTTTCATGATGTCGGTGTGCTTTGCTGAGCCGTGTACAAATGGATTGATATCAATCTCTAACCCTTCAGGGTTTTTGTGGACGATTAAATCAAAGCCATACTCTTTAGCTAGGCGGTCACGAAACGCGATCATTTCCTTAAACTTCCAGTTGGTGTCAACGTGTAAAAGTGGAAATGGGATCTTTGCTGGATAAAACGCTTTACGCGCTAAGTGTAATAACACAGATGAATCTTTACCGATTGAGTAAAGCATCACCGGGTTTTCAAACTCAGCAGCAACTTCGCGCATGATTTTGATACTTTCAGCTTCTAATTGCTGAAGGTGTGTTAAAGCCATTGTTAGTCGTCCTACTAAAATGATTAAAAGTTAAATTAAGCTACGCCAGTAATTGGCTGGGCAAAGCTGCTGGTTTGTTCTGTTTGACCAAACCATGCAAGCTGATGGTGCAATGATGCAACTTCACCAATAATTAATAGGGCGGGTGAAATAATGCTATGGCGCGAAATCAAGTCGGCCAGCTCACCTAATTGCCCTGTTACCACACGTTGTTCTTTACGTGTGCCATTTTCGATAATGGCAACCGGTGTATCTGCACCGCGGCCATGTTTTAATAGTTGTGCTTGAATATGTGGTGATTTAATCACGCCCATATAAATCGCTAAGGTCTGATTTGGCTTGGCGAGTGACTGCCAATCTAATTCTTGACCATCTTTTTTACAGTGACCTGTTAGAAACTGAATGGCTTGCGCATGATCTCTGTGAGTAAGTGGAATACCGGCATAAGCGCTACAGCCTGCAGCAGCAGTAATACCCGGTACGATTTGGTAACGTACCTTATTCGCGGCAAGAACTTGTACTTCTTCACCACCACGACCATAAATAAACGGATCGCCACCTTTAATACGGCATACTTTTTTGCCTTGCTTGGCAAAATCGACCAACATCTGATTGGTATCTTCTTGCGCTACGCTGTGATCGCCTAAACGTTTGCCTACGCAAACTAGGTCTGCATCACGGCGTACTAAATCCATAATTTCATCAGAAACCAAATAATCATATACCACCACATCAGCTTGTTGCATTAACTGTAGTGCTTTTAGTGTTAATAGCTCTGGGTCACCTGGGCCTGCACCAACAACATACACTTCGCCTTCAGGCTCTGGCTTTGCATCTAACAGTTGCTCTAACTGCGCTGTTGCAGCGCCGGTATTACCCGCTTGCACTTTACTTACAACTGATGAATCAAATACGCCTTCCCAAAACTGGCGACGATCGGCAAAGTGTTTAAAGCGTTGTTTTACTTTGTCACGAAAGCTACCAACTAATGTAGCGAGTGGACCAATATGCTGTGGAATAAGCGTTTCGAGTTTTTCGCGTAAACGACGTGCTAATACTGGCGCTGTGCCTGCGCTTGAAATTGCAATAGTGATTGGATCACGGTCAACAATTGATGGAAAAATAAAGCTGCACTTAGGTTGATCATCCACCACGTTAACGAAAATATTGCGCGCATTCGCAAGTTCGAACACGTCTTTGTTAACGCTGTCTATATCAGTTGCAGCGATCACCAGCATTTGTTGATCTAAATATTGTTCTTTGAATATATCAGTGATCAGGTTTACTTCGTTTTGCTTAGCAAGAGCAAGTAGCTCATCACAAAATTCAGGGGCGACTAGCGTCACATGAGCGCGCGCTTTTAAAAATGCACGGCATTTGCGTAACGCAACATCTCCACCGCCGACTACCAGCACAGGTTTGTCGTCTAATTTGGTAAAGATTGGTAAATATTGCACTTTGTTCTCACCCCTAAAACACATCAAGAAACTGCTTATTGCAGGCAAGTAGAATATAGTGCTCTAAAAAAAGTAAAAAATAATTAAAACCAAGTTTATATAACTAAAAGTTATACCAGGTGGTTTGTTTTGGCTTAAGACTTAGTTAACAAGGGATTGCGGCGAGTTACAAGTAAATAAGCAGCCTTATGGTGATTAGTTATGATTTATAGCCGAATGATAAAAATTTGCTACTATAGGTCACTAATATGGCAACACAACTATAAGAACTATGACTAAAATGCAAACAAGCGCTGCCCAAGCGGTGGCACTGATGGACTTAACAACTCTGAATGACAGCGACACAACACAAACCATTAATAACTTGGTTGCCAGTATTGAGCCAACGTTAGGCATTCCTGCAGCGGTTTGTGTGTATAGCCAGTTTGTTAGCGATGCAAAGCTTGCTCTCGCTGAGCGCGAACTACAGCAAGTCAAAGTGGCTACAGTTACTAACTTTCCTAGTGGGGAGCAATCGTTAGAGCAAGTGTTAAATGAAACCCTGTTTGCCATTGAGCGCGGCGCTGATGAAATTGATTTAGTGATCCCTTATAAAGCGCTAATTGCCGGTGATGAGCGCAAAGTTTTAGAGTATGTCAAAGCGTCAAAAGAGGCATGTGGCACTCAAGCGCAGCTTAAAGTCATTATCGAAAGTGGCGAATTAAGCGATGACCTCATTGTAACAGCAACAAAGCTGGCAATTGATGGCGGCGCTGACTTTGTTAAAACCAGTACCGGTAAAGTGGCTGTTAATGCAACGCTAGCTGCAACAGACATCATGTTAAGCACTATAAAAGCGAGTGGCAAAAAGGTTGGTTTTAAGGCGGCAGGCGGGGTCAGAACAGTCACCGATGCTGCTGAGTATTTAGCCCTAGCTGAGTCAATTATGGGTGAAGCGTATTTACAACCTGAGCTATTTCGTTTTGGCGCTTCTGGGTTATTAAAAGATGTGTATGCAACATTAAATGAATCGTGAAAGTGAACAAGAAAAAATAGCGCTCGAGCATGGTGCAGCAAAATTGTTTTTGCGCTGTTACGAAAAGCAGTTTGGCGTAAGTATGCGCAATATTTGGCATAACACGCCGAGCAAACCAGACGTGAGTTGTTACAAAGGTGATGAACGGCTTGATATTGAAGTTGCACATTTATATGCCAGCGAAACAGAGGCAATGGCGGTGTTAGGTCGGCCGCTGTCTATCTCAATGCAACGAGATCTTGCTGAAATGGCTTTAGCACCGAGTAACGAGCGTTTGCACTGTGCTTTACATCGTTTGCTGGCACAAAAAGCTAAGAAACACTACGAGTCTACTCAGCCTTGGTTATTAATTCGAAATGCCAGTACTATATGGCATCTTGATGATTTTAAGTCAGTACTTACTCACCTTGATGTGCCTAAGCATCATCCATTTCAACAAATTTGGTTGTTATGTGATTTTTATCGTGGTGAGTTATTACAAATTTTATAACTAAGGTTGTAAACAGCCAGTGCTGGCACTGGCTGTTAGTTTGCTTAGTTAAATTTAAACATACTGCCAAAGCTTTCTAAACTTGATTTGTTCGTTTTGGCAATACACCCTGAATCATCAAGAGACTTTTTAGTTGTCTCATCAGCAAGGCCTGTCACTTTCAGCTTTTTTTCTTGCTGATACTCAGTGAGAGCAATCACCGTTGCTTGATCGTACTCTACGTCTTCTATTTCATATTCTTCGTAGTGAGGCTGCCTTTTCAAATAACCCAAACAAACCAAGTTCAGTCGTGACATCGCTAAGTCTGTTTTTTCGTAGTAAGGCATTCTGTGAGTTGGAACACTAACCGATGCAACTGGCTTTTTAGCGGGTGCTGCTGCGGTTACTTTTAGTGGTGCAGGGGCTGTATGGCCAGCTGCAATGGTGTTATCACTATTATAGCGATAATAAGTTGTTGGCACTTTTGACTCTAAAAACTCAACAGCTTTTACGATCACTTCGCGCAATGCTTTTTCTTTTGGTGTGTTTGACCAGCTACTTAGATTACCACCAACAAGTGCGCCACCAAAATTGGTAGCTGCAGATGTAAAGTCAAAATCTTTACTGCCACCTTCAACACTGGTAGCGGCTAAAATACGAGAAGTACGCGTATCGATTAATCGTAAATCAATCGCCATGTGCGAACTTGAAAAACCCGCCGATACCGAGCTAAATACATCACCGATAAAGCCACCACTGCCGACACGAGTGCCTGAGTTGTCATCATCAAACTCTGTGACTGCGGCAACCACAACAATTTCGGCTCCCTCTATTTCACCATACGCAGCACCAGAAGCTGCACTCACACGGCCTGACACAGCAAGGTCTTGTTCTGATAATACGGCATCAAGTGCTTGTCGCTCTAAAACAATGAACCGATTGGTGCTAACTAATGCGGTTGTAAGTTGATCGGCCATACCTTCACCAATTTCTTTACGCCACCAACGTGAATCGTTTGATTTATCAGTAAAGCGGGCAACAGCGATCCGAGCTTTTGGGCCATTGTATTGCTGCTGTGCAACTTCGTTTATATCTGGGCTATTGGTATTACTGGTGGTTGTCGAAGTACTCTGGCATGCAGTCAGTGCCGCAGCAAGTAACGTAATCGAAATTGCTTTGTGTGTTTTGGTGAGCATATGACTTTCCTTAACTTATATCTCATGCAGTAAATAACGCCGCACTATGGGCTTTGTTGTTATTGACGTTTGTATGGATAAGCTATAAAAATCAGTGTTTTATTAATAGCACTCAGGCGAAAACTTTATTCACTGACGCGAAATTCGGCATGTTTTTGATGTTTTTCTCGATACTGTTTTGGTGATAAGCCAACATAGCTCTTAAAGCTTCGGGCAAAATAGCTTTGTGAACTAAATCCGGTTTGTTCTGCGACTTGACCAATTGCTAACGCGCTATCGATTAGCTGTTTTTTTGCAAACTCTAAACGAGTATTACGTAAATAGTCAGAAGGCGTTTGTGAGTACAAAGCTTTCATTTTTAGTTGCAGAGCTCGAGAGCTTAAACATAACGCAGAGGCTAATTGTTCAACCGAAAAGCTTTCATCTTGGTAATGTGCTTGTACTATTTGCTTAAGCTTTTCTGTAAAAGAGTAATCTTTATTTTGCACAGTTACTGCAGCTGTATCGCTATTAAGAGGAGCTGCCAGTTGTGCTGTTAGGTGTTGGTTTAAAATATGTCTTAGATTAAGCAGGCCTTTTACTCTGCTTACTAATAGAGTCGGTTCAAAAGGTTTACTCAAAAAATCATCAGCTAATAAATCAAGCCCTTTTAAGCGGCTTTGGGTATCTGCTTTAGCAGAAAGTAATAATACTGGGATATGGCTGGTGGCCGGATTTGCTCGAAGGGCTGCTAGTAGTTGATAACCATCCATATTTGGCATCATCACATCACTAATAATGAGCTCAGGTAAGTTTGACTGGCAAAGGTCGAGAGCTTGCTGACCATCAGTTGCACAAATGCAGTTAAACTCTTTATTAAATAAAGAAAGGAGTAGCTCTGCCATTTCCTCATTATCTTCAACAATCAGCAGTGTTGGTTTTGAGGTATGAACTTGCATAGCGCTACTTGCTTGATTATCAGCACTTTCAATCATAGGTAATGACACAGTAAAGCAGCTACCTTCAGCGATTTTACTGCTTACACTAATCGAACCACCGTATTGTTCAACGAGTTGTTTTACTAAGCTCAGGCCAATACCACTTCCTGCTTCTGAAGATGTTAAGCGAGTAAAGCGCTGAAAAATCGACTGCTGATGCTCACTGGCAATACCCACACCGGTATCAGTAATTTTAAACTTTAACGCTTGTTGTACTTCACTAAGGTGAATATCGACTGTGCCACCTGCAGGGGTGTACTTAAGAGCGTTGCTTATCAGATTACTAAAAATCGAGTGAGCATGTTCAGGAGCAAGGTTAATCTTAAGTGCTGTAGTGGTGGTGTCAGTGAAGCTAAATTGCAGCTGTTTTTGCTCGTACAGAGGCCTGAAATCCGCCACTAAATCTGTTAAAAATGGCGTAATAGAATAGGGGCTGACAGTGTAAATTGCCGTGCTTGGGCGTTGACTCAATTGTAAAAGTTGATTGATTAGCTCTAGTAAGCGTTGGCAGTTTCGTTTAATACTGGCTAGTTGCGTTTGAGCTTTTGGATCGGCATTGCTTCGCTGCAATTGACTGATCGGAGCGAGTATTAAGCTAAGTGGTGTTTTGAGTTCGTGGCTAATGTTATCTAAAAACTGGTCTTTTAATTTGTTTAGCTCAATTTCGGTTTGCTTCTCTTGCTCTGCTAGTTTGCGCTTGTACAAGGCATTTAACACAAGCCAAGTCAGTGCTAAAGCAAACACAAAGTAAATACAGTAGGCTAGTTTAGTTTGCCACCAAGGAGGCACAACAGTAAGTTCTAACAGCTGTGTACTGTCACTCCATTGACCATATTGATCTTTTGCTTTTAGCAATAACTGGTAGTGACCAGCAGGCAGCTGTGGATAGTTAATTTGTCTAAGGGATGCATCGGTATATAAAAATTGCTCATCAAAGCCAGCTAGCTTGTAGCCATATTGATAATGTTTTGGAGTCGCACCATTTTTTAATGCACTAAATTTAAAGCCGATAACCCCCGCTGATTTTGCAAACGAGAATGTCTGAGTTGCACTAGCAAGGGTATTGCTTTGCTTATCAAAATGATTACTTTTAATTGTTTGGTTATTAAGTAATAACTCAGTTAACACTGGCGTAGGGGGTGTGTGCGATAAGGTTAGTTGCTCAGGGTAAAAATGATTGTAGCCATTAATACCGCCAAAAAATAACTCGCCATCGTCAGCTTGAAAGCTCGCACCTAATATAAATGATTGATGCTGAATGCCGTCTTCTGGTAGAAACTGCTGCATTTGCTGCGTGCTGGGGTTATAACGAGTGAGTCCGCCATTGGTTGCAAGCCAAAGCATGTCTTGTTTATCCGCAAGAATGTCAAAAATGTTGTCGTTAGCTAAACCTTGTTGTTCAGTAATCTGTTTCACTGTGAGGGTATGCTTGTTGACTTGATTCAAGCCTTGCATGGTGCCAACCCAAATGCTGTCTTCACTGAGTAATAAAGAGGTAACCATATTGTGGCTAAGCCCTGTCTCACCAGAGCTTTGTTCATCTAATAAACTAAATTGCTCTGTTGATATATCGAGTTTATTGAGTCCTGCTCGGGTACCAATCCACAGTGCATGCTCTTTATTATCATAAGCCAAAGTAAATACGGTGTTGTTGGCAAGGCTATTTTGCGTATCACTGTGCTTATAGTGAGTTACTTTGGCAGAGGCAGGCTCGAAACGGGTTAGGCCTTGGTTACTACCAAGCCAAAGCGCACCTGTTTTGTCGCTGGTAATTGCGTAAACACGGTCACTGGCTAGCTGGTGGCTTTGCATGGTGAAAGCTGTAAACTCATCAAGGCTGTCTTGATACTTTATTAAGCCGCCTCCGTACGTACCTATCCACAAATGCTGGTTAGCGTCTTCGTGTAGGGCAAATATATTGTTGTTGGTTAGGGCGTCTTTAAAGTGCTGATAACCCGATGGTGTTTTGCGATTGAGTCCATCACGGGTACCAACCCAGACCTCACCATTGGCTCTTTTAACTATTGAACGAACAAAGTTATGGCTTAACGAATTTGCTTGAGAGGTTTTTAATTGATGAGAGAACTGTTGCTGCTTAGGATCATAGCGGTGCACACCATAGCCGTCTGTGCCCAGCCAAATAATACCTTGCGAGTCTTGATAAAGAGAAAGCAAATAGTCGCTGCTTAAGCCATTGTGGTTTTGTTTGTCATGACGATGTTGAGTGAATTGCTTTTGTAAGTCAGCACCAGCAGGCAAAAAGTAGAGCCCTTGTCCATAGCTTGTAAGCCAAAGGTTTTGCTGTTGGTCAATCAGGCTGTCTGTTACCCAGGTTCCGTTAAACTGTTCGATTTTTTCACTACTTTGCGTTGCTAAATTTAATATATAAAGACCTTTTTTAGCGCCAATAAGCAGCTTTTCGTCATTAAGCAATTTGAGATGCCAGAGCGGCACGGAGATCTGAGCATGTTGAGTAAATTGCTCTGCGCTTGGGTTAAATGAAATAAGCCCTTTATCTGTGGCAAGCCAAATTAGTTCATCGGTAATAACAATGTCTCGAATTAGTGGCTGCGCTGATTTATAGTGAAAGTGTGTAAAGCTACTGCTTGATAAATCAAAACGAGTTAATTTACCGTGTTCGTGACCTAGCCACAAAACATCGTCTTTAGCTAACGCCATAGACCAAATTTTACTTTCACTCAGCCCATCATTACCAGATGCAGAGTAAACCTCAAACAGACCTGTTTTAGGGTTAAGTCTATTAAGCCCTTTGCTTGCAGTCGAAAACCATAGCTGGTTTTTACTATCTCTAACACAGCCTGTAATCCAATTCCCTGAAATGCTTTTATCATCGCTGTTAGCTTTAAAGCGTTTAAATTCATAACCATCAAAGCGGTTTAAGCCACCTTGTGTGGCAAACCATAAAAAGCCTTGTTGGTCAGTGATGCTGCAAGTGATTGAATTTTGGCTCAGGCCCTGCTGACTATTAAAAGTGCCTAGGTGTAAAGAACGTGCACTAGCCTGATTAGCTATCAACAAAATGAGGCATAACAATACAATATTAAAAGGGGATTTTAATAGCAGCACACTGATCCATGTTGTTTTATGTTCCTGTAATGGGTTTATGATAAACTGCTTTTTAATCAATGTTAATATTGATTTTTAAACCAACTGATGAGATTTTAACTAATGGGTATCTTTTACTCTTGTGTTAATGAATTGCGTAAGTATAATAGGCATCCACTTTGCAGGGGCGTAGTTCCAATTGGTAGAACAGCGGTCTCCAAAACCGACGGTTGGGAGTTCGAATCTCTCCGCCCCTGCCACTTTTTACACAATGTGTGCTAAGTCTGAAATTAAAAATCGGTTTAAACAAGTCAGTTTTTAAGTTTAGATTTTAATGGATTAACCCTGCCAGAGCGCAGGGTTGTTGTGTCTGTAGTTAAGGTAAAAATATTATGAGCACGAATGTAGAAACACCATCAAGTGCGATGGATTCAGTAAAGTGGATTGTAGCAATTGCGCTACTAGCAGGCGCAGTCGTTGGTAACCACATGTATGCAGACCAATCTGTATTATTACGTGCTATTGGTGTAGTGGTTGCTGTTGCAGCTGGTTTAGGCATTGCCTCACTAACTGAAAAAGGTCGTACTTTTCTTGCGTTTGCAAAAGAAGCACGTATCGAAGTACGTAAAGTTGTGTGGCCAACTCGCCAAGAAACAACACATACGACATTAATTGTAATGGTTGCAACTGTGATTATGGCGCTTATCCTTTGGGGATTAGATGGCATTTTATTCCGCGCAGTAGGCTTTTTAACTGGATTGGAGATCTAATCCCATGTCGGATGAGAAGAACGAAAAGAAACTACGTTGGTACGTAGTACAAGCTTTCTCTGGTTACGAGAAGCGTGTAGCACAAACTATTCTTGAGCACATCAAGATCGAAGGTTTGGAAGATAGTTTTGGTGAAGTATTAGTACCAACTGAAGAAGTTGTTGAGATGCGCGCTGGTCAAAAGCGTAAATCTGAGCGTAAATTCTTCCCAGGTTACGTACTAGTTCAAATGGACATGAACGATGCAAGCTGGCACTTAGTGAACAGCACTGCACGTGTTATGGGCTTCATTGGTGGTACGTCTGATCGTCCAGCGCCAATTAGCCAAAAAGAAGCTGACCGCATCTTAAACCGTCTTCAAGAGAACTCTGAAGCACCTAAGCCAGCTACATTATTCGAGCCAGGCGAAGTTGTTCGTGTTATCGATGGTCCATTTGCTGACTTCAGCGGTGTTGTTGAAGAAGTTGATTACGAGAAGAGCCGCGTGAAAGTGTCTGTTCTTATCTTCGGTCGTTCGACACCTGTTGACCTAGAATTTGGTCAAGTTGAGCAAGACAAGTAAGTAAAAAATTAAAGCTGCCAAAATCGTTTAATTTTTTGGCAATACGCTTGAAAAAGGCCGCTGATTAACTTATAATCAGCGGCCTTTTTGTGTTAGGGCAAGTTCTAACTTGTTTTATCACTAAAAAGTGAGAACCAATTTTTAAACTGGGAAGCCGTTAGAGTACGCGTCCTCGCGCGCACAAGGCTATGACCCACCAAATGAGGTATTTATTATGGCTAAAAAAGTTGAAGCTATTATCAAGCTACAAGTTGCCGCTGGTATGGCTAACCCTAGTCCTCCAGTAGGTCCAGCACTAGGTCAACACGGTGTAAACATCATGGAATTCTGTAAAGCGTTCAACGCACGTACAGAATCTATCGAAAAAGGCGCTCCAGTTCCTGTAGTGATCTCTGTTTACGGTGACCGTTCTTTCACGTTCGACATGAAAACTCCACCGGCTGCTTACTTACTTAAGAAAGCTGCAGGCATCAAATCAGGTTCTGGCCGTCCTAACACTGAAAAAGTGGGTACAGTAACTCGTGCTCAACTTGAAGAAATCGTTGAGACAAAACGACCTGACCTTACAGCGGCTGATATGGACGCTGCAGTTCGCACTATCGCAGGTTCTGCGCGTGCGATGGGCTTGAACGTAGAGGACTAAGATAATGGCAAAATTAACTAAACGTATGCGTACTATCCGCGAAAAAGTGGATGTAACTAAAGATTACGAAATCAACGAAGCAGTTGCTCTTTTAAAAGAGTTAGCGACAGCTAAATTCGTAGAAAGTGTTGACGTTGCTGTTAACCTTGGTATCGATGCTCGTAAATCTGACCAAAACGTACGTGGTGCAACTGTACTACCTAACGGTACTGGTCGTGAAGTTCGTGTTGCTGTATTCACACAAGGCGCTAACGCAGATGCTGCGAAAGAAGCTGGTGCTGAATTAGTGGGCATGGAAGATCTTGCTGATCTAGTTAAGAAAGGCGAGATGAACTTTGACGTTGTTGTTGCATCTCCAGACGCTATGCGTGTTGTTGGTCAACTAGGTCAAATCTTAGGTCCACGTGGTCTAATGCCAAACCCTAAAACTGGTACTGTAACGCCTAACGTTGCAGAAGCAGTTAAAAACGCGAAAGCAGGTCAAGTTCGTTACCGTAACGACAAGAACGGTATCATCCATACTACTATCGGTAAGGTTGATTTCACTGCTGAGCAACTTCAACAAAACCTTGAAGCTCTTATTGTTGCGCTTAAGAAGGCTAAACCTTCTCAAGCAAAAGGTACTTACGTGAAGAAAGTAACTATCTCTACAACAATGGGCGCAGGTGTTGCTGTTGACCAAAACTCTCTAAGCACAGTTGTTGCTTAATTAAGAGTTTACATGGCGCGAAATTTGAACTATAATTTTGCGCCATTTTGTTGAGAAAGTTAATTTCAAAACAAGTAAAGAATTCGGGTTGAAGTCCATAATTTCGTAATGCCTTCGGGTAAAAACGATAAATTGGACTTCCGTCCAAGACCGTAGGCGGCTTCGGCCTTAATATTTTACCTACGTAGACGGTGTGAATCCCCAGATAGATTTTTCCTAATCTTCTGGCTCTCGCCGTAAAAAGCATCTCCATCTTAGATGGGGAAGAGTAGAACAGGGAAGCCAATTTCGGCAACCCATTAAACCAGGAGTAACACCCATGGCTTTAAATCTTCAAGGCAAAAAAGCAATTGTTGCTGAAGTCAACGAAGCAGCCACTGGTGCTCTTTCTGCAGTTGTTGCAGATTCTCGTGGTGTAACAGTTGGTGCTATCACTGCCCTTCGTAAAGAAGCTCGTGAAGCTGGTGTATGGATGAAAGTTGTTCGTAACACTTTAGCTAAACGTGCTGTTGAAGGTACAGATTTTGAGTGCCTTTCTGACTCACTTGTAGGTCCAAGCTTAATCGCTTTCTCTTCAGAGCACCCAGGTGCTGCTGCGCGTATCTTCAAAGATTTCGCGAAGAAGAACGAGAAATTCGAAGTTAAGACGGCTGCATTTGAAGGTAACGTAGTAGACGCAGCTATGCTAGCAACTCTACCTACTTACGACGAAGCTGTTGCACGCTTAATGAGCGCTATGAAAGAAGCGTCTGCAGGTAAATTGTGTAAAACAATTGAAGCAGTACGTGTACAGAAAGAAGAGCAAGCTGCTTAATTTTAAGCTGTTTTTTTGTTCACTTTCGGTGTAATATTTTTTTTGGGCTATATTTAGTCCGTAATAATTAGGAAATTTGTAATGTCTGTAACTAAAGACCAAATCCTTGATGCTATTGCTGAAATGTCAGTAATGGACGTTGTTGCTCTAGTTGAAGCAATGGAAGAAAAATTCGGCGTAACTGCAGCTGCTGCTGTTGTTGCTGGTCCTGCTGCTGAAGCAGCTGAAGAAAAGACTGAGTTCGACGTAATCCTTACTGGCGCTGGCGCTAACAAGGTTGCAGCTATCAAAGCTGTACGTGGTGCTACTGGTCTTGGCCTTAAAGAAGCTAAAGCACTTGTTGAAGCTGCTCCTGCACCTATCAAAGAAGGTGTATCTAAAGAAGAAGCTGAAGCACTTGCAAAAGACCTTACTGAAGCTGGTGCTGAAGTTGAGGTTAAGTAATCTAGCTTACGCTAGGTTCGCTGCCTGAGTAATCAGGCAAGGGCTGGTGATTATTTAATCACCGGCCTTTTTGCGCTATAGAGCGATGCAATCCTGTAACGCAAATAAAATCTAATTTTCTCTTTACTTTCAAGTTGTTACCTATTTTGGTATTGAAAGTGTCAGAGCAAAATAGAACAACAATTTAATGTTGTACATCTTGGCTTAGATGCCAGTTAAGTCTGTTCTTACAAGAACAGGTCGGGTCAAAGATCAGCAAGCTGAGGAACCCCATGGCTTACTCTTATTCTGAAAAGAAACGTATCCGTAAGGATTTTGGTAAACGTCCACAAGTTTTGGATATACCTTTCTTACTGTCGACGCAGTTAGAATCGTTTAAAAAATTCTTAGTCCCTGACGCTGATGGCGATCACGGTTTGGAAGCTGCTTTCCGTTCTGTGTTTCCTATCAAAAGCTACTCGGGAAATTCTGAGCTTCAATACGTAAGTTATCGTATTGGTGAGCCAGTATTCGATGTAAAAGAATGTCAAATTCGCGGTGTGACTTATTCTGCTCCACTTCGCGTAAAATTGCGTCTTGTGGTGATGGACAAAGAAGCACCAGGCACAGTTAAAGACATTAAAGAGCAAGAAGTTTACATGGGCGAAATTCCGCTCATGACTGATACCGGTACCTTTGTTATCAATGGTACAGAGCGTGTTATCGTTTCTCAGCTACACCGTAGCCCTGGTGTATTCTTTGATAACGACCGCGGTAAAACTCACTCGTCAGGTAAAGTACTTTATAACGCGCGTGTAATTCCTTACCGTGGTTCATGGTTAGACTTCGAGTTTGATGCAAAAGATAACCTTTATGTACGTATTGACCGTCGTCGTAAATTACCGGCGTCAATCATCTTACGTGCACTTGAGTACTCAACGGATGAAATCCTAGAGATATTCTTCGATACAACTGCGTTTGAAGTTGCTGACGGTAAAGTTCTTATGGAACTTGTTCCTTCACGCTTACGTGGTGAAACTGCCGCTTTTGATATCAAAGGCGAAGACGGTGAAGTCCTTGTTGAAGCGGGTCGTCGTATTACTGCGCGTCACATCAAGAACATCGAGAAAAAAGGTATTAACCAATTAGAAGTACCGCATGAGTACATCATTGGTCGTGTTGTAGCTAAAAACTATGTTGATGAGTCAACGGGTGAGATCATCGCAAACGCGAATGACGAGCTATCACTTGAGCTAATGGCTGAATTGGTTAAAGCAGGTCACACTAAGATTGATACACTATATATCAACGAAGTGGACAGCGGCGCCTACATGTCAGATACATTACGTATCGACACAACAAGCAACCGTTTAGAAGCATTAGTAGAAATTTATCGCATGATGCGCCCAGGCGAGCCACCGACGAAAGACGCGGCTGAAGCCTTATTTGATAACTTGTTCTTCTCTGACGAGCGTTACGATTTATCAACAGTTGGTCGTATGAAGTTCAATAGCCGTGTAGGTTATGACTCAGATACTGGCCCTGGCACATTATCGAAAGAAGACATCGTAGCTGTTATGAAAGTGCTTATCGCTATTCGTAACGGTGTTGGCGATGTTGATGATATCGACCACTTAGGCAACCGTCGTATCCGTAGTGTTGGCGAAATGGCTGAGAACCAATTCCGCGTTGGTCTAGTACGTGTTGAGCGTGCTGTACGTGAGCGTTTAAGCTTAGGTGACCTTGACGCTGTAATGCCACAAGATCTTATTAACGCTAAGCCTATTTCGGCTGCGGTTAAAGAGTTCTTTGGTTCATCTCAGTTATCACAGTTCATGGACCAAAATAACCCGCTTTCAGAAGTAACGCACAAGCGTCGTATTTCTGCATTAGGCCCGGGTGGTTTAACACGTGAACGCGCTGGCTTCGAGGTTCGAGACGTTCACGTAACTCACTATGGTCGTGTATGTCCAATCGAAACGCCTGAGGGTCCAAACATCGGTCTAATTAACTCATTGTCTACGTACGCACGTACTAATGACTATGGTTTCTTAGAAACACCTTACCGTAAAGTGGTAAACGGTGTAGTTACTGATGAAGTAGATTACTTATCAGCCATTGAAGAAGGTCAGTTTGTTATCGCTCAGGCGAACTCAAACTTGAACGAAAACAATGAGTTTGTTGATGAACTAATTCCATGTCGTCACAAAGGTGAATCAACCTTTATGGGCAAAATGGACCAACAATATATGGACGTATCACCACAACAGGTGATCTCTGTAGCGGCAGCACTTATCCCGTTCCTAGAACACGATGATGCTAACCGTGCATTGATGGGTTCAAACATGCAACGTCAAGCCGTACCAACACTTATCGCGGACAAACCGCTGGTAGGTACAGGTATCGAGCTGACACTAGCGAAAGATTCTGGTGTAACTATCGTTGCTAAGCGTGGTGGTGAAGTAATGTATGCGGATGCAAGCCGCATCGTTGTAAATGTACATGAAGATGAGCGTATTCCAGGTGAAGCGGGCATCGATATTTACAACCTTACTAAATACACTCGCTCAAACCAAAATACATGTATTAACCAAAAACCAACTTGTATGGTTGGTGAGCCGGTAACACGTGGTGACGTATTAGCAGATGGTCCTTCGACTGACCTAGGTGACTTAGCACTTGGTCAAAACCTTCGCGTGGCATTCATGCCATGGAACGGTTATAACTTCGAGGATTCAATCCTACTATCTGAGCGTGTAGTTCAAGAAGATCGTCTAACGACTATCCACATTCAAGAACTACAATGTATCGCACGTGATACTAAATTAGGTCCTGAAGAGATCACAGCAGATATCCCTAACGTAGGTGAGTCTGCACTAGGCAAGCTTGATGAATCAGGCGTTGTTTATATCGGTGCTGAAGTTAAAGGCGGCGATATCCTAGTAGGTAAAGTGACTCCGAAAGGCGAAACGCAATTAACACCAGAAGAAAAGCTACTACGTGCTATCTTCGGTGAGAAAGCGTCAGACGTTAAAGACAGCTCTTTACGCGTACCAAACTCTGTAACTGGTACTGTAATCGACGTACAAGTTTTCACCCGTGACGGTGTTGAAAAAGATAAGCGTGCGTTAGAAGTTGAAGACATGCAGCTTCGCGAAGCGAAGAAAGACTTCAACGAAGAGTTCCGTATCTTAGAAGCAGGTGTATTAGACCGTGCTCGTAAGTTACTTGTTGACGCAGGTCTGAACGCAGATTCAATTGCATCACTAAATGCTGAAAAGCTGCTTACTCAAAGCCTTGCTGAAGAAGACAAGCAAGCTGAACTTGAGCAACTAGCTGCCCAGTACGATGAGCTTAAAGCTGAATACGATAAGAAGTTTGAAAACAAACGTCGTAAGATCACTCAAGGTGATGACTTAGCACCAGGCGTACTTAAGATTGTTAAAGTATACCTAGCTGTTAAACGTCGTATCCAACCAGGTGATAAGATGGCGGGTCGTCACGGTAACAAAGGTGTTATCTCGACTATCGTACCAGTAGAAGATATGCCATACGATGACAAAGGTCGTACGGTAGACATCGTTCTGAACCCGCTAGGTGTACCATCACGTATGAACATCGGTCAGATCCTAGAAACACACATGGGTCTTGCTGCACGTGGTGTGGGTGAGCGTTTAGAAGAAATGATGAAAGAGCAGCGTGAACTGCACGAAATCCGTAGCTTCGTTAAGAAAGTTTACGAATTAGGTGATTGTCGTCAGAAAGTTGATATCGACTCGTTCTCTGATGATGAAGTTCGTCGCTTAGCTGATAACTTGAAAGGTGGTTTACCGATCGCAACTCCAGCCTTTGATGGTGCTCGTGAAAGCGAAATCAAAGACTTACTAGAGCTTGGTGGTTATCCAAGAAGCGGTCAAGTTACACTTTATGATGGCCGTACTGGCGATCAGTTCGAACGTCAAGTAACTGTTGGTTACATGTACATGCTGAAACTTAACCACTTGGTTGATGACAAGATGCACGCACGTTCAACTGGTTCTTACAGCCTTGTTACTCAGCAGCCGCTGGGTGGTAAAGCTCAGTTCGGTGGCCAGCGTTTCGGTGAGATGGAGGTGTGGGCACTAGAAGCTTACGGTGCTGCATATACTCTACAAGAAATGCTAACAGTGAAATCGGATGACGTGAACGGTCGTACTAAGATGTATAAGAACATCGTAGATGGTAACCATAAGATGGAACCAGGTATGCCAGAATCGTTCAACGTATTGTTGAAAGAAATCCGCTCACTGGGTATCAACATCGAGTTGGAAGAAAATTAAGCCATTTAGGTGCGGCGTAAGCCGCACCTGTTAGGCCGAATAGAATGTAGGGGCGATTGGTTCGCCCTCAAGATTAACCTCCGACAGGAGAGCTAAGGTGAAAGACTTACTTAAGTTTCTGAAGCAACAAAATAAGACCGAAGAATTCGATGCAATTCGCATTGGTCTTGCTTCGCCAGATATGGTTCGTTCATGGTCATACGGTGAAGTAAAGAAACCTGAGACAATCAACTACCGTACTTTCAAGCCTGAGCGCGACGGCTTATTCTGTGCCCGTATTTTCGGCCCAGTGAAAGATTATGAGTGTTTATGTGGTAAATATAAGCGCCTTAAGCACCGTGGTGTTATTTGTGAAAAGTGTGGCGTTGAAGTAACGCTTACTAAAGTGCGTCGTGACCGTATGGGTCACATTGAGCTTGCGAGCCCAGTTGCGCACATTTGGTTCTTAAAATCATTACCGTCACGTATTGGCTTAATGCTAGACATGACACTTCGTGACATCGAGCGCGTACTTTACTTCGAATCATTCGTAGTAACTGAGCCTGGTATGACAACGCTTGAGCGTGGTCAGCTTTTAGGTGAAGAAGAGTACCTAGATGCACTTGAAGAGCACGGTGATGAGTTTGAAGCGAAGATGGGTGCAGAAGCAGTATTAGACTTGCTTCGTGAACTTGATCTTGGCCAATTAATTGCTGAAATGCGCGAAGAGTTACCAACAATTAACTCTGAAACTAAGCGTAAGAAGATCACTAAACGTCTTAAATTAATGGAATCTTTCCACCAATCAGGTAACAACCCTGAGTGGATGATCATGACAGTACTTCCAGTACTTCCGCCTGATCTACGTCCATTAGTACCACTAGACGGTGGTCGTTTTGCGACTTCTGATCTGAATGACCTTTACCGTCGTGTTATTAACCGTAATAACCGTCTTAAGCGTCTATTAGATCTAGCAGCACCAGACATTATCGTACGCAACGAAAAACGTATGTTACAAGAAGCGGTAGATGCGCTACTTGATAACGGTCGTCGCGGTCGTGCGATCACAGGTTCTAACAAACGTCCTCTTAAATCGCTTGCTGATATGATCAAAGGTAAGCAAGGTCGTTTCCGTCAGAACTTACTTGGTAAACGTGTAGATTACTCTGGCCGTTCTGTAATCACAGTAGGTCCTACGCTTAAACTACACCAGTGTGGTCTTCCTAAGAAGATGGCACTTGAGCTATTCAAACCATTTATCTACGGCAAACTAGAGCGTCGCGGCATGGCTACGACTATCAAAGCAGCTAAGAAGATGGTTGAGCGTGAAGTGGCAGAAGTATGGGATGTATTAGACGAAGTAATTCGTGAACATCCAGTATTACTTAACCGTGCACCAACACTTCACCGTTTGGGTATCCAAGCGTTCGAACCTGTGCTTATCGAAGGTAAAGCGATCCATTTACACCCATTAGTTTGTGCGGCGTACAACGCTGACTTCGATGGTGACCAAATGGCGGTACACGTACCGTTAACGCTTGAAGCACAGTTAGAAGCACGTGCTCTAATGATGTCTACAAACAACATCCTATCTCCAGCGAATGGTGAGCCAATCATCGTTCCTTCACAGGACGTTGTATTAGGTCTTTACTACATGACTCGTGATCGTATCAATGCGAAAGGCGAAGGTACTGTATTTAAAGATCCTAAAGAAGCTGAAAAAGCATACCGCAGTGGTAATGCTGAGCTACATGCGCGCGTAAAAGTACGTATTAGCGAAACAGTTGACAATGAAGAAGGTGAAGCAGTTGAGCAAGTATCTATTGTTGAAACAACAGTAGGTCGTGCAATTCTTTCACTAATCCTACCTAAAGGCATGCCGTTTGAGTTAATCAACCAAGCCCTAGGTAAGAAACAAATTTCTGGCTTATTAAACGAGTGTTACCGTCGTCTAGGTCTTAAAGATACCGTTATCTTTGCTGACCAAGTAATGTACACAGGTTTCCACTACGCAATGAAGTCAGGTGTTTCAATCGGTATCGATGACTTAGTTATCCCACCGGTTAAAGCAGAAATCATTGAATCAGCGGAAGCTGAAGTAACTGAAATCAACCAACAATTCCAATCAGGTCTTGTAACGGCTGGTGAAAAGTACAACAAAGTTATCGATATCTGGTCACGTGTAAATGAAAACTTATCACGTGAGATGATGGCGAACTTATCAAAAGACACTGTAATCAACGCGAAAGGCGAAGAAGAAGAGCAATCTTCATTTAACTCAGTGTTTATGATGGCAGACTCAGGTGCACGTGGTAGCGCCGCTCAGATCCGTCAGTTAGCGGGTATGCGTGGTCTAATGGCACGTCCAGATGGTTCAATCATCGAGACACCAATCACGGCGAACTTCCGTGAAGGTCTAAACGTACTACAGTACTTCATCTCAACGCACGGTGCGCGTAAAGGTCTTGCCGATACAGCACTTAAAACAGCAAACTCGGGTTACTTAACGCGTCGTCTAGTAGACGTTGCACAAGACTTAGTAATCAACGAAGACGACTGTGGCACAGAAGATGGCTTAACAATGAAACCGCTTATCGAAGGTGGTGACGTTGTAGAAGCACTTCGTGAACGTGTACTAGGTCGTGTTGTTGCTGAAGATGTATTAATTCCAAATACTAACGAAGTACTTGTTGAGCGTAACGTTATGCTTGACGAAAAACTGTGTGACCTTTTAGAAGAGCACTCAGTGGATGAAGTGCGCGTTCGTTCAGTAATCACTTGTGATAATGACTTTGGTGTATGTGCTAAGTGTTACGGTCGTGACCTTGCGCGTGGCCACATCATCAACCCAGGTGAGTCAGTAGGTGTTATCGCGGCACAATCAATCGGTGAGCCGGGTACACAGCTTACGATGCGTACCTTCCACATCGGTGGTGCGGCATCTCGAGCGTCTGCTGAAAACAGTGTACAAGTTAAAACTAACGGTACATTGAAGTTACACAATGCGAAGTACGTATTAAACACAGACGGTAAGATTGTTATCACGTCTCGTTCAACAGAGATCACTATCATCGATAGCTTTGGTCGTGAGAAAGAGCGTTATAAAGTACCTTACGGTGCGGTGTTAGCAGTACAAGATAATGCAGAAGTTCAAGGTAACGACATCGTTGCTACTTGGGACCCGCATAGTCACCCAATCGTTCTTGAGCACAAGTCAAAAATCTCATTCAGCGACATTGATGACTCAAATACCGAAGCACAAACAGACGAGTTAACTGGTTTAACACGTGTGGTTGTTAAAGACTTAGGTAAAGCGAATGCGAAAGAACCTAAACTAATCATCGAAAGCGATGAGCGTGGTCTGCAAGAAACACGTCTTCCTTCATTCACAACGATTGAAGTAACAGACGGTGCAACTGCAAACCCAGGTGACGTACTAGCACGTATTCCGCAAGAAGGTTCGAAGACTCGTGATATCACGGGTGGTCTACCTCGCGTAGCTGACTTATTCGAAGCACGTAAGCCGAAAGATCCTGCAATCCTTGCAGAAATCACAGGTACCATCAGCTTCGGTAAAGAAACTAAAGGTAAGAAGCGTCTTGTAATCACTCCTGCTGAGGGTGACGCATACGAAGAGATGATCCCTAAATGGCGTCAACTTAACGTGTTCGAAGGTGAGCAAGTGTCTAAAGGTGAGGTTATCGCCGATGGTCCTGAGTCACCACATGACATCTTACGCCTACGTGGTGTAACTCATGTAGCTAACTACATCGTTAACGAAGTGCAAGAGGTTTACCGCTTGCAAGGCGTTAAGATCAATGACAAGCACATTGAGACAATTATTCGTCAGATGCTACGTAAATGTATCATCCTTGACGGCGGTGACACTGAGTTCTTAGCCGGTGAACAAGTTGAAGTAGCACGCGTTAATATTTCTAACCGTGAACTTGAGAAACAAGGCAAGATCCCAGCGAAGTTTGAAATCCAGTTAATGGGTATCACTAAAGCGTCACTTGCAACAGAATCTTTCATTTCTGCAGCATCGTTCCAGGAGACAACTCGTGTCCTAACTGAAGCCGCTGTAAATGGTAAGAGCGATGAGCTTCGTGGTCTGAAAGAGAACGTAATCGTGGGTCGTCTGATCCCAGCTGGTACAGGCTTTGCGTATCACCAAGACCGTTTAAACCGTCGCAAGCAAGGTGAAATCGTTGAAGAGCAAACAGTAAGCGCTGAAGAGGCAACTCAAGCACTTACTGACGCACTAAACGCAGATATCTCTGGAAACCAATAATCTCAGCTTAATCAATAGATTAAGAAATCGTAAGGCAGTTATCTTCTGCCTTACGATGAGTTAAGGTTGACAGGTTAAACTTTGCTCATTAAAATTCCGCCACCCATTTGCCTGCACGTTTTGTAACGAGCATGTAAACAGGGCGGATTTTTTATTTTTTCAGTAGTAATTTTAATTTCAGGAGCTATTTAAATGGCAACTATTAACCAGCTAGTGCGTAAGCCACGTCGTAGCAAAGTTACTAAAAGTAACTCAGCTGCACTTAAAGCTTGTCCGCAAAAGCGTGGTGTATGTACTCGTGTATATACAACTACACCTAAGAAACCAAACTCTGCATTACGTAAAGTAGCGCGTGTTCGTTTAACTAACGGTTTCGAAGTAACATCTTACATTGGTGGTGAAGGCCACAACTTACAAGAGCACAGTGTAATCCTAATCCGTGGTGGTCGTGTTAAAGACTTACCAGGTGTGCGTTTCCACACTGTACGTGGTGCACTTGACTGTGCAGGCGTTAGCGACCGTCGTCAAGCTCGTTCTAAATACGGTGCTAAACGCCCTAAGGGCTAATGGTTCTCCGTTAGTAAGGCCAAGCACTAAATTTTTAAATTAATTGTTTTGGGTATTGACTCTAAAAGAGCAAACCTGAAGATACCGGAGATACAAAATGCCTAGAAGACGCGTAATAGGTCAACGTAAAATTCTTCCAGATCCTAAGTTCGGATCGGAACTTCTTGCTAAATTCGTTAACGTAGTAATGTTAGACGGCAAGAAATCTACTGCTGAAAAAATCGTTTATGGTGCGTTAGACGTGGCTGCTGAGAAATCAGGCAAGTCGCACCTTGAAATCTTTGAAGCTGCACTTGAAAACGTTCGCCCACAGGTAGAGGTTAAATCTCGCCGTGTTGGTGGTTCAACGTACCAAGTACCAGTTGAAGTACGTCCAGTACGTCGCAACGCATTAGGTATGCGTTGGTTAGTAGACGCTGCACGTAAGCGTGGCGAAAAATCTATGGGCTTACGTTTAGCTCAAGAAATCGTTGACGCTGCTGACAACAAAGGCACTGCGGTTAAGAAACGTGAAGACGTTCACCGTATGGCTGAAGCGAATAAAGCATTCGCTCATTACCGTTGGTAATCTGCCCTTAACCTTTAAGAGGATCATATGGCACGTACAACTCCACTTGAGCGCTATCGCAATATCGGTATTTGCGCTCACGTAGATGCAGGTAAAACCACCACAACAGAACGTGTTCTGTTCTACACGGGTCTTTCTCATAAGATCGGTGAAGTACATGATGGTGCTGCAACTATGGATTGGATGGAGCAGGAACAAGAGCGTGGTATCACAATCACTTCTGCTGCAACAACGTGTTTCTGGAAAGGGATGGACGCTCAATTTGACGACCATCGCATCAATATCATTGATACGCCAGGACACGTAGATTTCACTATCGAAGTAGAGCGTTCTTTACGCGTACTCGATGGTGCGGTAGTTGTTCTTTGTGCTTCATCTGGTGTACAGCCGCAAACTGAGACAGTTTGGCGTCAAGCGAACAAATACGAAGTTCCTCGCATGATCTTCGTAAACAAAATGGATCGCACTGGCGCTGACTTCTTAACAGTTGTGGACCAGGTGAAATCTCGTCTTGGAGCAACGCCTGTTCCAATTCAGCTACCAATTGGTGCTGAAGACGACTTTAAAGGTGTTATTGACCTTATTAAGATGAAAGCCATTAACTGGAATGCCGAAGATCAAGGCATGACTTTCACTTATGAGGCCATTCCGGCAGAGCTTCTGGAGCTTGCAGAAGAATGGCGTTCTCACATGGTTGAGAGCGCTGCTGAAGCATCAGAAGAACTAATGGACAAATATCTAGAAGGTGAAGACCTGACCGAAGCTGAAATTAAAGCAGCTTTACGTCAGCGCACATTAGCAAACGAAATTGTTCCAATGACGTGTGGTAGTGCATTTAAGAATAAGGGTGTTCAAGCTGTGCTTGATGCTGTTATCGAATATATGCCTGCGCCAACACAAGTGAAACAAATCCAAGGTATCGTTGAAGATGGTACTGAGGAAGAACGTCCTGCTGATGACAACGCACCGTTTGCCGCACTTGCTTTTAAGATTGCGACAGACCCGTTCGTTGGCACCTTGACCTTCTTCCGTGTTTACTCTGGTACTGTTAAACAGGGTGATGCGGTATACAATCCAGTTAAAAGTAAGCGTGAGCGACTTGGTCGTATCGTTCAGATGCATTCAAACTCACGTGAAGAGATCAAAGTAGTCTACGCAGGCGACATCGCAGCGGCTATTGGTCTTAAAGACGTAACAACAGGTGAGACACTGTGTGATCCGAACTCAATCATTACGCTTGAGCGTATGGAGTTCCCTGAGCCAGTTATCTCTGTTGCGGTTGAGCCTCGCACAGTCGCTGACCAAGATAAGATGGGTATCGCGTTAGGTAAACTAGCGGCAGAAGATCCGTCTTTCAGAGTACAAACTGACGAAGAATCAGGCCAGACTATTATTTCTGGTATGGGTGAACTTCACCTTGATATCATTGTCGACCGTATGAAACGTGAATTCAGTGTTGAATGTAACGTTGGTAAGCCGCAGGTAGCATACCGTGAAGCTATCCGTTCAGCTGTTGAAGTTGAAGGGAAGTTCGTACGTCAATCAGGTGGTCGTGGTCAATATGGTCACGTCTGGCTTAAACTTGAACCGATGGATATTTCGGAAGATGATGCGCCAACTTACGAATTCGTTAACGAAATCGTTGGTGGTTCAGTTCCTAAAGAATACATCCCTGCGGTAGACAAAGGCATCCAAGAGCAAATGGCTCAAGGTGTGCTTGCAGGCTACCCATTACTTGGCGTTAAAGCGACTTTATATGATGGTTCATTCCATGATGTAGACTCGAATGAAATGGCATTTAAGATTGCAGGTTCAATGGCGATGAAGAAAGGTGCGCTTGAAGCAAACCCTGCTCTTCTAGAACCAGTAATGAAGGTTGAAGTTATCACTCCTGAAGAAAACATGGGTGATGTAGTTGGTGACTTAAACCGTCGCCGCGGCATGATCGAAGGCATGGAAGAAGCATTCGGTGGTCTTAAGCAAATTAATGCGCAAGTACCACTTTCTGAAATGTTTGGTTATGCAACTGATCTGCGATCTGCAACACAAGGCCGTGCATCTTACTCTATGGAGTTTTTGAAGTATGCAGAAGCCGCTAAAAACGTTGCAGATGCAATAATTGCAGCTCGCGCTGTTATATGATTTAGCTTGTCTGGCCCAATAGTGGGTCAGGCGTTAATTTCTTTATAGGAATTTTTTAAGATGGCAAAAGAAAAGTTTGAACGCGTAAAACCGCACGTAAACGTTGGTACAATCGGCCACGTTGACCACGGTAAAACAACTCTAACAGCAGCAATCACTAACGTACTTGCAAAAGTATACGGTGGTGTAGCTAAAGACTTCGCATCAA
>NZ_JADILN010000020.1:0-25319 GCF_015278155.1 Pseudoalteromonas simplex
AATTAAGTGATCTATTTTGAGGCAATAAAACCTCGTTGATAACAAGGCAAAAATTTCGTTATTTAGTTGTTCTAAATCAGAAATTTTTAACGCCGTTAGTGACAGGTTTAATCCCTCAAAATGATTAAGTATTATTGCGGATTGGTATAAAATGGCTTATTTCACCTTGCGCTAATTCGTCTTTTATTAATGAGCTTTATCTCTTCATTGTGCATGACGAATGACCACGCTGTTGGGTTTCGCTGCGCTCAACCCAACCTACGCCAGACCTTCAAGCTTTATCTTGCTAATAGACAACTCTGAAGTGCCTTGGCAGGGCTTTATTGCTTAGGGAGACTCTTACCAAAAAACCACACCGCGCGGCTGTTTGCTGACATCTGAAAGCTGATAGCTCTGTGTTGGGTTTCGCTGCGCTCTACCCAACCTACGCCAGACCTTCAAGCTTTATCTTGCTAATAGACAACTCTGAAGTGCCTTGGCAGGGCTTTATTGCTTAGGGAGACTCTTACCCAAAAAACCACACCACGCGGCTGATCGCTTACATCTGAAAGCTGATAGCTCTGTGTTGGGTTTCGCTTCGCTCTACCCAACCTACGCCAGGCCTTAAAACTTTACTCTTTCAACTTTCCCCTCGCTAACTTTACTCTAGCAACTCGCAACTCATCAGCTTATGAACCAAAAACAAAAACGCCAGCATATAGCTGGCGTTTTTTAATCTGAGGGTAAGCTTGGTATTAAGCTTTTGGACCTGCTGATTTGATTGCTTCTGAAACATCGTATTTAGCGAAGTTTTCAGTGAAGTCAGAAGCTAGTTTGTTTGCATATTCTGCGTACTTCTCTTTATCTTCCCATGTATTGATTGGGTTAAGAAGTTGGCTGTCTACACCAGGAACAGCAACTGGTACATCTAGGTTTAGAACGTCGATGTGTTGAGTTTCAACATCTGCCAGTTTACCTGATACGATTGCATCAACAACAGCACGTGTAGTCGGGATATCGAAGCGTTGACCAGTACCGTAAGGGCCACCTGTCCAACCTGTGTTAACTAGGTATACTTTAGCGCCGAATTCACGTACACGCTTCATTAGAAGCTCTGCATAAACGCCAGCAGGACGAGGGAAGAAAGGAGCACCGAAACATGTTGAGAATGTAGACTCGATGTCGCTTGTAGAACCGATTTCAGTTGAACCGACTTTCGCTGTGTAACCGCTTAGGAAGTGGTATGCAGCAGCTTCTTCAGTTAGTACTGAAACTGGTGGTAATACACCGCTTACGTCACATGTTAAGAATACAACGGCTTTTGGCTCACCAGCACGGTTTTCTACTTTACGTTTTTCAACGTGCTCTAGTGGGTAAGCAGCTCGGCTATTTTGTGTCAGGCTTGTATCATGGAAATCTGGTACACGGTTTTCGTCAAGTACCACGTTTTCTAAGATTGTACCGAAACGAATTGCATTCCAAATAACTGGTTCGTTCTTTTGTGAAAGATCGATACATTTAGCATAACAACCACCTTCGATGTTAAATACGCTACCAGGTGCCCAACCGTGCTCGTCATCACCAATAAGGAAGCGAGTAGGATCTGCAGATAATGTTGTTTTACCTGTACCAGATAGACCGAAGAATAACGCAGTGTCGCCTGCTTCACCTACGTTTGCAGAGCAGTGCATTGGTAATACACCTTTTGCAGGAAGTAGGAAGTTTTGTACAGAGAACATTGATTTCTTCATTTCGCCAGCGTAGCGCATACCAGCTAGTAGAACTTTACGTTGTGCGAAGTTAATGATTACAGTGCCATCACTGTTAGTACCATCACGCTCTGGGTCACATACAAATGAAGGTACATTCATTACCTGCCACTCAGGGAAGTCTGCAGTATTGTATGTTTGAGGCTCGATAAACATGTTTTTGGCAAAAATATGATGCCATGCAGTTTCTGTTGTAACTACAACTGGTAAATAGTGCTCAGGATCAGCGCCAACTTCTAGGTGAGAGATGAAGTGTTCGTTGCTTTTCACGTGTTCTTCTACACGTGCCCATAACGCGTCAAACTTGTCTGCATTGAATGGGCGGTTAACGTTGCCCCATTGGATTTCGTTTTCAGTGCTTGGCTCTTGAACAATAAAACGATCTTTTGGAGAGCGGCCAGTGCGAGCACCGGTTTTAGCAACAAAAGCACCATTAGCGGCTAGAGTCCCTTCGCCACGACGAATAGCGTGTTCGACAAGTTCAGCTGCTGTAAGATCAACAAAACTAGTAGCGTTTGCAGTCATGTTTATACCTAAATTGTGAGAGATTGAACGGGATAGCTCTGGGGTTCTTAGTTTTCCCTTTTGCTAAAATAATAGTAACAGAAGGATTAGGGATATTCGAGTGTCTGAAGGGCCTAAAAAGGCATATATTTGGCAAAAAACATGAATAATTTCAATGATACCGGTGTCATAAAATGACGCATTTTCATGACACCGGTATCATTAGTTTTGATATTATTTTTAATAAAAAAGCCGCACTGATGGCGGCTTTGAATATAATAATTTTTATTATGATGTATTAATTAAAAATGGCTTTAATATCTTGCTCGTTAAATATGTAATCTTTTAAGCAATAATGACAGCTAATTTTTACTTCACCATTTGCTTGCACGTCGGCAAGTAATTCGTTTTGACCTACATTAACTAGTGCAGCAATTGTTTTGTCTCTGCTACAACCACAACGGAAACTAATAGACTGTGGTTCGAATAACTGAGGATTATCTTCATGGTAAAGTCGAGTCAGCACAGTGTTAGCATCTAAACCTAGTAACTCTTCATCTTTGATTGTGTTGCTAATCGCTTCTAGATGAGTAAAGTCTTCTACCGACTTTTCTTTATTTACAGGTAATACTTGCAAGAATAAGCCTGCAGCTTTGGCTGTGTCTGCTGTTACTTCAGTCGCAAACCAAAGACGTGTTTTTAACTGTTCCGATTGCTCAAAATAGTTTTCAAGGCATTTATCTAAGCTATCGTGCTCTAACGGTACAATACCTTGGTATCGCTCACCTTTAGTTGGCGTAATTGTAATAACCATATAGCCATTACCAATTAAGTCTTTTATTGAGCTACCGGTTACTTCACCTTGAAGGCGTGCGATGCCTCGCATGTTTTGTTTATCGTCACCATTAATTACGGCATATTTTACTGGGCCATCGCCTTGTAGTTGAACGGCAATTTCGCCTTCAAACTTTAAAGTAGCCGTCAATAAGCAGGTAGCAACAAGTAGTTCACCTAATAAGGTTTGCACAGGTGCTGGGTAATTATGGTTTGCGATCATCTCTTGAAAAGTGTTTTCAATTTGTACGAGTTCACCACGTACATCGAGCTGATCAAATATATAACGATGAAGTAAATCTTGTTGCATGAGTTGCATTACCTAACTTGATTTCATTTTTAACAGTTCACGTCTTTGCTTTTTATCTGGTTTACGATCAGGATGTGGAGCAAAGAAGCTGTTGTTCTTACGGGCGATAGCATTTGCTTCGCGTTTCTCAATGCTTGCTTGAGTTTCTTGGTATAAGGTTTGTGCAATGGGGGCGCCTTGACGTTTTTCAAGGATCTTTTCAATTGTCACTACCTTTTCATCGACCCCTTGTAGTAGTTTAACTACTGCACCTACCTCGACAATTTTACTGGGCTTGGTACGTTGTCCATTATAATGCACTTTGCCACCTTGCACCATGTCTCTTGCTATTGAACGGGTTTTGTAAAAGCGGGCAGCCCATAACCATTTATCAAGGCGCACGCTTAATTCGTCTTGTTTGTCTTGTGACTTATGAGTGTTACCTTTTGACACAATTGTGCTCTTTTATAGCTGCTGATATATAGGCAAAATTTACCATGAAACTTAATCACAAAGAAACAGTCATAGTTATTCCTTGCAGCCCCTGTTCGTTGAATTTACCTTGTTTACAAAGTTTAATATACGTGTGCTTGTTGAATGAAAAATGAAAAGGTACTATAGGCCAGCTATCAAGCAGTAAATTAAAATAAGAAATAGAGTTTATGGATCAACACTTACAACAAGTTAAACAGTTTTTGAACGGCTTACCTCATGCCAAGCTAAGTGCATTTGTAGTGCTGTTAGTTGTTGTTTACATTGCTTTTTTGTCATCCAAGCTGTTTTGGCTTGTATGGCCAGAACCCGATACAAGCGCATTGCCAGTAACAGGTGTTAATTCCATGGCAAAGCGAGTTGAGACTGTCAGTTCTCGACAAATAATTGAGCAAAATTTATTCGGCAAAGTTGTTGTCGAAACTAAAAAGTCTGCCGCTAAACAAAATCAAGTCATTAACAACGCCCCTGAAACACGTCTCAGTATTAACCTAACCGGCATTGTTGCTGTAAGCCAAAATGACCAAGCAGGTCTTGCTATTATCGAATCTCAAGGAAAACAAGAAACCTATGTTGTCGATGATGCAATTAAAGGCACTCGCGCCAAGCTTGCTCAAGTATTACCTGACCGAGTAATTTTAGATGTTAGCGGTCGTTTTGAAACGTTAATGCTTGATGGTCTAGATTTTACGAAAACGGTGTCTATGCCAGTGTTAGCAGAGCGTGATGAATCAGAATTAACTGCAGGCCCTCAGCTTGTCGAAAATAATGAAATAAATGCGACTGAAGATGAAGAGGTAAAAGAAGCGCTCATCGAAACGCGTGAAGAAGTATTAGACGATCCCGGTAAACTATTTGACTACATTCGCGTCTCTCAAGCGATGGTTGATGGCGAGTTAGTGGGGTACCGCTTAAGCCCAGGTAAAGATCCTGCTTTATTCAAGCAAATGGGATTAATGAATAATGATTTAGCTATTGCGATTAATGGCTATCAATTAAATGATTTGAAACAGGCAATGTCAGCAATAAACGAATTACGAAATAGTACTGACGCAAGTATCACTATCGAACGCGATGGTGAGCAAATTGATGTGCAATTTAGCCTGCAATAACTAGCTTTGGAGTTTTTATAGAATGGTTCACGCGCTACACCTCACAAAAATCAAAAAAGGGTTAGCTAAATATGCAGCGCTTTTTTTATTAACAGGATTATCGCTTTCAGTTTCAGCTGTTGAGTATGCGGCTAATTTTAAAGGCACTGATATTAATGAGTTTATTAATATCGTTGGTAAAAATTTAAATAAAACCGTCATTATTGACCCAAATGTGCGTGGCAAAGTAAATGTGCGCAGTTATGAGTTAATGGATGAAAAGCTTTATTATCAGTTCTTTTTAAATGTACTTGAGGTTTATGGTTATTCAGCTGTAGAGATGGATAACGGTATTATCAAAATTGAAAAAAGCTCTGACGCTAAAAAGTCAAATGTACCGCTGATCACTGAGGATAACCAAGCCAGTGGCGATATGATGGTAACGCGAGTTGTACGTGTTAAAAATGTAAGCGTACAAGAGCTTGGCCCACTGGTTCGTCAATTTAGCGATCAAAAAGATGGCGGCCACGTTGCTAACTTTAATGCTGCGAACGTGATGATGTTGACCGGCCATGCAGCGTCAGTTAACCGCTTAGTAGAAATTATCCGCTCTGTTGACCAAGCTGGTGACAAGCGTGTTGATATTGTAAAGCTTAAGTTTGCTACCGCAGATGATGTTGTGTCTGTTGTTGAGAATATTTATAAAGATGGCGGTAAAGGAAGCGTTCCAGAATTTCTAATTCCTAAAGTAGTTGCTGATGGTCGAACTAACAGTGTGATTGTCAGTGGTGAAGCGCAAGCGCGTACTCGTGCTGTTGAATTAATTAGCCGTTTAGATGGTGAATTAGAAAACCAAGGTAACACTAAAGTTATCTACCTTAATTACGCCAAAGCAGAAGACCTTGTAAAAGTATTGCAGGGCGTAAGCAAAACACTAGCAGAAGATGCGCAGGGCGGTGCAACTAAAACGCGCTCTCGTAATCAAAACGAAACAAGTATTGAAGCACACCCTGATTCAAATTCACTTGTTATTACTGCACAGCCTGACACCATGCGCTCGCTTGAGCAAGTAATTGAGCGTCTTGATGTGCGTCGTGCGCAAGTTTTAGTTGAAGCTATCATTGTTGAAGTTTTAGAAGCTGATGGTATCAACTTAGGCTTACAGTGGATTTCAGAGCAAGGCGGAATGATGCAGTTTAACAACGGCACAACAGTACCAGTTGGTTCGTTAGCCGTTGCAGCTGAGCAAGCACGCGATAAAACGATTGAAGGTACGGTTGTAGGTACCGAAACTGGTACAGTCACCAAGACTTCTGAAACACAAGAAGGTGACTTAACGGCACTTGCCTCATTACTAGGTGGTATCAATGGTTTAGCCATGGGGATTGTTAAAAACGATTGGGGTGCAATTATCCAAGCTGTTTCAACCGATACAAACTCTAATATTCTTGCTACGCCGTCTGTAACGACCATGGATAACGAAGAAGCATCAATGATTGTTGGTCAAGAAGTACCGATTATCACAGGTTCGCAAACAGGCTCAAATAATGCGAATCCATTCCAAACAGTTGAACGTCAAGAAGTAGGTGTAAAACTTAAAGTGACACCACAAATCAATGACGGTTCAGCAGTTCAGTTAACGATTGAGCAAGAAGTGTCGAGTGTGAGTGGTGCTACTGCGGTAGATATTTCGGTAAACAAACGTGCCATTAAAACCACGGTTATGGCTGATGATGGTGGTATGGTTGTACTGGGCGGCTTGATTGATGAAGATGTGCAAGAAAGTGTCTCTAAGGTGCCATTATTAGGTGATATTCCAGTACTTGGCCATTTATTCCGCTCAACCAGCACCAGTAAGCGTAAACGTAACCTGATTGTATTTATTCGTCCGACCATTGTTCGCGATGGCATCAGCATGAATAAATTAAGCCACTCAAAATATAACTTTATCCGTGGCGAACAACACAAACAAAAAGAAGATGGTATTGATTTAATGCCATTAGAAGATGCGCCAATTCTTCCAGAGTGGGATGATGCCTTAGTATTACCACCAACTTACGAAGAATATCTAAAACAACAAAACGCGAATGAGCGCAACGATGACTAATGCAATTTCTGAAATCAATGACGAGCTAGCATCAGACGTATCAGCTAATCATGATGAGCTGCTAACAAGTGATGATCTTGTTAGCTTGCCAACTAAGCGGTTGCCATTCTCGTATGCGCGTCGCACAGGTGTGCTGTTAGGTAAAGATCAAGACAACTGGACAGTTTATTACCGCGGTGAGTTGGATGTTAACGCTTTACTTGAGGTGCGTCGTATTGCGGGTCATGGTTTTTCGCTAGAACAATTACCTGATGATAAATTTGAGCTGTTGCTTGAGGCTTCTTATCAGCGTGATAGTTCTGAAACACAGCAAATGATGGAAGATATCGGCAACGAGGTTGATTTATTCTCGCTTGCAGATGAGCTACCGCAAACTGAAGATCTCCTTGCAGGTGATGATGATGCGCCAATCATCAAGCTGATAAACGCGATGCTCAGCGAAGCAATTAAAGAAGGTGCTTCAGATATTCATATCGAAACCTTTGAGCAAGAGCTGGTAATTCGCTTTAGGGTTGATGGCGTATTAAAAGAAGTTTTAAAGCCTAATCGTAAACTCGCTTCACTGTTGGTGTCGCGTATTAAGGTTATGGCGAAACTAGATATTGCTGAAAAGCGGATTCCGCAAGATGGCCGTATTAGTTTGCGTATTGCTGGTCGTGCCGTAGATGTGCGTGTATCGACTATGCCATCAAGCTTTGGTGAGCGTGTCGTGCTACGTCTACTTGATAAAAACAACGCACGCCTGAACCTAGAAGATTTAGGTATGACTGAGCGTAACCGTGAATTGTTTGCTGATTTAATCAGTAAGCCGCACGGTATTATCTTAGTAACCGGTCCTACGGGTTCTGGTAAAAGTACCACCTTGTATGCGGGTATGAGCCAAATCAACTCACGGGACCGTAATATTCTTACCGTTGAAGATCCAATTGAGTACGAGATCCCAGGCATTGGTCAAACTCAGGTTAATACCAAGGTAGATATGACCTTTGCCCGAGGCTTACGTGCTATTCTTCGTCAAGACCCTGACGTCGTAATGGTGGGTGAGATCCGTGACCTTGAAACAGCACAAATTGGTGTGCAAGCGTCATTAACCGGTCACTTGGTTATGTCAACACTGCATACTAATACAGCTGCTGGTGCTATCACGCGTATGGAAGACATGGGCGTAGAGCCTTTCTTACTGTCATCATCGTTACTCGGTGTATTGTCACAACGTCTTGTACGTACTTTATGTAATAGCTGTAAAGAAGGTCACATTGCTGATGAGCGCGAGTGTCAGTTATTAGGTGTCAATCCTGCTGAGCCGCCAACAATTTATCGTGCAGTTGGTTGTGAAGAGTGTAACTTTAATGGTTATCGCGGTCGTACTGGTATTCATGAGTTGCTGGTTGTTGATGAAACAATTCGCGAAATGATCCACAGCGGTAAAGGCGAACAAAGTGTTGAGAAGTACATTCGTAAACATAGCCCAAGTATTCGCCAAGATGGCTGTAATCGCGTACTTGCAGGTCGCACTACCTTAGAAGAAGTCTTGCGTGTAACACGTGAGGAAGGTTAATCATGGCAGCATTTGAATACCGTGCCCTCGACGGCAGAGGTAAAGAGAAAAAAGGCATTCTTGAAGCCGATACGGTAAAGCAAATCCGCCAAACTTTGCGCGATCAAGGTTTAATGCCTTTAGAGGTCGTTGCTGCTGCAGAAGGTGAAAAGCAAGCGACTGGGGCAAAGGGCTCTTTATTTGGGAGTTTCTTTAAACCAAAAATTTCGACTTCAGATTTAGCATTAATCACCCGTCAGCTTGCAACCTTAATCCAGTCAGCATTACCTGTTGAAGGGGCTGTCATGGCGGTGGCTGAGCAATGTGAAAAGCCGCGTTTAAAGCGTATGCTGATGGCTGTACGTTCAAAGGTTGTCGAAGGTTATACCTTAGCGGATGGTATGAGCGAGTTTCCGCATGTA
This sequence comes from Pseudoalteromonas simplex, assembly GCF_015278155.1. NCBI lineage: Bacteria > Pseudomonadati > Pseudomonadota > Gammaproteobacteria > Alteromonadales > Pseudoalteromonadaceae > Pseudoalteromonas > Pseudoalteromonas simplex. Next base: position 9,025 of record NZ_JADILN010000020.1, read on the forward strand.
TTTGATGATTTGTATCGTGCCATGGTGGCAGCTGGTGAAAAATCGGGTCACTTAGACCAAGTTTTAAATCGTTTAGCAGATTATACGGAACAACGTCAGCACATGCGCAGTCAAATCACACAGGCGATGGTGTATCCAACCATACTTGTGGTATTTGCTATTGCGATTGTCTCTGTATTATTAGGTACCGTGGTACCAAAAATCTTGAAGACCTTCGAAAAATCAAAACAAGTATTACCCTGGACGACTGAATGGGTAATGGCCGCCAGTAATTTTGTGCAAAACTACTGGTTTATTAGTTTAGTCATTATAACCGTGTTAGCTGTGGCCATTAAGCAAGCGCTTAAACAGCCGCATATTCGTTACTGGTATGACGAAAAAGTGCTGCATTTACCGGGCATTGGTAAGGTAGCTCGCGGTGTTAATACGGCGCGTTTTGCTCGAACTTTAAGTATTTTATCGTCAAGCTCAGTGCCGCTACTTGAAGGGATGCGTATCTCAGGTGGTGTACTGGCTAACGAAAAAATGAAAAAGTCAGTGCAAGATGCTGCAACACGTGTAAGTGAAGGGGCGAGCCTTCGTGCTTCACTTCAGCAAACCAAACTTTTCCCACCTATGATGCTACACATGATAGCCAGTGGTGAAAAATCAGGTGAACTTGAGCAAATGCTGGAACGTGCTGCAAATAACCAAGATCGTGAGTTTGAGAGCATGGTAAACGTGTCTCTGAAACTATTAGAGCCCGCGATGATTGCTTCAATGGCGGTAATTGTATTGTTTATTGTTATGGCAATACTACAGCCGATTATGGCAATGAATAAGGCTGTAGGTCTTTAAATTAGGGAACACTAGAGCAATTAGCAGCTAACACTGCCGCTCTATAATAAATTTTTGAAGAAAGTTAGAGGTATTTTTGTGAACAAACAGTCAGGTTTCTCATTACTAGAAGTCATGGTAGTACTGGTTATTATCGGTATGATCATGTCAATTGTGGCGCCAAATATCATGGGTCAGCAAGAAGAAGCTGCAATCGATAAAGCACACTTAGATATTCAACAAATTGAAGATGCGTTAAGCCTATACAAGCTTAAAAACAAAGCGTATCCAACCACAGAGCAAGGCTTAGAAGCGCTAGTGAATAAAACAAGCATTGAGCCAATTCCAAAGCGTTTTCCTGATGGCGGTTTCCTTGAGAAGTTACCAGAAGATCCATGGGGTAATCCTTACCAGCTAATCAGCCCAGGAGAAATCGGTAAAATTGATATCTTCTCAATGGGTCCTGATGGTGAAGCAGGTACTGATGATGACATCGGTAACTGGGATGAAGAAAAGTAATAATGCCTAAATTCAGCCAACTGAACAAAGCTTATACACATCAAGGCTTACTATTATGGTAAGCCTTGGTCGTTTGCGTTTGGCTGGCCGTGCTAAGCACGCGAAAGGGTTTAGCCTCATCGAAATATTAATGGTGCTCGTGGTGATTGGTTTTGTCACCAAAATGGTTGCCTACAGTTTTGATGGAGGTGCTGAAGAAGAACTCGAAAAACAAGCGCTCAGATTACATACTACGATTAATATGGCGTCTGAGTTTGCGATTTTAAATCAGGTTGAGCTGGGCTTTCATCTTGACCAAGATACATTTGAATTTTTAGTTTTTGACGGTGATAAGTGGGTTACTTTTGACCGTGAAAAATTGTTTGCCCCAATTAAGGTTGATGAGCGCTTTGAACTCACTCTTAACCTTGATGATTTAGCCTGGGCACAAGATAACTTGCTAGAGCAGTCCAACTGGCGTGAATTAATGAGCGGTGGTGACGAAGACAGCTTACTTGAGCTGCAAAAGCTCAAAATACCGCAAGTCCTTATTTTATCTTCTGGCGAAGTCAGTGCGTTTCAATTGATTTACGAGCTTAAAGATGAGCGTGAACCACAGTATTTTATCGAAGGCGAATTTATGGCCCCGGTAAAGTTTCGTATGGAGCCTGAGTAATGAATAAGTCAGCAGGTTTTACCTTACTCGAAGTGATGGTTGCCTTGGCTATTTGTGCAATGGCCGGTATTGCCGCAATGCAGGCAACCGGTGAGCACATTAATCACCTATCGTCGATTGAAGAACAAACTTATGCTTCTTGGGTTGCCGAGAACGTAATGGTTGAGCAGCGCGCTAAAGGCGATAAATGGACAGGCAAAAGTGGCGTCAAAGGCACTGAAACACTCGCTGGTTTTGAATGGTACTGGCGTCAGGACGTGGTTCCTACTGCTGATAAAACCTTTGTAAAGGTCACCATTAACGTGTTCGCCGATGAAAAGCTTGAATACCCAGTGTATGAGCTTTCTACTTATTTGAATAAAGGTGATAAGTAGTGAAGCAACGCGGTTTTACCTTACTTGAAGTAATTGTCGCCATGGGCATTTTAGCCTTTGTGGTGTTATCGACCCATCAAATTCTTGATTCGACAACCAAAGCAAAAGAAGCCTCAGACGAGACGATTGCTGAGTTAAATGGTTATCAAACCTTATTTCGTTTGATGGACCAAGATTTTAGTCAAATGACTAAACGTCAGGTTCGAAACGAAGCCGGTGATTTTCAAGACACGTATGTTTTGGCTGGTCGTTATATTCTTGATAGCCAATACGATGGTATTGGCTTTGTTCGTGATGGTTGGATTAACCCGATTAATCTACTGCCGCGCTCTGAACTGCAAGCGGTTGGTTACCGCGTGATAGATGATAATCTTGAACGAGTGTATCGGGTGTATGTTGATCAACTAGATAACATGGAGCCGCGCTCACAAGTTATTTTAGAAGATATTGAAGATCTGAAGTTTGAATTTTTAGATGACAAAGACGAGTGGCAAGAGCAGTGGCAAATTAAAGCGCTGCCAAAAGCGGTTGCAGTCACTATTCAAAAAATAGAACAGGAGCCAATTCGTCGCGTGTTTTTGGTGCCAGGTGAGGGCAAAGTAACTACTCAAACAAATAATAGTAATAACGGCGCTAATGGTAATAACAATAATAATAGCGGAACGGGTGGCTAGTCATGACTACAATGAATCGCTCCAAAGGTGCGGCGCTTGTTATTGTGCTATTTATTGTGGCGCTGGCTGCGATGTTAGCCGTTGAGATGAGTGCTAATTTAATGGTGCAAGTGCAGCGTAGTAGCAATATTCAAAACCATCAACAGGCTAAATGGTATGCCTTTGCAGCTGAAGAGCTGGCAATTAAAGCACTAAAACAAACTAAAAAAGATGATCCTGATAAAACGCATTTAGAGCAAATTTGGGCGCAGCAGGGCGGGGTTCCTTATCCTGTTGATAATGGTACCTTAAGTGGCACGATTACAGATTTACAAGCATGTTTAAACTTAAATGCATTGCATGTAAAACCAGATCCGCAGACGGATCCAAATAATAAAACGAACCCAGCACATAAGGCATTGTTGGCATTATTAGAAAACATTGAGAATTTACCAACGGATGAATCAGAAGAAGCCATGGCCGATAGTGTGTTTGATTGGTTAGATGAAGATAGTATTACCTATCGCTCAGGTGCAGAAGAAGATGAGTATTTATCTCGACAATACCCATATATGACGGCAAATAGTTACTTTGCTTCGACCTCTGAACTTCGTTTGGTAAAAGGTTTTAACCCACTCGTTATGGAGAAACTCTTACCATTTGTGTGTGTTATTCCTGGCAGTGAGTTGCTGCAAATAAACGTTAATACACTACCTGCAGAAAGTGCGATTTTATTAAGCTCGCTTATTGATGGCTTAAGCCTTTCAGGCGCTGAAGCGGTATTATCATCACGTCCTCAAGATGGGTATGATGATTTAGAAGCTTTTTTTGAAGAGGTTAACCAACAAGGCGCACAAAACGTGAAAGCCGTTGAAAATCTATTCAGTATCAACAGTGAATATTTTAAACTACAAACGCAGGCTGAATTTGCAGAGCTGCGTTTTTCGATGACCACCTTACTCCATGCCACTAATGGTACAGTAACGATACTGGCGCGAAAATTTGGAGGCGTACAGTGACAGAGATATTGTTGATCCGTACGGGTCAAACGTTAAAAGACAGCCTTAACTGGCTAATTTACTCACCAATAGAACAAGAAATAATTGCCAGCGGTGAAATTGCCAATGCAACACAACTTGGTGAGCTAACAGAAAAAGCACAATCACGGGAAGTAGTCGCACTTTTACCAAGCGATCAGGTACAACTTAAAACAGTTACCCTACCAACTAAGTGGAACCGTAAGTTAGAGCAAGCACTTCCTTACATGCTAGAAGAAGAAATAGCCTGTGATGTTGATGACTTATTCATAGCGATTGCTGAGCCAACACTTGTTGATGAAAAGCACGCTATTAACATCGCGATGACCGACCGTGAATGGTTTGAGCAATGGCTAGCTGAGTTTAATGAGCATGGCATCGAAGTATATAAAATACTGCCGGATGCTTTATTGTTACCTGATGTTGATGACAATACTCAGTTACGCGCTATTGAGCTTAATGGCCAGTGGCTATGTAAACAGGGTAACTGGCATATTGCCGCTGTAGAGCCGAATTGGCTTGCTGGCTATTTAACAGCATTAGGTAACCCTGATGTTGCACACTTTAGCCCTGCAACGGCTTTTCCTGATACAGTTAACCTTAGTGCTCAAACGCAGCAATACGATTTACCTTTAGCCTTATTTGCTAAGCAGTTACCTGAAGTGAAATTCAACCTTCGCCAAGGTGTTTATCAACTTAAGAAAAAATCAGCGATTTGGTGGGGCTATTGGCAAAAAGCAGCTATTGCAGCAGGTGTTGCACTAGTTTGCAGTGTGGGTGTTAAGTCGCTTGAGCTTTATAAGTTAAATAACCAGCTTGAAGCCGCAAAAGCAGAAGTGGTTGCTAATTATCAGCGTGCTTTTCCAAATAAAAAAGTGCGACCTCAGCTTATCCGTAGTCAAATTCGCAGCGAACTTGCATTGATAGAAGGTGGCAGCACTGCTGGCTTCTTAGATTTGACTAACGATCTTGTCTCGATTTTTAGTGAAGTAAACGACTTCACACCAGAAACGCTTCGCTATGATCAAGGTCGTAACGAATTACGTATTCGCGCGCGCGGCAAAGATTTCCAGTCCTTCAGTAAAGTAAAAGCAATTTTAGAACAGCGTGGCTTAACCGTAGATCAAGGCTCGCTGAACAATGATGGTGATTATGTCGTTGGTGAAATTAAGTTACGAGGTGCGGCATGAAAAACCAAATAATCAATTATTGGCGCTCGTTAAAAGAACAAGAGCAGCAACTTGTAATGGTTGCAGGTGGTGTGTTTGTTATTTTTGTGCTGGTTATGGGGGTCTTTCGTCCACTTAACGCTGCTATCGAAAAAGCAGAGCAAGACACAATAAAACAGCAAGAGCTGTTGGCGTGGGTTGATGAAAGTATTGTAAAACTTAAAGCGAGTGGTAATGCACGTAATACGAGCAGCCGTAGCTTAAGCCAAATCGTTAATAGCACCCGTAATCGTTATCAAATTATCATTAGCAAAATGCAGCCAAATGACAATTCACTTCGTTTAACTATTGACTCTGTTGAGTTTAATAACCTTGTTGAATGGTTAGATGAACTGGTTAATTCACATGGTGTGCTAATCGAAAATTTAGATTTAAGTAAAGATGACAAATCAGGCTTTGTGCGTGTAAGTCGTTTGGTACTAGAGAAGTAAACGATGAAAAGAGTTATTTTATTAATCACAGTGTTTGTGATGTGTTTTTTGGTGTTTACGCTGGTAAAAACACCCGCTGCCGTTGCACTTGATTTAGCCAAGCCACATTTACCAAAGCAATTACAATTAGGTAAAGCCAGTGGCACGCTATGGGACGGGCGCATTATGCAGGTACGTTTTGATGGTGAGCAATTAAACAATGTGCGTTGGCAATTGTCGGGGTGGTCACTGTTTACAGGTAAATTAGTGGGTACGGTACGTTTTGGTGATCCTCGTGATAAAGCGGATATTTCAGGCCATGCTGATTTTTCTTACGGTTTATTTAACCAAGCAGTTACTGTGAAAAAGACCACTTTACGCTTAACAGTTGAACGTGCCATGCAACGTTTACAACTACCTTTGCCGATTAGTGCGCAAGGTCGTGTGATTGTAGATTTAGATGAGTACAGTTCAGGCGAGCCTTATTGTGAAAGTCTAAGCGGCGAAATTGCGAGCCCGAACATTGATGTGAAAGGAATGAATAACTGGTTTAGCATTGGTCCTTTAAGTGGCCGTTTAAGCTGTAAATCCGGTGATGTAGCAGTACTTGTAGACCCTGAAAACCGTTTAGGGCTTGAAGCTGATGCAGTATTAAAAGCGAACCTAGACTTTAAAGTAGCTGGTTATATTAAACCTGAAGCAAGCTTACCGAAAGAAGTGCATGATGCTGCGAAGTTTCTTGGTCGTCCTGATAACGAAGGTCGTTATCCGCTTAACTTTTAAATTGGATTAATTGAATAGTATGCAATTACCTGAGTTTTCAAAGCAGCAAAGTGAGCTTTTAAGTCAGTTTTTAGCGCAGCATCAAGATGCGCTTAGCTTGGCGCAAACCCAAGGTTATTTATTTGCGGTGATCTGTGCTCCTGAGCCGCTTGATGTTCACCAGTGGTTAGAAGAAGTTGCACCTGGTTCTGATGGGCAAATGGATGAGCAAGTGCTGTTTGCATTTATGGCTTTATATCAACAGATCAGCGAACAAGTATTCGAGACGGGTTTTGCATTACCTGTGAGCTTACAGCTGAGCTCGCAAGGGCAACAATACCTAGATATTCAAGAATGTCAGCATTGGAGCCAAGGTTTTATGCATGGTGCGCAAGGTTACGTTAACAAGCTATTAAGCGCGCCACAGTTAGCTGATGAGTTAAAAGAAGCCTTGGCTACAGCTCTGCAAAGCTTAGGCTTTTTTACCCTTGAAGCGAGTGGAATTGCAGCCCTTGCAACTGATAATGGTTTATCTGAAGGGCAACTATGCCAGCAGCAATATGAAGTAATGAATGAATTCGCCGCTGGCTTTGCAGAGTTAATTGAAGTCGTTGCTGTAAATAGCCAACTATATAATGATGAGAGCTGGAACTAACCCAGCTCGAGTAGGATGTTTGTGCAACCTTTGGCACAGCATACAACGCCTTTACCTGGCTGATCAGTTTTCAAATCTAAGGTGAGGGCGCCTTTACACTCTTCGCAGTATAAGGTTTGACCCTTGCCCAGCTTCTTTAGCATATTACGTTGTTTAGCAAACGAGTCGCTGGTTTTTTTGTTTAAAGCAGAAAAGTCCATTACTTGTTTAGCCTTTCTTCAAGCGCATTCGAAACAATACTACAAACACGATTCAAGCGTTCGCCATAAAAGTACAAGTTAATATCTTTTTCACGGCAATAATGAAGGTGAAAGAGTTGTAGTTTATCGTCGGTAGTGAATGTGTCTTCAATATACTCAAGCTCTGAGTTTGATAAATTAAGTTGTGACTTAATATTATTTTTAGCCATATTAGCGGCAGGACTTCGGTTTACCTTACTAGCATCAGAAATCATACCGACTCCCTCACCTAGTAACCTGTCCCTAGGTTCTTTGATCAAAGGATGATCAATTGTGAAAAGTGCTAAAATTATAAGCACTAAGATGAGAAATTTTTTCATAGTCCAATAAACTTTGATCTAAATGAATAGGTGGTAGCTGCAAGTTTAATAAAATGGTTGTTTTAAAAGCAAGCAGATACGATTAAATAGTTAAAAGTTCGTATATGAAATCTAACCCTGAAATTTTCCATAGATTGAGTATAATGCAATATATAGATTAAAAGTTTCAGAAATCTTTGAACGTAATGAGATGTATTCTGATTTGCTTATTGGCACAGAAACCTCTTACTGCAAACATATGTTTGAGTATTATTTCCTAGTGGCGTTGAGGAATTTTAATGGATAATCAGATTAAGGTTAAAAATATCCCAACGGAAGTAAAAATCCAGAAACCGGAAAATGCTTCCCTCGATGATAGATTTAATCCACGTAACCGTATTTATGTTCGAGCTGTAACTGGCTTACACCAATTGTTAAGGCAGCGAATTGGTTTTATCGGCATGCTTGCGTTCATGCTACTGCCTTGGATCAACTTCCATGGCCAGCAAGCTGTACTGTTCGATTTGGTAGGGCAAAAGTTTAACATTTTTGGTTTAACGCTTTGGCCACAAGATCTGACTATCCTTGCTTTCATTTTAATGTTGGCGGCGTTTGCGTTGTTCTTAGTAACTACTTTCTATGGACGGGTTTGGTGTGGTTATACTTGCCCACAAACTGTTTGGACTTTCATTTTTATTTGGTTTGAAGAAAAGTTTGAAGGTACAGCTAATCAGCGAAAGAAACTAGATCAACGCCCGATGGACTTTGATAAGTTTTGGCGAAAAAGCGCCAAGCACGGTAGCTGGTGGTTATTCTCACTTTATACAGCGTTTACTTTTGTTGGTTATTTTACGCCTATCCGCCAGTTGCTACCTGATCTTTTTACCCTTGATGCAACAGCGTATTCGTATATTTGTTTAGCCGTATTTGCAGTCTGTACTTATGGTAATGCGGGTTGGATGCGCGAGATTATGTGTTTACACATTTGTCCTTATTCTCGCTTTCAATCAGCTATGTTCGATAAAGATACCTTTACCGTGAGCTATGATGAGGCACGTGGTGAGAGCCGCGGCCCACGTTCACGCAAGCAAGATCCAAAAGAGCTTGGCTTAGGTGATTGTATCGACTGTAACTTATGTGTGCAGGTGTGCCCTACGGGGATCGATATTCGTAACGGCTTACAATATGAGTGTATTAACTGTGGTGCATGTATCGATGCGTGTGATGGGGTGATGGATAAAATGAATTACCCACGCGGCCTTATTTCCTACACCACAGAACGCAACTTAGAAACGCCAGACAACAAAACACACGCACTGCGCCCTAAGTTAATTGGTTATTTAGTTATCTTAGTGGTGTTAACAGGGGCGCTGGTGGCAAATATTGCGATGCGTAAACCGATGGAGTTGGATATCATCCGTGACCGTAATCAGCTATACCGTGTTGACTTTAATGGCCTAGTTGAAAACACCTATACACTAAAAGTAATTAACAAAGCTCAGCATCAGCAAACCTTTAATATTCGTGTTGAAGGGCTTGATAACTTTGAGTACATTGGCAAACAAACTTTCACAGTACCTTCTGGCGAGTCTTATAACGTGCCACTGTCATTGGTTGTTGATCCATATGATTTGAAAAAGCCGATGACGAAGTTTGAGTTCGTACTTTCTATCGATGGTGAGCCTGATGTGCAGATTTCACAGCCGAGTAACTTCTTTAAGGCGCGATAATTAAGTACACTGAGCGAATGAATAAAAAGCGGGATTTTCCCGCTTTTTTTATATGATGAGGCATTATGAGTAAATTTAGTTTTGTAGACCTTACACCTGATTCAATTTTAGATGCGGTTGAAAGTATCGGTGTTTATGCTGAATCAGGGCTGCTGGCACTAAATAGCTACGAGAACCGTGTTTATCAATTTAAAGCAGAAGATGGCCATCGTTATGTTGTTAAGTTTTACCGTCCAGAGCGCTGGAGTAAGGCGCAAATCTTAGAAGAGCATGCATTTGCATTTGAACTCGCTGAGGCCGAAGTGCCAGTTGTTGCACCTGTAATTATCGAAGGGCAAAGCTTATTTGAGCATGATGGTTATTTGTTTACGTTATTCCCAAGTGTGGGGGGCCGCATTTTTGAAGTTGATAATTTAGATCAACTTGATGTACTTGGCCGCTTAATTGGGCGAATGCACCAACTAGCAAAAGCAAAGCCATTTGAACATAGACCTGTGATCAGCTGTGAAGAATATCTTAAGACAGCTAAAGTTCAGTTACAGGCAAGTAACTTGGTGCCAATGGCATTAGAGAACGCCTTTTATACTATTTTAGATTTGGTGATCAAAGAAACCACACAGCAGTATAAAAATGTTGAAACTATTCGTCTGCACGGTGACTGTCATGCCGGCAATATACTGTGGTCTGGTGATGCATTAATGTTTGTTGATTTAGACGACAGCCGACAAGGGCCTGCAATTCAAGATCTTTGGATGATGCTCAGTGGCGATCGTAACAATCAACTGTTACAGTTAGACACTTTAGTCGCAGCGTACGAAGAATTTTGCGATTTTGATCACAGCCAATTAAAGCTGATTGAACCACTCAGAGCGATGCGAATGGTGCATTACATGGGCTGGTTGGCGAAAAGATGGGATGATCCTGCGTTCCCGCGGAACTTTTCATGGTTTGCTGAAGACAAATACTGGGAGCAGCAAATACTAGCGTTAAAAGAACAGCTTGCAGCGCTACAAGAAGCACCATTAAAATTATTACCATAAATTTTTAAAGTTAATAAAGTCGAGAGAACAATGTTTAAAAAATTAAAGTTAAGTCTACTCATTTTATGTTTACCTTTTGCGGCCTTTGCTGCTGATTTTGAAGCAGGTAATCAATACGAAGTATTAAAAGTTGAGAAAAGTGCAACACCTCAAGTAACCGAGTTCTTTTCATTTTATTGCCCACACTGTTTTCAGTTTGAACCAGTTGCAAAAGCATTAACGGCAAGTCTTCCTGAAGGGACTGAATTTGTAAAAAGTCATGTTAACTTTTTAGGCGGTGTGTCTAAGCAAACTCAAAGTAACTTAAGCTATGCCTACTTAATTGCTAAGCAACATGGCAAAGCAGAACAAGTAGCTGATCAAATCTTTAACAGTATCCATAGACAACGTGCCTTACTTAAAGACATGAAAGACGTTAAAGCACTACTTGCAACTAATGGTATTAGTAATGAAGTGTTTGATGCTGAAATTGCAAGCATGCCAGTGATTAGCGCTGAAAAAGCGATGCAAGATAAGCAGCAAAAATATTCAGACATGGGCGCCTTAACAGGTGTACCAACTTTTATCGTCAATGATAAATACAAAATTAATTTAAATACCATCAAGAGCCAGCAGATGCTTGATGAATTAGTCGAATTTTTATTAAAACAATAATTTTGGAGTAAAGAAGTAATGATCAAGTTAGTAAAAGCTGTATTAATGGCTGCCACGCTAGGTTTAGCGGCAAATGCCTCAGCTGCTCAATATGAAGAAGGTAAGCATTATGAAACGATTGATGCACGCGCTTCTAAAAAGCCAGAAGTAAAAGAGTTCTTCTCATTCTACTGCCCACACTGTAATAACTTCGAGCCAGTTGTGAAAGAGCTTAAAACACTTCTTAAAGATGGCGTTAAATTCAAAAAGAGCCATGTTGACTTTTCAGGTCCTCGTGACCCAGAAATTCAAACCATCTTAGCGCAAGGTTATGCGACGGCTAATGTGTTACCACAGAAAGACGCGTTAGTAGCCGCTGTGTTTAATCATATTCACGGTAAGCGTGCTCGTATTAACGAACTAGCTGATATGAAAGACATCTTTGTTTCACAAGGTGTATCGGCTGAAGATTTTGATAAGTACTACAACAGCTTTTCTGTACGTACTATGGCGTCTAAAATGAAACGCGACCAAGAATACTACCAACAAAAAGGTGCTTTAAAAGGCGTTCCAACTTTTATTGTTAATGGTAAATATCGCTTAATCTTAGGTGCGGACTCAGGCATCAGTGATGCAAAGAGCATGGCAGATTTAATTAACTACCTAGCTGATAAATAAGCTAATTAGTTAAATTTAATTCAAAGCTCCGTTCGCGGAGCTTTTTTATTAGTAAAGCAAATGCAAAAACTATTAGTTTCAAGCTGTTTGTTAGGAAACCCTGTTCGTTATGACGGGCAATCGCAAAACTTACTCCATCCTGGTTTAGAAACTCTTAAACAGCAAGGAAGGCTCGTTGCATTCTGCCCTGAAGTAGCTGGTGGCTTACCTACACCAAGGCCGCCTGCAGAAATCAAAGTGGGTAGAGTACTTACCAAAGATGCGCAAGATGTCACAGTGCAGTTTGCTGATGGCGCAGAACAAGCACTTAAACTTTGCAAAAAACAGGGCATTCGCTATGCGTTGTTAAAAGAATCAAGCCCGTCATGTGGTCGCAATACTATTTACGATGGTAGTCATTCAGGAAAGAAAATTTCAGGGATGGGGTTAACTGCAAAGCTGTTAACTGACAATGGTATAGCTGTATTCAGCGAGCAGCAGTTGCCAGCGCTATTTGCTGCGCTGGCAGAGTGATTTTATTTACGTTGTAAAAACACACCTGATTCAATGTGATGGGTGTAAGGGAATTGATCAAAAATTGCAAAACGTTTTACTTCATGGGTTTTGCATAAGTGATCAAGGTCACGTTCTAGGGTATCGGGATTACACGAGATATAAATAATGTTGTCGTAGTTCGCAACTAGGTCACAAGTTAGCGTGTCCATTCCAGCACGTGGTGGATCCACCAAGATTGTTTGGCAGTTATAGCTTTTCAGGTCTATGCCATCTAAACGAGAGAAGGTACGTTCGCCTTTCATTGCTTGAGTGAACTCTTCACTCGACATACGAATGATATCTAAGTTCTCAACCTTGTTTTGTGCAATATTGTATTGTGCTGAGTAAACCGATGATTTTGATATCTCAGTGGCTAATACCCGGTCGAATGAACCCGCAAGAGCAATCGAAAAGTTACCATTTCCACAATATAACTCCAGTAAGTCATTATTAAGGGGTTGGCAAAGCGCTTGTGCCCACTCTAGCATCTTGATGTTTACTTTCGCATTCGGTTGCGTAAAGCTATTTTCGACTTGCTGATAAATAAGCTCTTTACCGTTTACGTTTAAACGCTCGATAACATAGTCATTACCAATCACTTCTTTTTGCTTACGAGCACGGCCAATAAAATCAATCTTAAACTGTGTGCTCAGTTTTGCTTTAAGCTCTTTAATTGCTTGTAGCCACTGCTCATCTAGTTGTTTGTGATACAACAAGCTAACAAGGATCTCGCCACTTAAGCTTGAAAGGTAATCGATTTGAAACAGCTTACGGCGCAGAACTTCATTGTCTTTTAAGTTTTCGATCATCGCTTGCATCACTTCACCCACTAAAGGTGCTGCAGGGTCAAACTCATCTACGCGGATCTTTTCTTTAGTTTGTTGATCAAACATGATGTGAAACAGGTCTTCACCTTCATGCCAAACACGAAACTCTGCACGTTGGCGGTAATGAATAGGATCAGAGCCGAACACTTCTAATTTTTCGACCCCAAAACGTCGAAACTGTGAGGTGATGCGCTGCTCTTTTTCACTCAATTGTGCATCATATTGAGTTGTATCAATTTTTATAACCGCCATGGCTGATTACCTTTTATCTCTTAGCTTTATAACGGCGCTATTGTAGGGAGCGCTGAGGATTTGTCTAGTTTTGTTATTTATTTTAGTGTCGTTTTTTTATACAAAAAACTTAAGTTCTTTGGTTTTTGGCCGATAATGAGTTAACCATAACATGGAGTCGGATCATGAAAATTGGCAACCTAGGCTATATGCCTAATACAAATGTGAATAAATACAATGGTAAACAGGCTCTGCAGCAGCCTACCATTCAAAATCGTCAAGATAGTTATCAACAACGCGGTCGTGAGCTCGCGGCAAAAGTTCTTGATGATAAACTTGCTGAGGCACTTGGTTTACCTAAAGCCGAAGAGAAAAAAGATAAACCCTTGTTCGACTTTGAAGAGATCGTGAAAAACGTACTCGACTTTGTTGGCGGTGCACTTCGTAAAGCAAAAGCCGATGGTGCTGATGATGAAAAACTCAAAGGCATGCTAGGTGATGCACGTAAAGGTGTGCAAATGGGCATCGACGATGCGTATGATGAGCTTAAAGAGTCAGGTATTCTTAACGATGACATCGAAGAGGGTATCGAAAAGTCTAAAGAAGGTATCTTTAAAGGTATTGATGAATTAGAAGAAGACTTGTTCAATCCTAAACCTAATGCGGTTTCAGTTAGCCAAGCTCAATACATCAGTTTAAGTAATAACGCAGAGTACACTTTCACCACCGCTGAAGGTGACGAAGTAAGTATTAGCTTTGCTGATGCATACGAAAGTAAGTCTGCAAGCAGTTATAGCAAAAATGGCGACAACGAAGCCTTTGTCAGTGAGTCTTCGCAATCACGTGATTTATCATTCTCGATGTCGGTCAATGGTGATTTAAATGAGCAAGAGCAGCAAGCTATCAATGAATTGATGGAAGACTTGCAGAGTGTTAGCGAAACATTCTTCTCTGGTTCATTAGAAGAAGCCTTTGAACAAGCTAAAGAGCTGAACTTAGGTAACGAGCAACTAGTCGGCTTTACCATGGATCTAAAACAAACCAAAACAGTAGCAGCGATTAAAGGGTATGAAGAATATAAACCTGCTCCTGAAAAAGAAGTTGCTGAGAAAATAGCGCCATTTAATGACGATTTGAAACAGGCGTTTAATAAAGCGGGCGATATTGGTTTGCAAAATGAACTGGCTGGCATCTTACAATGGTTAAACCAAGATAAAGAAGAAGTCAGTAAGCTGGTGGATTATACCAAAGCAATGTTCGAACAAATGAATAAGCTACGCTCGGCAACAGAAGAAGAGGCATAGTCCTTTCTTTCTTTTTATAAAGCTGCATGGCAAACTGCTGATCTTTGATGATCCGAGGTAAGCAGTTTGTCAGTTCATATAATGGTGTTTGATTCTGGTATAGGTGGAACAACCGTACTTGAACAGATCCAAGCATTGATCCCAGATGCTGATTATAGTTATTTTATGGACAATGCTTTATTGCCCTATGGCGCGCAAAGTCAGCAAACGATCATAGCCCGCCTTTTAGCGCTACTACAGTTTATCGAGACAGCAAACTTACACGTTGATATTCTAGTTATTGCGTGTAATACCGCCTCTACCTCTGCCTTAGATACTATTCGTCAGCACACAAGTATAGAAGTTGTCGGGGTAGTACCTGCAATAAAACCTGCTTGCGCTATAAGTAACAGCAAACATATTGGTTTACTGGCAACACCATCAACCATCAAGAGTCGCTATACTGCAAATTTAATTAGTACTCATAGCCAAGACACACAAGTCAGCTTATATGGCTCAACTGAGCTGGTAGAAATTGCAGAAACACTATTTCATACGCAGAAAATCAATAAAGCAAAGCTTGAGAAAGTATTGAGTAATTTAGCGATAGCAGAAGATATAGATGTTCTGGTACTTGGCTGTACACACTTTCCATTACTAGCCAGCGCGATTAGTGACTACTATAAACAACAGATCTTCCTTATTGACTCAGGCAAAGCGATTGCTAAGCGCGTTGAAAGTTTAATTGCTCTACGAGGCTTTACTCTTACTACAGATAAAAAAAAGCCGCTGCACTATTATGCAACGGCTCCTATTGGTCATTCGCAATTAAGCGTTGAGCTTATTACGCTGACTGATCAGATCCCTCACGAAAGCTGTTAGCTTCGTTCTCTTGTTTTTGTTTTGCTTCACGCACTTTTAAAGTACGTTGTTGGAATTCGCTATCATTTAATTGATTGATTGCTTTATCTGCATCAGCTTCAGCCATTTCAACAAAACCAAAGCCACGACGTTTACCTGTATTTTTATCTTTTAATAAACGTACATTGAAAACTTTGCCTTGTTCTTCGAATAAAGCACGAACAACACCTTCATTAGCACGATAAGGTAGGTTGCCAACATAAAGTGTTTTTGTTTTTACTTCGGCCTCCTCACTTGACGCTGATGAAAGTGCTGCAATAACTAAAGCACCAATTAATAAGCCTGCACCAAATAGCAATGCTGGGTCTAAAGCTAAGCTTGCAAGTGCGAACTTAACAACCACAAAACCTAAAACAGCAAGAATAACGGAGAAAAGAAAAGATTTTTGATCGGGTAATTTCATTTTGATCTACCAATAAACAAGAAATAAACATTAATTTAACATTGTGAACTTGCTATCTTAACGAGTTAAATGAACATAGCAATGAAATTTGCATTAAATTATGAATATTGGCTTAAAAAACAGCCATAATAGCGACCGTTTTTGCTGTTTTCGGTAAATTTAGTTCGCTTTTTGAGCGAACAGTAAAAAGATCGAAAAAAAGTGTTGATCTGTTTTTGGATCTCCCTATAATGCGACCCCACTGACACGGCGGGCAGCAACGAAAGGCGCTGAACAAAGTGACACAGAGTTAAGTGAAACTTCGGTTTCAAATAATCGAAAGAAAGTTTGAAATTAAGTATTGACTCGAAAAATTAAGGATGTATTA
>NZ_JADILN010000003.1:0-409614 GCF_015278155.1 Pseudoalteromonas simplex
ACAAGCCTCTGATTTGATTAGCCAGCTGTCGTTTCTGCTTTTCAGCTAACGCACGCATTCGCTCTATCGACTGTAAGCTTTGTTGTGCTTGTGTCAGTGATTTACACGGGCGAACATTGGGTGAGAAAGAAGCCGCAGCTATTGCAATGACATCATTTGCATCTGTTTTCTGGCCAACTCTAAATGCTTTGACAAATCGAGGATCTAGAATCACGACTTCATGACCAACACTACGTGCTTTGCGTGCCCAATAATGAGCACCACCACACGATTCCATAACAACTTTACAGCGAGGTGACGTAGTGAGTATGGTCAGTAGCTCTTTTCTGCCCACCGCTTTATTACTTTGAAGTTTTTGATGAAAAAACTTACCGACTTGAAAAACATTTTTTGCCAAGTCGATGCTAATTAGGTTAAATTTTGACATGTATGGATTCCTTATTGGTAAAAGTAATTGTCCAATCTCTTTATACCGTACTCACCCTGTTTGGGGGAGGAGTCCATACATCTCCTACACCTCGCATCTCGCTAACTTTTCAATCTGATAGCTGACGGCTGAAAGCTGATGGCTCCAAACGTTGAGTTTCACCCCGCTCTAACCAACCTACGAGCTAATGAATCAAGCACTGTAGGTCGTCATTTATGGCGACACATAATCGCTAACATTGACGGGCTAAAGCCCGACCTACATCTTGCTTCTGTGGTTTAGATAAGCATCGCGCGAAATAAATTTCACGCTCACCATTTTTTCGACGTTAAAACGCCTACACTCGTATCTCGCAAACTTTCCCCTTTACTTTTGCTAACTTTTCAATCTGAAAGCTGATTGCTCCAAAGTTGGGTTTCGCTCCGCTCTAACCAACCTACGAGCTGACAGCTTCACTCATTAAGTTTTACTTAACACCAAACCAAAACTCAATATCGTAATACAATACTACTGTATTCCTTATAACCCCCTCAATTCATGAACTTACAGTTCAGACCTGTTTTATTACAAATAGGATTGATTCGCATTTTTTTACATGTTTTAATTGCGCCTGTTAAAAATATCTAAACATATACAGGACTCACAATGACACCTAAGTTTATTGTTTCTACGCTTTCGACTGCGGTCGCTTTATCTTTAAGCGCTAATGCTTTTGCAAAAGATGTAACTAAAGAAGAGAAAAACTTCGAGCAAATCACTGTAATTGGCTCTGCATCTGCAATTAACGATATTCCTGGCTCTGCTACTTTTATTGATGAGCAAGAACTAGAAAAGTTTGAATATACTGATATCTCACGTGTTTTAAGTGCTGTACCGGGTGTATATGTACAAGAAGAAGACGGCTATGGCCTTCGTCCTAACATCGGTATGCGTGGTACGGGTACGGGTCGTAACGACAAAATCTCAGTAATGGAAGATGGTGTACTTGTAGCACCAGCACCTTACTCAGCGCCTTCTGCTTACTACTTCCCTACTATGGGTCGTATGGAGTCTATCGAAGTACTTAAAGGTGCAGCTTCTGTTAAGTATGGCCCGCGTACAACAGGCGGTGTTTTAAACTTAGTTTCTCGTAGCCTACCAACTGAAGGTTCTAAAGGTTTACTTAACGCTGAACTTGGTAGTGATGGTTTCTACAAAGGTCATGCTTACTTCGGTAAAAAGAAAAACAATGCTGCGGGCCTTGTAGAAGTATTCACTTACGGTGCAGATGGCTTTAAAGATTTACCAGTAGGTAGCGACAACACAGGCTTCGAAAAGAACGATTTCTTATTAAAGTTTGGCTTTGACTTTGGTGATAACGAAGCACACAGCCTAGAAATGAAATTAAAGTACTCAGACGAGCGCTCTGACGAAACGTACATGGGTCTTACTGACGCTGATTACCAAGAAAACCCTTACCGTCGTTATGCAGCATCGCAAAACGATGAAATGAACACACAACACAATGCATACCAAATCAACTATGCATACCGCTTTGGTAAAGGTTACGAGCTACTTGCTACAGCTTACCTGAACGACTTCCACCGTAACTGGTATAAAGCAAGCAAAGTAGGCACTAGTAACCTTGAGCAATACAGCGAGTTTGAAGCAAACCCAACGAGCGAAGGTATTGAAGGTGTTGGCGTAAAAGCGAATAACCGTGATTACCAAGCGAAAGGCTTACAAACTGAATTCCATATCCCAGCGGGCAACCACTACATCACTGTTGGTGCACGTTACCACGAAGATGAAATGGATCGTTTCCAATGGGAAGACAAGTACACGCTTAACCAAGACCTATCAATGACGCTTACAGAAAAAGGCGTTCCAGGTTCAAACAGCAACCGTTTAGATAGCGCTGAAGCGACTACCCTTTTTATTCAAGATGAGTGGTCACTTGATGCATTAGTTATTAGCGCAGGTCTTCGCTACGAAGACATCACAATCAAACGTGTTGAATGGGCTAAGTCTGATCCAAACCGTGAAAATGGCTTAACAAAAGATATCAGCAACGACACTGAAATCTTAGTACCATCACTAGGTGCGACTTACACTGTAAGCGATAACCTAACGCTTCTTGCTGGTATTCAAAAAGGTTACGCACCAGCAGCCCCAGGTAATGCGGATCAAGAAGAAGAAGAGAGTGTTAACATTGAACTAGGTGGTCGTTACGATTACGCGGGTATTCAAGGTGAAGTAATCTACTTTAACTCTGACTACACAAACATGCACGGTAACTGTACTGCGGCTGTAGGTTGTAGCGATGACAATATTGGCGACCAATACAACTACGGTGAAGTATCTGTGTCTGGTTTTGAGCTAAGCGCAGGTAAAGTGTTTGCTACAAACGCAGCTTCATTCCCAGTACGCTTAACTTACACTTACACGGATTCTGAGTTCGACAATGCGTTTGAATCAGATCTTTGGGGTAGCGTAGAAAAAGGCGATGCAATGCCATACGTGCCTGAAAACCAATTAGCGCTTTCGATGGGTGCTGAGTTCTCAAGCTTCGTATTCGATACGCAAATGCGTTATGTGTCTGATGCACACGCAGACTTAACAGACTCAGGTCGCAATGCAATCGACAGCCGCGTTGTATGGGATTTAGCAGCTAAATACCTAATCGACGACAAACAAAAAGTATACCTAACAGTAGACAACCTGTTTGACAAAACCTACGTTGCAAACCGTGCAAACGGCGGTATTCAACCAGGTAAACCACGTACCCTACAACTAGGTTACAGCTACTCGTTCTAATAAAACGACTTAGCGAAATATCAAAAGCCGTGTGATGAAAATCCCACGGCTTTTTTGTGGGTGTTAGTTAGCAAGTTAGTAGTCGCGATTTTATATCACGCAATTCAATGGATGCTCACAAAGAGGATAAGAGACGCTGCGCTTTAGAGGAAAAGCAACAAAATCTTATGGTCTTTCTCATTCTTTTCTCATTGTCTTCTCTTTGTGCAAAAAATAGTGAACCACAGAGTACACCGAGGCGCTTCGCGCTACATAGAGAAAACATAATTTAAAATAATAATCACAAAGAGGATAAGAGGCGCTGTGCTTTAGAGGAAAAGCAACAAAATCTTATGGTCTTTCTCATTGTCTTCTCTTTGTACAAAAAATTGAACCACAAAAAACAGTAAATTACGCGGGGTAAACGCGCTGCTACGAATTCGGCGTTAAAACGCCACCTACAACTCCTATCTCGCTAACTTTTCAATCTGAAAGCTGATGGCTCCAAGCGCTGGGTTTCGCTCCGCTCTAGCCAACCTACGAGCTAATGAATCAAGCACTGTAAGTCGTCATTTATGGCGACACATAATCGCTAACATTGACGGGCTAAAGCCCGACCTACGTGTTACTTCTGTGGTTTAGATAAGCATCGCGCGAAATAAGTTTCACGCCTACTGATGAGCATTTCAGCTCCTTTGTTTTCAATCTGATAGCTGACGGCTGAAAGCTGATTGCTCCAAAGTTGGGTTTAGCTCCGCTCTAGCCAACCTACGAGCTAATGAATCAAGCACTGTAAGTCGTCATTTATGGCGACACATAATCGCTAACATTGACGGCTAAAGCCCGACCTACGTGTTACTTCTGTGGTTTAGATAAGCATCGCGCGAAATAAATTTCACGCCTACAGGTGAGCATTTCAGCTACTTTGTTTTCAATCTGATAGCTGACGGCTGAAAGCTGTTAGCTTTAGTTTACCCACAAAAAAGCCGCGGTGATGGGCGTACCGCGGCTTTGCCTAACTTGAAAAATTAGTTTGCTGGGTTATTTCCAGCTTCTCATCTTATGGCCTTTTAAGGCGTAGAATAAAATGAATACATAACTTGGGATCATCACAATGTAAGCGCCTTGTGCGCCTAGGCCTGCTACGTTCCCTAAACCGATTAGTAATGGGCCGAGTGCACCACCAGCAATACCCATGATCAGTAAGCCAGATGCAGTACCTGTTAAGCGACCCAAGCCAGCTAAAGCCAGTGGCCAGATTGCAGGCCAAACCATGGCATTAGCAAAGCCTAATAATGCAATGCATAACAATGGGTCTGGTAATTGTGGGCCACCAAATGGCACTAATAATAGGTTTGAAATAATGAACGAGTCATTGCTACCAAGTACCACTAACAACACGGTGATAATACCGGCAATACCCGACATTAATAATGCCGTTTGTTGGCTCATAAAGCGTGGAATAGTCAAAATACCAATCGCGTAACCAATCAACATACACGCCATGGTGTAAGAGGTCATAACTGAGTAGTCAGCAACGCCAATTTGTAAAGCGTACGAGCCAATGGTGTCTGCGGCAATAACTTCAACAGCAACATATAAAGCAATACCCACCACACCTAAAACTAAGTGAGGGTGTGCTAGGGTTTCTTTAATTTCCCCTTTGCCGTTTGATGTTTCGTCTTCATCAAACACTAAGTCAGGCAATGGTGCAAATTTAGCAAAGGCAGCAAATAACATGATTAAAGCAGCAATCAACACATAAGGCATGATAAGGCTATTTGCCATCATGTCTTTTTGTTCTTGCGATAATTTACCTGCGCCATCAACAACACCGCTTACAACTACAGCAGCAAAAATAACAGGCACAATAACACCCGCAAATTTGTTTAATAAGCCCATGATACATACGCGCACAGCGGCTGATTTCTCAGAGCCCATTTTAACCACGTATGGGTTAACAGCGGTTTGTAGTACGGTTTGTCCAACACCTATCATTAATTGTGCGAACAAGAATATTTCGATCATTTGCAGTTTCGCAGCGGGAATATACATCAGCGCCGATAAAGCCATAATCGCACAGCCAATCGCCATACCATTCTTATAACCAACGCGCTTGATCAGCATAGCCGATGGGATACCGGCAACTGTTACCGCAATATAAAAAGAAGAGATGATAAACGAAGCTTGTAACGGCGAAAGCTCAAGCATTTGCTGCAAAAATGGTGTAATTGCACCATTAAGCCACGTTATACACCCTAAGATAAAAAACATTGAGCCGGCCAATATCATTGGCAGCCAGATGCTTTGTTTTGTGTTGTTGTCACACTCAACCGTTGCTTCCATAATTGTTCTCTTAGTTTAATTATTTTTATTTGGTTGGAAACTAGTATACAACCCAACAGAGCTGTTTAATTTCCATACCAATCACAAAAATTTAATCATACACTAACAAAAATGACAGCGCTATCATTTTGCGTTCATATAAGTGCAAAAAAGCCGCGGCTAATTGCTTAGCTGCGGCTTAAACTAAATAGTAACAACTAGTTAGGTGTTATTTACCAATTGCTTCTTTTGCGAACAAATGTTTAATTGGGCCAAGGTTATCAACTAGGCTTAAACCAACACCACGTACAAGTTTTTTCAATGGGTTAGCGCCTGCAAATAGCTCTTTTAAGCCTTGCATCATAGCTATGTGTTTTTGTGCATCAAGCTTACGAGTACGTTCATAATCACGCAGCGTGCGTGCACTTGCAAACTCGCCTTGCTCATTACTTAATAGCTCAATTAAATAAGCGGCGTCTTTTAGGCCAAGGTTCATGCCTAAACCGGCTAATGGATGAATGGTATGCGCTGCATCGCCCATTAAAACCACTTTGCCCGACACCCACTGCTGGGCATAACGCATCTTTAGTGGAAACGCCATGCGCTCGCTTTGCACTTCACATAAACCACATTGGCCATCGAGTGCTGCCATAACCGCTTTATTAAAGTGGCTATCATCAAGTGCTAAAAGTGTGTCGCAATGCTCTGGGCTTGTTGACCAAACAATTGAGTGCGTATGTTTATCTGGCAAGGGTAAAAACGCCAGCGGCCCGGTTGGTAAAAACACTTGGCGTGCCGTGTTGTTATGCTCATCAGCGGTTTTAACCGTGGCAACAATGGCGTGATGGTCATAATCTTTAAAAGTAATTGGCATGTTGAACTGCTTGCGAATAGCCGAGTTAGCACCATCAGCCGCCACTAATAGTTTAGCAATCACAGGCTCGCCGCTTTCAAGAGTAATAAACACATCAGAGTCAGTTTGATGAATTTGCTGATAGCGAGTTTCGAACAATAAAGTAGCATTACTTTGCTTTTCAAGTTCGCCAATTAAAGCGTAGCGAATAATGTCGTTTTCGACGATATGACCTAGTTGCGGTAAGTCGAGATCGTTATGATCAAAATGAATTTTGCCAAAGCTGTCTTGATCACGTACATCCATCGACGTATAGGGTGTAGCACGTTGTTTAATGATCTCTGGCCATACATTTAATGACTCAAATAAACCCTGACTAGCCAAGCTCAATGCGCTCACGCGAAGTGCATAATCATCACCCGGTAAGGTTTGATTTTTACTCGCATCAATCACCACAACGCTGATATCTGCTTTTGCTAAACCAAGTGCTAGCGTAAGGCCCACACAGCCACCACCGACAATACAAACTTGTGCTTGTTTCATATCCGTTTACCTTGCTTAACCTGACCCATAAACTGTTTTGCCAGCGGGGTTTTTAACGAGGAGAATAAATCCATTGAGAAAAGGCCAATGCTGCGACCCAGCGCAAGCAATCGCGATGAGTTTGAGAACAAACGCACTAGGCTGTCTGTGAGTGTCATCACGGTCGTAATATCTTTACTGCGAGTTTGGCTGTAATAACGGGTAAAGGCGTAATCACCAAGATCGCTTCTATTTGCCATATCACACAGTAGTTGCACATCACGCAGGCCTAGATTAAAGCCCTGCCCTGCAATTGGGTGAATAGCATGCCCTGCATTACCAATTAATACCGTACGGTGGCTGCTCAGTGATTCTGCTTTACCATACACAAGCGGATAACTTGCACGCATACCCACTTTACTAAATGCGCCGCCGCAGTAACCAAATGCTTTTTGTAACGCAGCTAAAAAGGCATCGTCTTCAAGCGCCATAGTTTGCTCAATTTGCTCAGGCTCCATGCACCACACCAGTGAGTATCGGTTATTACTCATTGGCAACAACGCCATTGGGCCGTGCTCAGTAAAACGCTCAAAAGCATGATGATGATGACCACCAGCCACTTCGATGTTAGCAATAATCGCCGCTTGCTGATAAGCGCGAGTATTAAATTCAATATTAGCCAGTTTACGGCTTTGCGAATGAGCACCATCGGCAATCACCACAAGCTTCGCGCTTAACTGCTCGCCCGAGTTCAACGTAATATTGGCAAAATCGCTTTGATATTCAAGCTTGGCAACCGTATCTGGGCAAAACAAACTAACATCAGTACGCGTAAGTTGCTGATGAAGGCTGCGCCCAAATGGGTTCACTTCGACCACATAGCCAAGGGCATCATGACCATATTCTTGGCAATCAATATGCGTTTTACCAAAATGACCACGATCAGACACAGTGACTTTTTTAATCGCTGCCGCAAATGGCGCTTGGCAATCAAACGCATTGATTGATTTTAAGTACTGAACAGACTGCTGAGCCAGCGCAATGCTTCTATCATCAAAGCTTGGGTGATAGTCTGCGCTTACTTCATTTGCTTCAATTACAGCGATTGATAACTGCTTATTGCTCTGTTTTAGGCCCAGTGCACAACTTGCACCCGCCATTCCACCGCCGATAATGACAACATCAAACTGCTTTGCCACGCTTGCTCCTAGCCTTTGTTTGCTTGCATCACTGCTTCAATGTCACTAATGGTTTTTGGAACCGAAATGGTCAGGTTTTCATGGCCATCTTCAGTGACAAGTAAGTTATCTTCAATACGAATACCGATGCCTTTATATTGCTCTGGTGCTTTTGCATCTTCGCTAATATATAAACCCGGCTCGATGGTGAGCACCATGCCCGGCTCAAATACGCGCTCTTTTTCATCAAGCTTATATTCGCCAACATCGTGCACATCTAACCCAAGCCAGTGACCAAGGCCATGCATGTAAAACGCTTTGCAGGCTTGGTTTGCCATTAGCTCATCAAGCTCACCGGTTAAAATGCCTAAATCAATAAGCCCTTGTGTTAATACCGTTGAGGCCAGTTCATTCGCTTTCGATAAACTACCGCCCGGCTTTACTTGGCTAAATGCTGCTTCTTGAGCTGCTAATACAATATTGTAAAGCGCCGCTTGTGGTTCGCTAAACTTGCCATTGATTGGGAAAGTACGTGTGATATCTGCCGCATAACCTTCAAGTTCACAGCCAGAGTCAATTAACACTAAATCGCCATCTTTTAGCTCAGCATCATTTTGTGTGTAGTGCAAAATGTTGGCGTTATCGCCACTGCCGACAATCGTGCCATAAGCAGGATGACGAGCACCATTCATTGCATAATGATGATGAAGCTCAGCTTCTAATTGGTATTCAGTTGCGCCAGGTTTGGCAAACTGTATAGCGCGAATATGGCCTTGTGCACTAATTTCGCACGCTGTACGCATAATGTTTAATTCTGCGTCAGATTTAAACAAACGCATTTCATGCACTAAACCACGAATATCTTTAATAGTATGTGGGGCTTTATAGCCTTTTTTAGGTGCGCCGCGAAGAGTGCTTAATAAATCCCAAACCTTTGCATCGAAATTTGCGTAAGTGCCTTGTGCATAAAATAAAATCTGCTGGCCGTTCACCAAATCTAATAATTGTTCATCTAGTTCACTAAGTGGGCAAGTTGCGTCGAATAAGTACTCAGATTTAGCTTTTTCGAAGCCAATTCTACGGCCATGCCAAATTTCAGCTAGTTTATCTTTGTTACGGCAAATTAGGGTACTTGGTGTATCGCTCGACGGGCAAAGCACTAAAACCGCATCTGGTTCGTTAAACCCTGTTAGGTAAAAAAAGTCACTGTCTTGACGAAATGCATATTCAGTATCACGGCTACGTGTTACTTCTCCTGCCGCAGGAATAATAGCCACGCTATTTTTATCCATCATCGCAAGCAAGCGCTCGCGGCGGGCTTTAAATTCAGCTTTATCGATTGCAATAGACGACATGCTAAACCTCTGTAATTTGATTAGTGAAGGGTCTTCTTAGGGTTTTTATCTGCAGGCTCTTTGCCTAATTCAGCAAAACATAAAAGCGCAGAAACACGTACATACTCAATCACTTCGTGCAGTGCTTGGCTGTCTTCTTCGGTCTCTTCAAACATGGTGTCTAGGCGGGTAATTTCACTAAAATCGCTGATCACTTCTTTCACATCAGCAGATAACTTGCCGTAATCTTTTTGTTTTAAACCAAAACCAAGCATAAAACCCGATACCCAAGATACTAAGCCATTGGCTAAATCGATCAGTGTTTCGTCGTCGCTTGGTAAGAATAGGTCAAATTGAAATTCTTCATCGCTAAAGCTGGCAACAACCTGAGAGTACACATCAGCAAAAAATGCTTTTAAATCTTTATTGAAGGCTAAGCCATCATTGAATACATCGCTTAATAAACCTAAGTATTCGTCGGCTTCGATATTGATGCCACAGGCTAATAAACCACTGATCACACCATGGGCTTCTGCTGGTGCGACAAAAATTTCATTCTTTTCTAATAACAATTGGGCTTGTTGGTAATCAGGTAACGTGCTCATAACTTTTTCTTTGTTCGGCTAAGTAACGCCATGCTACCACTCGATAAATCGCAACTCCAATTAATTGTATGATTGAGGTCAAAAAGCAATCTGAAAAGTAAATAAGCAGTTAAAGGTGGGGAAAAACTACGCGAACGATCCGCTTTTTTTTATTCTATGGTTTAAGGATTGAAACTTGTCTTATATACTGAAGGTGTTCCCTAGGGTGCAGGAGCTTGGTTAAGTCCCTGAGCCGATAAATTTTATGTTAGGGTTTCTGTTCGTTTACTATTGTGCAAGCTCGGCATGTACCGAGAAGCCTACGGTAGACCGCAGATCCCCGCCCTGAAACCTCAAGGTTTCAGGACTGACACCGGGCACCGCATACTTGGGGAACACCAACTCTTATTAAGTTATTTTCAACAAGAAAACATTATCCGCGACTTCCTCAAACTTTTCACATTGGCGTAAAGCTTCAATACTAGCCTCAGTAACATAAGTTTCTTTAAAATCCTTTTTACTTTTTTTATCTACAATGTAAAGGCTAAAAAAATCTCCGCATTTAGATACATATAGATCACTTACATTTTCTAATGATATTATGTTGTTATCTATTTTAAGTGATGACTCTTGAACGACTATTGTATTAGGCCAACTTAAAAACCTGAACAAATAAACAACAAAAAATAAACTCGTCAAAGGAAAACTAACAATTACTATAATCCGTTTTACTTCTAATGCCTCCTTTGAAGGCATCAAAATGGCAATCGAAAACCCTACCAAACCAAGAAGTAATAAGATTAAGTGGTTTTGAATATTTTTTAGATTCAACTTTTTATTAAACTCTAAAGTCACAACTTCAGCCTTAGCCTCGATTTCATATCTATAATATAGATGTCGTCATTTATAACGACACATAATCGTTTAATTGACGGGCTAAAGCCCGACCTACGACTTACCCGTTATTTAAGAAATACCGCGCGAAATAAATTTCACGCCTACGGCACCGGGTTTAGCCATAGCAATGTGCTGGCACAATCTAACTTTACTCTTTCCCCTTTCTAACTCGCTAACTTTTTTGTTCTGAAAGCTGATAGCTCCTATGTGTTGGGCTTCATTTCACTCTACCCAACACACATGTTTTCAACCTATCGACCCCTACTTAAAAAATCCCTGAAAGCGCTCCATTAATAGGTAATTAACTGGCACTAATAGTAAGGTGATAAGCGTTGCGAAGATGATCCCAAAGCCAAGGCTTACGGCCATTGGAATAAGGAATTGCGCTTGCGTTGCTTTTTCAAATAACAGCGGCATTAAACCAATAAAGGTGGTTAAACTAGTTAGCATTACTGGGCGAAAACGTGCCGCACCTGCAAGCTTAACGGTTTCAAGTAAATCGCCGCCCTCTTCACGCTTCTTATTAATAAAATCAACCAATACCAATGAGTCATTCACTACAACACCTATCAAGGCAAGCATGCCAAGTAGGCTCATAATGGTTAACTCCATGCCCATTACCCAGTGACCCATTACCGCACCTATCATGCCAAACGGAATAACACTCATCACAATTAATGGCTGCATATATGATTTAAACGGTATCGCTAATAACGCATAAATAATAAAGAATACAAACACCAGACCCCAAGCGAGTGAACCAAATGATTCACGCTGCTCTTTGGCTTCACCTTCGAGCGAGTAATCAACGCCTGGGTATTGCACCATTAGCTCATCTAAGTAGGTTTTTAAGTCTGCTTGCAGTACCGTCATATTGGTATTTGATTTTTCAACATCGGCTGTCACATTCAACGTACGATAGCGATCAATACGATAAATAGACGATGGACTTTGCCCCGGTACTAAGGTCGCCACATGCGACAATGGCACTGTGCCACCCGTTGGGGTTTTAATTAAAATATCAGTTAAATCAGCAACTGAGCGACGCTCTTCAATTGGCAAACGCACCATAACACGTACATCATCACGGCCACGTTGAATACGTTGAACTTGCGCACCAAAGAACGAATTACGCACTTGTTGCGATACATCAACACGGTTTAAACCAAGTGCCAAACCTTGCTCTGTTAGCTCAATTTGCAGCTCGTCTTTACCATCTGACATGCTATCTGCAATTTCGTACACTGTTGGGTAAGTTGCTAAACGTTCTTTTACTTTTTCTGCCACAGCTTCAAGAGTGTCGATTGAGCTGCCACTTAGCTGCACATCAATAGGGTCTGAACTGCGACCAAATTCAGCACGGAAAGTCACACTCTCTGCGCCCGGTATAATACCGATAAGGTCACGCCATTCACTGGCGAGCTCTCGAGAGCCAATATCTGATTCACGTTTTTCGGCTGGTGTGATTTCAAAGCGCACACTACCTGTATTTGATGAACCACCACGGCCACCCGTGGTTGCCAAAATATTTAAAATCACGCTTTGACCATCTTCATCGCGATACTTGTCTTGTAGCTCTTTGGCCTTATCTGACATATCGATGATGTATTTGTTGGTCACTTCAAACGGTGTTCCAGCAGGGAATGTTAGCTCTGCGCGAACGGTTTCACTTGGAATACGCGGGAAGAATATAAACTTCGTCCAACCGCTGGTGATCAGGGTCAAAATGATAAAGAAAATACCTACGAACAAGCTGACCGTTGCTAATTTATTCTTTAGCGCAACATTTAGTAGCGGCTGATAGTACTTCATAATGGCGTGTTCAAAGCCATCGGCAAAACGCTGCTGAAACTGCTGCAGTTTTGACGGATTACTTTTTTCACTTCGTAGTTTTAAGTACTTTAAGTGAGCCGGCAGAACAAATTTAGACTCAATTAAAGAGAACAGTAATACCGGAATAACGACAACAGGAATTTGCGCAAATAAGGCACCACGGTTACCTTCGATAAAGGCTAATGGTAAAAATGCTGCAACCGTTGTAAGTACACCAAAGGTAACGGGTGTCGCAACTTCTTGCGTACCACGTATAGCAGCTTGCTCACCACTTTCGGCTGTTTTTAGGTGGGTGTAGACATTTTCACCGGTCACAATGGCATCATCAACAACAATACCAAGTACCAAAATAAAACCAAATAAACTCATTACATTAAGCGTAATACCAAAAATTGGCATCGCTAAAAACGCGCCCATGAATGACACAGGAATACCAATAAACACCCAAAACGCAATGGCAGGACGCAAGAATAAGGTAAGTAATGCAAGAACTAAAATGCCACCCTGAATAGCATTGGTTGTTAGCGTCGCAATACGGCTTTTCACGATTTCAGAGTCGTCATCCCAAAAGCTTAACTCAAACCCTTCAGGCAGCTGACTTTGATGCTCGGTAATGTAATTTTTTACCGCATCTGCAACTTCAATCGCACTTTGCGGACCAATACGATACACATCAATAAATGCCGCTTGCTTACCATTGAAGCGAGTACGGACTGGGGTTTCTTCGAAGTCATCGGTAATACGGGCAATATCACCTAGGCGAATAATGGTACCATCAGCTTGGTACTTCACCACAACTTGGGCAAACTCATCTTTACGATAGGCTTGGCCTTTAGAACGAATGAGTACATCTCCCCCTTCCGTTTTTAAGTTACCAGCAGAAACATCGGTACTTGAATTACTAATTGCTGAAGAAATGTCCGATAAGCGTAAATCGTATTGGCGCAATGTATCTTGGCTTACTTCAATGGCAATTTCGTAATCTCGCACCCCACTTAGCTCTACCTGAGTGATTTCTGGCAAGCGTAATAAGTCATCACGTACATGTTCGGCATATTCTAAAGTTTCTTTTTCGCCGTATTCACTCGACACGGTAACCGCGATTACTTCACGAGTGCGCTGCGCGAGTGCCACAACTGGTTTTTCGGCATCAACCGGAAAAGTATTAATGGCATCAACCCGACTTTTTATATCGGCTAATAACTCCCGTGGGTCATAGCCGGTATCAACTTCAATTGATACCGAGGCAGAACCTTCTGATGAGCGGCTAGTGATACGCTTTACGCCTTCGAGATCTTGCACCGCTTCTTCAATACGGATAGCGACACCTTTTTCAACATCTTCAGGTGTTGAGCCACGCAGGGTCACACTTACACTAATGCGGTCTGCTTCAAATGATGGGAACACTTCAAGTGGTATTTGCGTCGATACGCTAAATAGCCCCGCTAATAAAATGCTGATCAGCAATAAGTTTGCTGCAACATGATTCTTTGTAAACCAAGCTATCATTATTGCGCTCCTTGCTTACGAGCAGCGCGGCGTTGTTCAATTAATTTTTCAACGGTAATACCTTGCTCTTTTGCTTGCTTTTCAAGCTCTTCACGGCTTGGACGCTGTGCTTTACCACGTGTAGCTTGATACGCTTCGCTTCCCATTACCGTCACTTGGGTACCTGAGCTAACTTGACCAAGCGGCGTAATCACTAAGTGATCTCCTGCTGATAAGCCTTCGGCAACCATAGCTTGAGTCGCGTTTTGCCAAGCCAGTGAGATGTTTTTGCGACGCAACACACCTTGCTCTTCAACATAAACATAGGTGCCTTGATAAATAGCACTGTTTGGGATCACAATGGCATTTTCAATCGCCTTGCCGGTAATTTGCGCTTTGATGTACTGACCAATTTTAATTGGGTATTGATTAGCTGAAGTGGCTTTGTAAGGGTCATTAATTTGTGCAACCACATAAAGCTGCTGCGCGCTTTCATCAATGGCACCTTCGGTGCGAATAACTTGACCTTGCCATTGCTGTTTACCAACAAGATCTGAGCTAAATTTAACGAGTGAACCGGCACTATTTTTAGCACCATCACGAAATTGTTCTGGTAAGTTAATGAACGGCAGATCTTTATTTTTGATCGGTAAGCGAATTTCAACACGATCAATGGCATAAATACTGGCAAGTTCCATGTTATTACTCACCACCTGACCTAAATCTACGCTGCGGCTTAAAACTCGCCCCGCGTATGGAGCAGTGATTTTTGTACGCTCTAAATCAAGTTTCGCTTTTTCAAGCGTCGCTTGGGCAGACAATACACTTGCTTCGGCAGCTGCAAGTTGTGGCTTACGCAGTACCAGGCTACTTGCTTGTTCACCCTTTCCTAAGCGCTCCCAATCGGTAATTGCTTGACGACCACGAGCTTGCTCTTCAAGTAGGCTTTGCTCAGCGGTTAATAAAGCTGCTTGTGCTGATTTTACTTCGGCGCGGTGATCTCTATCATCTAATTGCAACAACACATCGCCTTTTTCGAAAAAGCCACCTTCACGAAATTGCTCACTAATTTCGATAATTTGCCCTGAAGCCTGCGCGACTAGCATACTTTGCGTGCGTGGCTTTACGGTGCCAAAACTATCAATCATCACCTGATAAGTTTCTGGTGTTAGGGTTTTAACAGCCACATTCACTTTTGCTTTTGGCGGTGAAGAAAAGCGGTTTGCTTGAGGCGGATTGCCTTTTATAAACATGATAAGCAGTACCGTCACAACGATCACTACCAATGGAATTAAAATTTTACGTGTCTTGCTATTCATGATTATTGCTCTGCTACTTCGCTGTTTGCTTCACTAAAATCACCACCAAGGGCAATATGTAAGTTGATTCTGTTGATAATTAATTGGTTTTTAAGTTCGATTACCGAACTTTGCGCATTGAACGAACGGTCTTGTGCATCGAGTACCGTGGT
This sequence comes from Pseudoalteromonas simplex, assembly GCF_015278155.1. Taxonomy (NCBI): domain Bacteria; kingdom Pseudomonadati; phylum Pseudomonadota; class Gammaproteobacteria; order Alteromonadales; family Pseudoalteromonadaceae; genus Pseudoalteromonas; species Pseudoalteromonas simplex. Next base: position 15,688 of record NZ_JADILN010000003.1, read on the forward strand.
GTAGGTAACTAAACCACTTTGATATTGTTCAAACGCTAATGCCTCTGCGGTAATGGCATTTTCTTGCGCTTCTAAGGTTTTTTCGTAGCGTACTTTAAGCGCTTGCTCTTGGCTGATGGCTGTTTCAACATCGTTAAAGGCATCGTAAAGTGTGGCAAGATACGCCTGCTCTTGGCGCTTAACGTTTAACCTTGCTTGTTCTTCATTGGCTTTTAAGCGACCACCTTCAAAAAGCGGCATCGAAATACTACCAATCAGCGACCACGCTAAGCTTGAAGGCGAAAATAAGTCGCTCACTCTATCTGTGCCATCACTGATTGATGCAGAAAGATTTAAGCTCGGAAAACGCTGTTTATGCGCATAAGCAAGCCCAGCGTCGGTGCTAAGCAATTGATACCAGCTTGCCATTAACTCAGGTTTGCGAGTGATAAGCTCTGAAGGTAAACCAAGTGGAATGGCACTGTCGAGTAGAGGTAAATCTGCACTAACGCTTAACGCGCCAGTTGGGTATTGGCCTGTTAAACGCTCTAAATCACGAATTGATTTAGTTAACGTTGCTTGCTGCGCGGCAATGTTTGAGCGCTCAGTATTTAGCTCATTCCGAGCAAGGTAAACATCAAGCGCTTCATTTAAACCTTGGCGATAACCCGACTCAATAATATCTAAATTTTTCTCAGCGTTTTGCTCACGCTGCTTATATAGCTCAAGTAATTTGTGATTCGTAATAACATCAAACCAACCCGCTACCACATCAGCGACTAATTGTTGTTTGCTTTGTGCAAAGGTGGCTTTTTCAGCTAGGTATTCAAGATTTGCTTGTCGTTCTGAAGCTGATAATTTCCCCCATAAATCAACTTCGTAGCTTAATTCTAATGACGCTGAGCTGGCGTTGTTATAATTTACAGGGCGGTTATCTTTACTACGGCTGGCACGTGTTGATAAATCAAGGCTTGGCCATAAATCAGCCCCAGCAGCAATAAGCTGCTGCTCTTTAATCGCGACATCATAGCCCGCTTGTAAAATCGCTTGGTTATGGGCTAATGCTTGCTCAACTAAAGTAAAAACTTGAGGGTCGTGTAATTGCTGCAACCAGTTATCTTCAACAGCAAGCGCTTTGTCGCTAGAAGGGAGTTGCTGCCATGCACTTGGTACTGTCTCAAGCTCAGCAACTCGTTCATTGTGAGTCGGCTGGCTCGCACATGCACTTAGCAAAATTACACTTAAAGCCAATAAACTAGGCTTATATTGCCAATTCATTCTAAAAACCTGAAAAACATCTATTTATGAGTGTAATTCAAGCACCACGTTAAGTTTTGCTCAACTGACTTTACATAACATTACACTGCCTGACATTTGGGGACGATGAACGGTAGGAAAATGGAGGTAAGTTGCAAACTATCAGCTATCGAAAATCTTCCATGTAGTTTTTCTTTTATACAAGTACTTATTATTCTTATTCGCGCGAAATAAATTTCACGCCTACGGCACCGGGTTTAGCCATAGTAATGTGCGGGCACAATCTAACTTTACTCTTTCCCCTTTCTAACTCGCTAACTTTTCAATCTGATAGCTGACGGCTGAAAGCTCTTTAAATTTCACGCCTACGGGAAGTAAAATCGTGATTTGGAGGAGATAAAAACAAAAAAGCCTCGCGATTGCGAGGCTTTAAATTAATGGTGCCCAGAGGCGGAATCGAACCACCGACACGAGGATTTTCAATCCTCTGCTCTACCGACTGAGCTATCTGGGCATAACAAAAAGCTAGATGCTTGATGTTTAAATAAATGGTGCCGACTATCCGAGTTGAACGGATGACCTACTGATTACAAGTCAGTTGCTCTACCAACTGAGCTAAGTCGGCACACTGAATTTGTGTGCTATGCACTTAATCACGTTGTGATTATAAATAATGGTGCCCAGAGGCGGAATCGAACCACCGACACGAGGATTTTCAATCCTCTGCTCTACCGACTGAGCTATCTGGGCAAAATTTAGTTTTATGCAGAATATCCACAAGGATTTTCAATGCAGTTCCCGATGGCTCTACCGACTGAGCTATCTGGGCAAAACAATTAGCTAAATGCTAACTATTAAAATAAATGGTGCCGACTATCCGAGTTGAACGGATGACCTACTGATTACAAGTCAGTTGCTCTACCAACTGAGCTAAGTCGGCACACTAAAATCGTGTGCGTTGTGCACTATAATCACTTTAAAAGAGATTATCAAATAATGGTGCCCAGAGGCGGAATCGAACCACCGACACGAGGATTTTCAATCCTCTGCTCTACCGACTGAGCTATCTGGGCAAAATTTAGTTTTATGCAGAATATCCACAAGGATTTTCAATGCAACTCCCGATGGCTCTACTGACTGAGCTATCTGGGCAAAACAATTAGCTAAATGCTAACTATTAAATAAATGGTGCCGACTATCCGAGTTGAACGGATGACCTACTGATTACAAGTCAGTTGCTCTACCAACTGAGCTAAGTCGGCACACTAAATTTGTGTGCTTGGCACGATATTGATGTTTAAATCATAAGTTAAACACCAATATACTAAATAATGGTGCCCAGAGGCGGAATCGAACCACCGACACGAGGATTTTCAATCCTCTGCTCTACCGACTGAGCTATCTGGGCGTGCGGCGTATTAAACGGGTTTTGCCTTCTCAAGTCAACTTTTTTTTGAGGATTCTAACTGTTTGCACAGTTTTCAATCAAGATTGCTGATTTCAATAGTTTTTAGCTTATTTAACCAACAACTTTTATGCTTTTAAATTGACTCTCATCATAAAAGAGTTACCTCTGTTAAAAACGTGATGAATTTTTCTTCACAGATGGTAGGATTGTCTAAATATCAAGGAAATGTACCTAGCTGTAAAATTGTTGGATAAGAACCATGCCAAGTAAATCGAATTCACCTGTAAAAGGCTTACTACCGCTTTTTATAATTACGAATCTCGTCATCACCCTGTTAGCGGTCGTTGCTTTTTCGTTTTATCCAACTAATGATGAAGCACCAGTAAAAGAGTTGCAGCCAAATTTAACGGCCATTCAAGTTTCAAATCAATTGCGTGCCCCCCTTGTTAGTGCTTTAACAATGCCAGGGCAAGATAAAGTAAAAGAAGTACTGGATTTAAGCTTACTTCTTAATACTGGCTTTGATTACTATTTATATAGATACGAGTTTAACGGTGATGTTTCTTTAGTTTATGCAAACAACAAAGAGCTTATTCAACCCACTAAAGTCAATCAACAACTAGCTGAAAAAACACTAATACATACTGTTCTTGAATTTAATGACCAGCCTGTTGGCGAGTTAATTGTGAAACAACACCCTATTGAGCAGCCTATTACACAATCTTCTGTGCTTTCAATCGGTCTTGCTGGCTTAACGCTTCTAGCTTTAATTATATTATCTGTTGCGCTGAGTATTTTTATCAATAAGCGTTTTAGTAAAAGTAGTTCATCGTTAAATAAAGAGCTAAAAGCTATTACTGACAATGCGGACTACCAAGGGCAAGTAACTGAAACCCTTGACTTTGGCCTAGACTCTGTCGCAAAGCATGTAAATCAATTACTTAAAAAAGTTGAATCAGCAATTACCGAGAACAAAGCAGCACAAGCTGATTTGCAAAAATTACAAAACAGCCTAGAGACAGAGGTACAAAATCGTACTCTCGCTCTTGAGCAAGCAACTCTAAAAGCTGAACAAGCAAACGAAACTAAAACCACTTTCTTGGCTACCATGAGCCATGAGATTCGCACCCCAATGAACGGTGTTATTGGCACAATTGATTTACTTCGCCAAACAGAGCTTGATGGGGCGCAACATAGACTAAGTACAATTATTCGTGATTCTGCATTTTCGTTATTAGGGATATTAGATGACATTCTCGATTTCTCGAAAATCGAAGCGGGTAAATTAAATATCGATAACATTCCTTTTTCAGTATCTGACACGATTGAAGAAGTTGCCCGTGTTTTATCATCGGTTGCCAAAAAGCGTGACCTTGAGCTAGAGCTCGCTATTGCGCCCGATATCCCAACAAACCTAATTGGCGACACAGTACGAGTTCGCCAAGTACTTTACAATCTATGTAGTAATGCAATTAAGTTCACTAGCACAGACGACAAGCAAAAAGGTCATGTAAAAATTTCGGTGGAGGTTGCACAAAACACCACTGATCACTACACATTACGCTTTAGTGTATTAGATAACGGTAAAGGGATGACGCAAGCGCAGCTTCGCGAAATATTTAATCCATTTATTCAAGCTGAAGGGTCAATAACCCGCGAATACGGTGGCACAGGGTTAGGTTTATCGATTTGTAAAAGCTTAACCGAACTAATGTTGGGTACAATTTCTGTAACCAGTGACTTAGGTATTGGCAGTGAGTTTGTCGTTGAATTACCTTTTAGTACACAAGGTAAAGTTGATTATGCTCACAAACAAGTCATGAAAGATCAAAGAGTTGTTGTGGTCTCTAATCATGACGGTCGAAAAAAATTACTGACACGTTATTTATCATTTATGGGGGCAACACCAGTTATCGCCCAAAATAATGAGCAGATTGAAGTTGAGCAGGACCGAAAAGAGCTGATTTGGATCCTTGATGGGATCGAAACCATGGAAGATATTAACTATATCTTACGTCGCTTACTTTACACTTTAGAAGATAATAATCAGCAAGTTATCGTCTTAAGTAGATTAGATGAAGCTGCCGTAAATCATAAGAATATTTTTTATCTAAATGCAGTACCATTATGTAAGTCAAACTTTATGATGTCACTTCTCGTGGCAGCTGGATTACATAAGCCTAAACAAATTTCTTCTACCAAATCATTTAACGACTACCTAAGTGTTGATAAGGCTCGTGAAGAAAACAAGTTAGTACTTCTTGTTGAAGATAACGTGCTAAATCAGCAAGTGCTGACCGATCAGCTACATCTACTAGGCTATGGTGTTGAAATGGCTGAAAATGGTGAGAAAGGTTTAGAAGCATGGCGTGAAGGTAAGCACTCTATTATTTTAACTGATTTACACATGCCAAAAATGTCTGGTTACGATATGGTAGAAAAAATACGCCATGAAGCATCGCAACTTGAAGATATCAACGCCCAGCCTTATGTAATTGCTATAACAGCTAATGCGCTTAAAGGTGAAAAAGAGCGTTGTTTAAGCATAGGCATGAACGATTACATTACAAAACCTGTTGAGCTAAATGTGCTTGAAGGAACACTTCATAAATGTGCTTATAAAGCAAACCCAGAAGCTGCAAAATTAGAAAGTAAAAAACTTACAACACCAATTGATATGGATGTGCTAGGTAAATATGTCAATGATGAAGCGAAGAAGCTACGTTTCTTTAAGATGTATTTAGAACAGAGTAATCAACTCAGTAAAGAGGTAAACGCTGGGGTTATAGAATATGATTTAGATAAAATTATCACTTCCTGCCATCAGCTAAAGTCAATTTCGAAAACCATAGGAGCAATGAAGGTTGCTGAGCTTGCCGCTGGATTTGAACAAACCTGCAAAGAAGGCGAGCCTACAAGCGACGAATTAATTGCACTTAGAGATAGTTTCGAAATTGAATACTCTAAGGTGGCTCAGTTCTTAAAAGAACAAATTAACAAAGCCGAACAAGAAGCTGAATAATACAGATCAAAAAGGGCCATTACGGCCCTTTTTACTTTTGATTATGCGCTTATTTTTCTGGTGGACGGTAGCCTTCTATTTCTACGTCTTTACCTTCAAATAAGAAACCCACCATTTGCTCTTCTAAAAAAGCACGGTGCTCTGGGTCCATCATGTTCAGGTGTTTTTCGTTGATCAGCATTGTTTGCTTGTGTTGCCATTGGCCCCACGCTTCTTTACTGATGTTGTTGAAAATCTTTTCACCAAGCTCACCTGGGTATAGTTGGAAGCCTAAGCCTTCAGCTTCTTTTTGTAACTTTTGACAAAATACTGTACGTGCCATAATTGCTCTCTACTCTTATTGCGTGATGCTATTGTAATCTATTGCGCTTAATTGTTTAACCAGCTTTTTCGTTGGTGCAGCAAGACCAACCTCAACAGACTCATCAAGCGGATACCAAACCAGTTGTCGTTCATTAATGAGATCTGGAATGCTCGGCAAGGTTAAAACATGTGGATTGATGGTTAGCTCAAAATGCGAAAATACATGGGTAAAGGCTTCAAGTGCTTGCGTATTGTTTGATAAACCATGCTGGGCTAAAAATGTTTCTAACTCAGTTAATTCGCTAAACTCAAAAAAGCCAAACAATCCACCCCATATCCCTGAGCTTGGGCGCTTTTCCATAAGCACTTTATTGTCGCAGGCTAGAATGAGCTGATGGCATGACTTTTTCGGTACAGCTTTTTTAGGCTTTGAATGCGGGAACTCTTTTACTTTACCTTCTTTAAAAGCAAGGCATTTACTATTCAAAGGACAAGGCTCACAGTCAAACTTACTACGTGAACAAAGGCTTGCACCTAAATCCATCATTGCCTGATTAAACTCAGTAACCGACTCTTTAGGCGTTAATTGCGATGATAATGACCAAAGTTGATTTTCGACCTTTTTCACTCCGTACCAGCCTTCAACCATAAAAAAGCGTGCTAGCACTCGTTTAACATTGCCATCTAAAATTGGATGATGTTGACCAAGCGATAAAGACAAGATAGCCCCTGCCGTTGAACGACCAATACCCGGCAAGTCCATTACTTCTTCAAGCGTAGTTGGAAACTCACCTTGGTAGTTATCACGGACTATTTTTGCAGTTTTATGTAAGTTACGCGCTCGGGCGTAGTAGCCAAGGCCAGTCCAATGGTGTAACACCTGATCTTCATCGGCATTAGCAAGCGCAATAATGTCAGGAAAGCTTTGCATAAACTTTTCAAAGTATGGAATAACAGTCACCACTTGAGTCTGCTGTAGCATGACCTCAGAGATCCATACCTTATAAGGGGTTTTATTTAACTGCCAAGGGAGAGTTTTACGGCCGTGAAGGTGGTACCAGTCAACCACTTGGTTTGCAAACCAAGTTGACTCCTTATTGCTTAAATTCAAAATAACATCTTTACTTGCTGAAGCTCATTGCGGCCAAGTCTATTGCAGTTGGTTAGGCCAAGCAAGTCGAACAGCCCCTACTTTGCCTAAATAGCTAGCATATGGCTGCAATATTAATCTCATAAGATAAACAAGCCCAGACTATTGTACTCAAGGCGCAGGTCAGGGATAATACGCACCCTTTTTCTATCGTCAGTATTTTTATCAGGCCAAAATATATGAGTGACTCAAGTAACCCAAACCTCGAGCAAGCAAAGCAAGAGGGTAAATATATCCGCACGATTCGTAGTTTCGTAAAGCGCGAAGGTCGCCTCACAAAAGGCCAAGCGGCAGCCATCGAGAAGTGTTGGCCAACGATGGGCCTTGAGCATAAAAATGGCATGCTAAACCTAAAAGAAGTGTTTGGTAACGATAACGATGTGGTACTAGAAATCGGTTTTGGTATGGGTAAATCGCTAGTCGAAATGGCTAAAAACGCACCAGAGCTTAACTTCATCGGTATTGAAGTTCACCGCCCAGGTGTAGGTGCCTGTTTAATGGATGCCGACGAAGCAGGTGTAACAAACTTACGCGTATTCGAACACGATGCAGTTGAAGTTCTAGCTGATTGTATTGCCGATGAAAGCTTATCTAAGCTGCAATTATTCTTCCCTGATCCATGGCATAAAAAACGTCACCATAAGCGTCGTATCGTACAACCAGAGTTTGCGCAAAAGTTACGTAGCAAATTAAAAATTGGCGGTGTTTTCCATATGGCGACTGACTGGGAAAATTATGCTGAGCATATGCTTGAAGTAATGCAAGTTGCTGAAGGTTACAAAAACCAATCAGAAACTAACGATTACGTTCCTCGCCCAGATTCACGTCCACTGACAAAATTTGAGCAGCGCGGTCACCGTTTAGGTCACGGCGTATGGGATCTAATGTTTGAGCGTACTAAGTAACAAAAGGTAAAGCAGCATGAGTAAGTTAACCAACCCAAGTTTATTATTGCTTCGAAATGAAGACGAACTTGTTGGACAATCGATTTTAGTGGTTAACTTTGAGCAAGATGGCTTCTTACGCGAACTTAAAACGCTAAACCCTGACGCAAAAATTACTGCGTTCAGTTATAACCACGCAAATGCCATGTATGCTAGCAAAATTGCCGGTGTACATGCTGTGGTTAGCCACACTATTCCAGATAATAACTACGATTTAGTTATCTATTATTACCCAAAAGCTAAGCCCGAAGCACAAATGTGCCTCGATAACATTCGTGCTGTTAGTAATCAAGACGCGCAACTATTTGTGGTAGGTGAAAATAAAAGCGGTGTTAAATCAGCAGAGAAACAACTAAAAGATCACTGTGGTTTTAGTAACAAAATCGATAGTGCCAAGCACTGTATTTTGTATTTATTCTCTGAGCTTACGCTAAACGATAACTTTGCTATCGGTCGTTATCATAAGCAATTTCAAGTGAAAGCCGGCGATATTGAATTTACGGCGATTAGTGTGCCGGGCGTATTTAACCACGGTGCGCTTGATGTAGGTACCGCGGTACTTCTAAATAATGCGCCAAGTATTAGCAAGGGTAAAGTGCTCGACTTTGCATGTGGCGCAGGCATTATTGCTACTTATTTAGGAAAAAAGCAGCCTGAGCTTGAGTTTGTATGTAGCGATGTAAGTGCTCTTGCTACTTACGCCACAGAGCAAACACTTGCATTAAATAACCTTAAAGGCCAAGCGGTATTAAGTGATGGCTTATCTGATATTAATGGTAAATTCGACTTAATCATCAGTAACCCTCCTTTCCACACCGGTATTGCCACTGATTACACCATTGCCGAGGCATTTCTTAGCTCTGCAAAGCAACACTTGAGTAAGCAAGGTAAACTGACCATAGTTGCAAACAGCTTCTTAAAATACCCACCTATTTTAGAAGCGCAATTTGGCCAATACAGTACCGATTTCAAAAATACAAAATTTGCAGTTTACTCAGCTAAATAAAAGTTGAGTAAATAGCTTATTCGTAGCAAAAATATTTTTTAAAATATTTAGTTACTTTTAAATGTCTTTGCTAGACTAAACTCTTACTAATAAAATAAAAATTTAGGCTTTCTATAGCGCATGTCAATTTTATCGGCACAAACGAGTATTCGTAAGGCATTAACTAATGCGGTTATGCTTGTTACTGCGTTGTGCTTGTCTTTGTCTATCTCTATTTCGACCTACCTAGATGTAAAAGAACAAAAAGCCTTAATTGTCGATAAAATAACTATTCTATCTGAAATTATTGCATATAACGCCCAGGTCACAGTGTTATTTGATGATAACGAAACTGAAACAGAGCGCCTAAAATCTTTCGAGACAGTGCCGCTCATTAAAAACATTCACATATACGCAATTGACGAATTATCGAATGAGCCTGTTTTTTTCAGCAGCTTTAACGCCAATAGAACTCCGCCAGTTCCTATCAAAGTAAACAGTATCAGCGAGCTGTCTGAGCCAAAGTTTAAAGATGATGTAATAGAATTAATAAAACCAATCAAATATGAAGGAGAAGTGATTGGCTATGCCTATGTTCGTGGTGGCTTAGATAGGCTCAATCAGTATATTAACCGTAAAATCTTTATTGATATTTTACTAACCCTATTTGTTTTAGTGTTGGTGTATTTTGTTGCTCTGCGTATTCAAAAACGTATTGCGAACCCAATTGATGAACTGAGTAACTTGCTTCAAGATGTGTCAAAAAACCATAACTATGACACTCGCGCACAAAAAACTAATGTCGATGAAATTAATCAGCTTTCTAGCAGCTTAAATATCATGCTTGCCCGAACCCAAAAGCAAATCGAGCGCCACGAAAAAGACAAACAAGAAATAAAACAGCTTAACCAAAGCCTTGAAGAGAAAGTAAATCAACGTACTATTGCCTTGCGTGAGGCTAACCAAGAACTACTCAATACACTTGAGCGTATGCATCAATACCAAAATCAAATAGTAGAAAATGAAAAAATGGCCTCTTTAGGGCAAATGGTTGCAGGTGTAGCCCATGAGGTAAATACACCTATCGGCTTAGGTATTACGGGTTCAACTTTGCTGCGTGACAAGCTGGCAGAAATCAACACGCAGTTTGAGCAAAAAACACTCACCTCAGCACATTTAAAACGCTTTATAACTGATGGCATTGAAAATCTAGATCTTATCTATCGCAACTTAAACCGAGCCGCAGAGCTAGTCTCAAGCTTTAAGAAAGTGGCAGTTAATCAAGATGTCGAAATAACCACTAACGTAAACTTATATAATTTATTAAATGATGTGATTATGTCGATGCGCTCAGAAATACAATATCGCAATCCTAAAATCACGATTAACTGCAATAATGACTTTAGTATTGAGACTAAATCGGGACCATTACAGCAGGTGTTACAGCAGTTATTGAGTAACTCTGTGATCCATGGTTTTAGCGACGAGCTTGATAACGAGATCACCTTTAACGTTGAGCGCAATGAAAGCAGCTTTATTATTCACTATTTCGATAATGGCGTTGGTGTTGAAAAGACGATTCGAAAACGTATTTTCGACCCATTTGTGACAACCAAACGAGGCGAAGGTGGAAGTGGACTAGGTATGCATTTAGTTTATAACCTGGTAACCCAAGCCTTAGGCGGTACAATAATTCACGATGAGTTAAATACCGAGGGTGCTCATTTTATTATTACTCTCCCCTTATCTGAAGGTAATGCATGATGAAAATCATATGTTGCCTTTTTGCTTTTGTTATTTACGCCACCCCGAGTTTTGCAAAATCACCAGAACAAGTAAAATCTGCGTTTTTATATCAAATTGCTAAGTTCACTAAGTTTACTGAAAGCATGGATCCTCCACCTATTTCTTTCTGTTTTTATAATGTAGAAACAGGGCCTGGGTCGTTCCTAAAGGACAAAAGTGAACTGCAAATTAACAAAAAACCTATCAACGTTATTTTAGTGAAAAAAACTCAGCAAATTTCTGAACTTTCTCAGATTTGTGATATCACATACATTGATGAAACATTAGAAAATGATATACTTCCACTTTGGACCGATACAATTTCATTAAATACTTTAACGATAGGTGAAAGTATTCGCTTTTTAGAGAAAGGCGGAATAGCCTCTCTGGTTCAAGAAGGAAATAAAATCCGACTGTATATCAATAAGCAGCACGTATTGCAGCATAACTTTAAAGTGCAATCTCGATTGTTAGCTATGGCTAAGTTTTATCCAAATTGATTTTACTTGTTAACAATTGGATCTAATCCTATAATCTCTAGTATTCGGTTTTGCTTGATAATACCGAATTTTTGTAAATAAAATTTCCGAAAAGGTTAATATACAATGCAAACGCCAGTCATTCTGATCGTAGAGGATGAAGACGTAACTCGACTAAACCTCGTTAGTTTATTTGAAGCCGAAGGTTACAAAGTTATTGAAGCCATTGATGGCGATGATATGCATGACAAGCTTACAAATAATGATGATGTGAACCTTGTAGTTATGGATATCAACCTACCAGGTAAAAACGGGCTTATTTTAGCGCGTGAATTACGTCAAAAACGTAATGTTGGTTTAATTTTCTTAACAGGTCGTGACAACGACGTTGATCGCATTTTAGGTCTTGAAATTGGTGCTGATGATTACATCACAAAACCATTCAACCCTCGCGAATTAACTATTCGTGCTCGTAACCTTATTTCGCGCACAGCATTAGGTGGCGAAGAAGCGAATATTGAAACAAATGGTGTTATTACATTTAACGGTTGGGAACTTGATGAAAACAGCCGTTGTTTAACATCTCCAAGTGGCGACGCTAAGCGTTTACCTAAAGGTGAATACCGCGCACTTCGTTTAATGCTCGATTCACCGGGCCGTATTTTCAGCCGTGAGCAATTAATTAAGCACATGACTGGCCGTGAGCTTCGCGCAAATGACCGTACTGTAGACGTAACCATTCGTCGTATCAGAAAACACTTTGAAAGCGATAACAGCACCTCTGAGCTGATCAGCACCATCCATGGTGAAGGCTATCGTTTCATTGGTAAAATCGACAGCTAATTAGAATTAATCTTCTAACTGCTGTAAGAATAATTGGAGGGCGTCACGCCCTTCATTTATTTTAACTGCAAGTTCATTAAGCCACTGTTGTAACTCTTCACTACTTTCTTCAAGCGCGCCGTGTTCCATCTTCTTAGCATGTAACTGCACATCGTTTAAGCCTACAGAGCCTGCTGCACCTTTCAATTTATGCGCCACCGATTTGTATTCTTCTCTATCATCTTCAGCTAACGCATCTGCTAGCTCAGTTTGATACTGAGGGTTTAACTTATTAAATAACTCACAGCTACGATTAAAAATAACCAGCCCCATTGAGCCTACAAAGTCTTCGATGGTTTCTATATCGAGAAGCTCAACACGTATACCCGATAAGTCTTTTTCCGTCACGGCTTTAATTGGCTCAGGCTGACAATTTTGTTGCTGTTTGATATCAAATAGCTCGCCGAGCATTTTATCGAGTTTTGTGGTGTTGATAGGCTTAGCGAGTGCACCTTGAATATTAATACCCGCAAGTTCTTCTTCGGCACTACGCACGTTGGCAGTCAAGGCAACGATTGGCAGCTTATCAAAGTGCTCATCATCACGAATTTGACGAGCAACTTCATCACCATTGATGTCTGGTAATTGCATATCAAGTAAAACGAGGTCTAAGTCATCTTCTGTGTAGACAAACGACAGCGCATCTTCACCTGTTTCAGCCCAAATAACTTCGTGGCCACGCTGCTCAAGTAGGTTGGTAGCAATCTCAGCATTTAGCGGCACATCTTCAACTAAAAGAATATTTAAGCTGCGTACCGCATAACTTTGCTCAGCTGGCGCAATACAAAGCTTAAGGGGAATTTCGACAACAAAAACACTGCCCTCACCTTCAGTACTGCTGACATTGATTTCACCTTTCATCGCAGTAACAAGTGCTTTAGTTACTGCAAGACCAATCCCTGAACCAATTGCATTGGTGCCTTTGATATCAGGTGCCTTATAGTACATGTCAAAAATACGGTGCAGCTGCTCTTGAGGAATGCCTTGACCGGTGTCGCTTACACGCATCACTAACCAAGGCCCATCAGCGCGATTCTCACGGCGACATTCAAGCTCAACATGACCCTGTTGGGTGAACTTAACCGCATTATTGATGAGATTCCAAACAACTTGACGTAAACGAGTCGGATCAAGTGACGCATAAACGTCTAACGTACCTTTGCGTTTAATATTGAACTCAAGCCCCTTTTGCTCAGCAATTAAGCCTGCAAAGTTCACCACATCATTTATAAAGTCGGCCACATTGACTGAGTCAGCAACAATATCAAGCTGCTCACGATCAATTTTATCCAAGTCGATAATATCGTTAAATATATTGCCAAGGGTTTCGGCGCTTGAGAATACCGTGTTACACCAACTACGTTGTTGTTTATCAAGTTCTGTATCTAGCAACATGCGGGTTAAACCCACTATACCGTTAAGCGGTGTTCTTAGTTCATGACTTAGAGTCGCAATGAATTTACCTTTATCTTTGTAAGCCGCTTCAAGGGCCTGAGCCGCCTCTTTACGGCTGGTGATATCACGGCCAAAGGCAAGTAAACCAATGTACTCACCTTTTTCATTAATAAAGGGTAACTTACGCATCTCAAACCAACGCTTTTCACCATTAACAGGGTATTCAACGTCAAGTGTAAGAGCTTGGTGAGTTTGAGATACTTTTTTGTCGGTGCGCAGTACTTCTGGTAAATAATCACTTGGGTAGATTTCTTCAACACTCTTACCGATTAACTCATCGCTGCTTTTACCTATCACTTGTTCAAACATTTTATTACAGCCAGCAAATACACCATTGTTATCGCGGTAATAAAATAAATCGGGAGATGAGTCGACAATAGAGCGCAATAGCATGCCTTGTTGCGCAAGTTCTTGTTGGGTCTTCTTACGCTCGGCGATTTCGCGTCTAAGTTCTTCTATTGCTCTGTGCTTAGCATGAAACGCCATTTTACGTTCATCAATCTCTTCGTTTAAGCGACTGATATTGTCTTTTAGCGTTTGATTGAGCAGTTTTTCTTGTTTGGTTGCGCTATCTAGATAACTATAAGATGCTTCTAACTGGCGAATAGAATTGAGCAGCACTGTTATTAATATCGGCGATACTACTGCGGTAAAAAACAACACAGCTAAAACATCAACTAAAGTTACCGTACCGACTGCTACATAATAAAACATGCACGATAAAATCAGCGACATGACCAGTAATAAGGCATAACAGGCAGCGGCAGTTTTAAACTCACCGTACTTAGAAATAAAGCTTGAGAGTGTGCGAGCCCAGGGACTCAAAGAAGAATCAATCATATATTAAAGCTTAGGCACATAATCGAAAAAAAACAGCATAGTTAATTTTATCACTATTCCTTTAGAAATATTCATATTGTGCGATAAACATAGAATTTTTTCATCAACGCCGCTTTTTTATATTTTTTCATGTAAAATACCGCGCTTTAATAATTGCAAAGAATGAGTATTACCATGCAAACCACAATGCCAGATATTGCTGATACGGCTCCCGCCTTACAAACAGGTAAATTAGACTGGGTTGGCATGGGCGAAATTGAACTTCCTTTCATTTTTGAAACTCGCAATATTGCCCCTGTAAACGTAATTGCCAAGGCACGCGCTTTTGTAAACTTGCATAAAGAAGACGCCAAAGGCATTCATATGTCGCGTCTATTTTTAGCCCTTGATACCTTATCAACCGAGCAGCAAGTTAATCCACAAACTCTCAAGCAAGCACTTGATGCCTTTATTAGCAGCCATGATGATTTAAGTGACCAAGCACAAATCGAATTTAGGTTTGAGCTACCACTGCGCCGAAAATCTTTATTAAGTGGCAAAGTAGGTTGGAAAAACTACCCGATTCATCTGATCGCTAAGATCAACCAAGGCATTGTAAGCTTTGAGTTAATGGTTGATGTCACTTACTCGTCAACATGCCCATGTTCAGCGGCTCTTGCTCGTCAATTAATTCAAAACGCTTTTAGCGAAAAGTTTGCAGAGCAAAATGTTGATAAGCAAACTGTTTTAGAATGGCTAGGCACAACTGACGGGATTGTAGCTACACCACACTCACAGCGTTCAATCGCCAACGTGAAAGTAAAACTCGACAGCCAAATTGACAGCTTTGATGTGGTTGGCTTAATTGATGCTTTAGAAGCTGAGCTAAAAACGCCAGTACAAGCGGCGGTTAAACGTGAAGATGAGCAAGAGTTTGCCCGCTTAAATGGTCAAAACCTCATGTTCTGCGAAGATGCTGCACGTAAAATTAAAGGCTTACTTGAACAGCATAACTACGCAGATTACTGGCTACAAATAAACCACTACGAATCACTTCATGCCCATGACGCGGTAGCAATCGCTGTTAAAGGGGTTGCTGGCGGATACACGGCTTAAAAATTTCGGGTAGCTCCATACAGTTAGGCACGCTAATTGCTATTAGTTTTCAGTGTCAATTTGTTGTTGTGGAGTTACCGTATGGAATTCGCTTTATTATCAATTTTAGTATTAGTCGTCGTAGCCTCTGTTGTTGCGTCAAAGTTTACCGATGAAGGCGGAAACCCTTACCCTTTCACTCGTAAGCAAACTGTTTTTACGCAAGTTGAGAGTGCTTTTTTACACCTGCTAGAACGTGCTGTAGGTGACCAGTACAAAATCGTCAGCCGTGTTAAACTGATTGATTTAATCGACTGTAAGCAAGGCTTATCTGTCAAAGCTAAACGTGCTGCAATGGCTAAAGCCAAAAACAAACAGTTAGATTACGTGCTTATCGACAAGGACAAACTTAGCATTGTTGCCGCTGTTGATTTAGTAAATAACACCAACCGCGACGGCCATAAAGCACAACGTGACTGGTTTGTCAGTGGCGCGTTAGAAGCGGCAGGCATTCCGCATATTCGTATGAAAGTAAAATCAGGCTATCAACCAAGAGAAGTGCGTGACGCTATCATGTTTAAACTTGGTAAACCTGCAGCAGCACCGGCAAGACCTGCACGCAATCGAGTAACTAAACCAGCAGTACTATCACCATCACAAGCAAAAGCACACTCAACGGCGCTTGCAGAAATATAGTCCGTCATAATATTGGCAAAAGCAGACTTTAAGGTCTGCTTTTTTGTTTGTTTTAGACATTTTTAGGTATAATCACCCTATTCAACCTAAGGAATCAAATATTATGCACGTTGGTATTATTGGCGCGATGGAGCCAGAAGTAAAAATCTTACGCGAAGCAATGGTAAACCCAAGCATCATGACTAAAGCTGGTTTTACCTTTTACACCGGTGAATTAGCGGGTAACACTGTTACTTTAGTTCAATCTGGTATTGGTAAAGTAGCTTCTGCAGTAGCAACGACACTACTAATCGACAACTTCAGCCCAGATTGTGTGATCAACACAGGTTCTGCAGGTGGTTTTGAGCCATCGCTAAATGTAGGTGATGTCGTTATTTCTTCAGAAGTTCGTCACCACGATGTAGACGTGACTGCATTCGGTTACGAAATCGGCCAAGTACCACAAATGCCAGCGGGCTTTGCTGCGCACCCTAAATTGATTGAAGCGGCAGAGCAAAGCGTAAGCCAAATCAGCGATGTTAAAACCATGATTGGCCTAATTTGTACTGGTGATTCATTCATGTGTGACCCGGTAAGAATTGAAAAAACACGCGCAGAATTTCCAACTATGCTTGCAGTAGAAATGGAAGGTGCAGCAATTGCACAAGCTTGTCACGTGCTAGAAACACCATTTGTTGTTATTCGTTCAATGTCTGACATTGCTGGCAAAGAATCGCCGCAATCATTTGAAGAGTATATCGAAACTGCATCTATCAACTCATCTAAAATGGTTGTTGCTCTTTTAGAGAAGCTAACATCGGTGAGTTTATAAGGTGATTGCAAATATTGTTCAAAACCATTTGGACATTATTGTATTTTTTGTAGCGCTCTTAGCTGAGCGCTTCTTTCCTTTGGTTAGTTGGTATCATCCTAATACCTTTTTAAGCGTTATTTTCTCTGCCCTCAACGATCGTTTATACAACCCAACGAATCCTAAAAGCTATCAATATTTAGCCTCAACTTTGGCTTTTACACTCACTATTTTAGTGATAGTGACATTAGTTGTGCTGTTTTTAGAGTTTGCTTTTTATCCTGAGTTATTAAGCGGCTTAATTTTATATTTGTTACTCAGTAGCCGCGCGCAAGAGAAGAAATCATTACGTATTGCCAGATTGCTCAAGCTCAACCAAAAAGCGACTGCTAGAGAGCTACTCTCGAGCCTTGTTGCCCGTGATGTATCACGTTTATCGGCTTCTGGAATTTGTAAAGCAACCATGGAGTCACTGGTGTTACAAAGTGCGCGGCATTATTTTGCCGTTATATTCTTTTATCTACTTGGCGGCGCTATCCTTGCTTTAGTTTATCGCTTACTGACATTAATTCATCAAGCATGGCGAAAAAACCAAAAACCCAACAACCCATTTTTGGCTCCCATTGCTAAGTTACTATTTGTATTGGAGTGGTTACCCACTCGATTAGTCGCTTTAACGATTGCAGCAACCAATGCCAGTAGACAGAGCATTCATTACATTAAGCACTATGGCAGACACTTTTATCAAACCAATACGGGTTGGCTGTTAAGTGTTACATCGGCTGCTTTGCAAGTGCAATTAGGCGGCCCTGCCCTTTACCAAGGTGAGCGCTTTAATAAAATGCGTGTTGGTACCGATCGCCTACCAGATGCCGATGATATTCCCGCTTTAGTGAATCGCTTAAATCAAGCGAAAGCATTTTGGTTACTACTTATCATCGCCATTGAAGTGGCTACGCTGTTTATTAACTAAAAAAAGGCACAAAAAAACCAGCCGCAGCTGGTTTTTATTCTGTTAGCTTATTTAAGCTAAGGTGATTTTAGCAAACTTACGTTTACCTACTTGGTAAATCTGTGTAGTGCCTTTAGCAACTTCAAGCTTAGTATCCGTTACTTTTTCTTCACCATTAATCTTTACAGCGCCTTGTTTAATCATACGCATTGCTTCTGACGTACTTGCAACAAGGTTCGCTTCTTTTAATAGATTAGTGATAAACACAGTTTCTTCAGCAATTGTTACTGTTACTTCAGGGATCTCATCTGGTAATGCATTCTTTTGGAAACGCTTGATGAAATCTTGATGAGCACCTTCGGCTGCTTCTTCGCTGTGGAAACGTGCAATCATTTCTTTGGCAAGCTCAATCTTAATGTCGCGCGGGTTTGCACCATCTGCAACACGTTGTTTAAGCGCTGCAATCTCTTCGATAGATAATGCACTTAATAAGTCATAGTAACGCCACATTAGCTCATCACTAATAGACATCACTTTACCAAACATGTCGTTAGGCTCATCAGTAATACCAATGTAATTACCTAATGACTTAGACATTTTCTGAACGCCATCAGTACCTTCAAGCAGTGGCATCATAAGTACTGTTTGTGGCTTTTGACCTTCGTCTTTTTGTAATTCACGACCCATTAATAGGTTAAAGCGTTGGTCTGTACCACCAAGCTCAACATCAGCTTCTAATGCAACTGAGTCCCAACCTTGTACCAGTGGATATAAAAATTCGTGGATAGCAATTGATTGACCGTTGGCATAACGCTTTTTAAAGTCATCACGTTCTAGCATACGTGCTACTGTTTGACGCGCAGCCAGTTTAATCATACCTGCTGCACCTAAGTTCTCCATCCAAGTAGAGTTGAATGCAACTGTAGTTTTAGCAGGATCAAGAATCTTAAATACTTGCTCTTTATAGGTTTCAGCATTAGCTAATACATCTTCACGGGTTAACGGTTTACGCGTTACGTTTTTACCCGTCGGATCACCAATCATACCGGTGAAGTCACCGATCAAGAAAATCACTTCATGACCTAGGTCTTGGAAGGTTTTCATTTTGTTGATAAGAACTGTGTGACCTAAATGCAGATCAGGCGCAGTTGGATCGAAACCCGCTTTGATCTTAAGTTTCTTACCAGACTTTAGCTTTTCGACTAATTCGTCTTCAATTAATATCTCTTCTGCACCGCGTTTTATCTCAGCTAGAGCGGTTTGTAAATCCACTGTGTATTACTCCAAAAATTCAGCTACCGGGGCGTGGTGGCCTGTCAGGGTTATAAATATAGAGCTAAAAACTTTAAAATTTAGCTAGTTAGCACCAAAAAGCGACACTAGAAAAAAGCCTAACTTAAATAGTTTAAGAAACAGCCCTGAAGGCAGCGCGCATGATTGTTCTTTATACCGCGTTATTGCAATTTAATGAAGGGACTTTAGTTAACTAATGTAGATTTAGTTTAACCATAGACATCTGCTGCAATTTTAAACAAAAAAGTTTAACGCGCAGGCCAATTCTAGCGTAAAATAGCGCCAGTTTAAATCTACAAAACACTGGTATTTGCTCTATTTTAGGTATATCCTGCGATATTAGTATTTAAATTTCTTGACAGCAGAAAAGGCACGATATGGTTCACGTAGTGCACAAACTTCCCAAAAAACACAAACTGCTTATTCTCGGTTTGGTTTCTGCTATTGTCGGCTTGGCGTTATTGCCTTCTGAAAAAGCCACCGCATCAAAGGACAACAGTGCAAACGCACTTGAAATTGGTAAACGCTACGAATTACAAGTTAAAGTTGATGATAACGAAAAACTAACTGAGCTTAATTCGGAGCAAGCAGCAGCAAAACTTCCAGAATACGAGCTTATCGACCATGAAGTACGTAATGGCGATAATTTAGCACTTATCTTTAAACGTGCGGGTTTCTCAGCGCAAACATTACACAAACTAGTTAATACCAACGCTGAAACTCGTAAGTTAACAAAAATTCACCCAGGCGAAATCTTAAGCTTTGCAACCGCTGAAGATGGCTCTTTAGCGCAGCTTCGTTATGTGATCTCAAAAACAGATACCTTATACGTTACATTAAATGACGAAGGTAACTACGACACTTCTATCGATAGCAAAGAAATCGAAACGCTAAGTAAATCTGCTGGCGGCGAGATCTCTAATAGCTTTTGGACATCAGGCATTGCCGCTGGCTTAAGCGAGCGTCAAATTATGAATTTTGCTGACATCTTTGGTTGGGATGTCGACTTTGCTAATGACATTCGTAAAGGTGACCAATTTGGTCTTATTTACGAAGCTCACTATGTTGATGGTGAATACATTGGCGACGGTAAAATTATTGCCGCAGAGTTTATTAACCAAGGCGAGCGTTACACTGCTATTCGCCATACCGATGGTAACTTCTATACGCCTGAAGGCCGCAGCATGAAAAAGGCTTTCTTACGTGCGCCAGTTAACTTTAAGTATATTAGTTCGAGCTTTAACCCGCGTCGCTTACACCCAGTGACCAAAACGGTAAAACCACATAACGGTATCGATTACGCAGCGCGTACCGGTACGCCAGTTGTATCATCGGGTAATGGTAAAGTGATTAGAGCAGGCTACAGTAAATACAATGGTAACTATGTATTTATTAGCCATGGCACACAGTATGTAACTAAGTACTTACACTTAGACAAAAAGATGGTTAGAACTGGTCAGAAAGTGAAGCAAGGCCAAAAGATTGGTACGGTTGGTGCGACAGGTCGTGTAACGGGCCCACACTTACACTATGAATTCTTAGTAAACGGTGTACACCGTAATCCGAAAACGGTCAAACTACCTAAATCAGAGCCTTTACCGCGCGATGAGTTAGCTAAGTTTAAACCGATTGCTGATAACTTCTTAGCGCAATTACAACGTAACCGTGAGTTACAATTGGCGCTAAATAAGTAGTTAAGTAAACATAAAAAAGCCGCTTCAATTGAAGCGGCTTTTTTGTGCCAAATAAACCCGGCTAAAACTATTATAGACTTTACTAAAATGAGTACTGATGGCACTGCGGTTTAATGCAACTATTACCTTAAAAGAACATAGATAAGTTGAATAATCAGCGAAATCATCACCAGTGGCCAAATGTACTTTGCATACTTTGTCGCGCCATCAAGCCCCATTCTAGACTGATACTTTTCAAGTAGCGGTATCAGAATAACCAAGGCAACAAAAAGGCATAATAAGATAATAAAAACATTCATGGCGGCTTCCTTACACAACTATCATTTAACTACAATTTCTTTAGGGTGACCCTAGTCTATAGGCAAAAAAAAGCGCAGTAAAATTACTGCGCCAGTCGGTTGGAAGTAAATCGACTTAGCCAACAATCGCTAACAGAATACCTGCTGCAACGGCACTTCCTAATACCCCTGCTACGTTTGGTCCCATGGCATGCATTAACAAGAAGTTATGCGGGTTGCTCTCAAGGCCGACCTTATTAACCACCCGTGCTGCCATTGGTACCGCTGACACACCTGCTGCGCCTACTAATGGGTTGATTGGCGATTTAGAGATCTTATTCAGACCCTTCGCCATAAACACCCCTGAAGCTGTACCAATTGCAAAGGCCAATGCACCTAACACCAAAATACCGATTGTTTCTACGGTTAAGAACTTATCGGCCGCAAGCTTTGAGCCTACCGCTAAGCCTAAGAAAATGGTGGTAATGTTGATGATTTCGTTTTGTGCACTATTGCTTAAACGATCAACCACGCCCGATTCACGCATCAAGTTACCTAGGCAGAACATGCCCACAAGCGGCGTTGCTGCTGGTAAAAACAAGATGGTTAAACTAAGCACCATTAACGGAAAAACAATTTTCTCTTTCTTCGATACTGTACGAAGTTGCGGCATTTGAATTTCGCGCTCTGCTTGCGTTGTTAATGCACGCATAATTGGCGGCTGAATAATTGGCACTAGTGCCATATATGAATAAGCCGCTACAGCAATAGCTCCCAGTAAATCAGGTGCCAACTTAGATGCTAAAAAAATAGCTGTTGGACCATCTGCTCCACCAATAATGGCAATGGCCGATGCATCTTGAAGTGTAAACTCAAAACCAGGAATGAAGTTAAGTAGTATTGCACCAAATAAAGTAGCAAAAATACCAAACTGCGCAGCCGCGCCTAACAGCAACATACGCGGATTTGCTATCAAGGCACTAAAGTCTGTAAGCGCCCCCACGCCCATAAAGATTAAAAGTGGGAACACCCCAGAATCAATCCCGATATCGTACACGTAATAAAGCAAACCACCCGGTTCAGATAACCCGGCTACAGGAATATTAGTTAAAATAGCCCCAAAGCCGATAGGTAATAACAATAATGGCTCAAATTTACGGGCGATTGCGAGATATAATAACCCGCAACCTACCGCAATCATTATTAATGCAGGAAAGGTAAAGTTAGCAATACCTGTCGCATGCCAGAGGTTTAAAACACCATCCATCCTCTGTCTCCTATGCTAGCGCGATTAGCGCATCGCCAGTGGCAACAGAGTCGCCCTCTGCTACTAATACTTCAGCTATTGTACCTGAGTGTGCGGCGCGAACTTCTGTTTCCATTTTCATTGCTTCCATTATGATAACCACATCACCTTCATTTACTGTTTGGCCAGCTTTTACTTTCACTTTGAAAATATTGCCTGCTAACGGCGCGTTTAAGGTTTCGCTAACAGACGCTGAGGCAGATTGAGGAATTAACTCACTGTCTTTTAGAGTTACTTCTTTTAGTTCACCACCTTGCGCTACAACGACATCGTAAACTTTACCGTCAACTTTAACGCTGTATTGCTCTGCTTTTGCAGGACTTGAAGCGGCTGGTTTGCTTTCTGACTTAGCAACTTCACCCGTTGGAATTGCTTCAAACGCATCAGGGTTGTTACGGTTTTTAATAAACTTAAGGCCAATTTGAGGGAATAATGCGTAAGTAAGCACATCATCAATCACGTCATCAGCAAGCTCTAAACCTTGCTCTTTAGCTTCACTTAATAACTCTGCTTCAAGCTTCTCAAGTTCAGGCTCAAGCTTATCAGCAGGACGGCAAGTGATTGCTTCAGCGCCATCTAGTACACGTTCTTGCAGCTCTTTATTCATTGGCGCTGGTGTTGCACCATACTCGCCTTTAAGGACACCCGCAGTTTCTTTAGTGATGGTTTTATATCGCTCGCCAGTCAAAACATTAAGTACCGCTTGAGTACCAACAATTTGCGAGGTTGGTGTAACGAGTGGAATGTAACCTAAGTCTTCGCGAACACGCGGGATCTCGAGTAATACTTGATCAAGTTTGTCAGCAGCACCTTGCTCTTTAAGCTGATTTTCCATATTAGTTAACATGCCGCCCGGCACTTGCGCTAATAAGATACGTCCATCAACGCCTTTAAGGCTACCTTCAAATGCAGCATATTTCTTGCGTACGTCACGGAAGTAAGCAGCAATTTCTTCTAATTGGTTTAAATCAAGGCCTGTGTCTCGCTCAGTGCCTTCTACAATTGAAACGATGGTTTCTGTGGCGCTATGACCATAGGTCATACTCATTGACGAAATAGCCGTATCAAGCATATCGATACCTGCATCGATCGCTTTTTGGTAAGTTGCAGTGCTTAAACCTGTGGTCGCGTGGCATTGCATCGCAATAGGAATAGACACAGTTTCTTTTAAACCTTTGATCAACTGTTCACAATCATAAGGCTTTAATAAACCTGCCATATCTTTGATACAAATTGAATGACAACCAAGATCTTCTAGTTGTTTTGCAAGCTCAAGCCACATATCAAGCGTATGGACTGGGCTTACTGTGTACGAAATAGTACCTTGGGCATGAGCACCTACTTTAACAGCAGCTTTAATGGCAGTTTCAAGGTTACGCACATCGTTCATCGCATCGAAAATACGGAAAACATCAACACCGTTTTTGTGGGCACGCTCAACAAACTTTTCGACTACATCATCAGCATAATGACGGTAACCTAGAAGATTCTGTCCGCGTAGTAGCATTTGTTGCTTAGTATTTGGCATTGCCGCTTTTAGCTCGCGAATACGTTGCCAAGGATCTTCACCTAAATAACGGATACACGAGTCAAACGTCGCACCACCCCATGATTCAATTGACCAATAACCCGCATTATCGAGTTTTTCTGCCATGGGTAGCATGTCGTCTAAGCGCATACGCGTTGCCAAAAGAGACTGGTGTGCGTCACGCAATACTAATTCGGTTAGTTTTAATTTAGCCATGTTTAAGCTGCCCCGTTATTTTTGTTTATTTCGAAATTGAGCAATTGCAGCGCTGATTGCTGCAATATGTGCCTGTGGCACACCCTGTTGAGGTTGAATTTTTGCTGTACGCGTAGGTTCTGCAATTGCAGGATCATCAAATCGACCCACTACCTTTGACATTAAAGTGACTGCTGAAATCAAAATAGTCAGAAAAACAAACACGCCTACCATGCCTGTCACCATCAAACTGGCCGCAGTGGTGAGTAATCCACCTATATCCATACGACTCCCCTCGCTTACTTAAAATAAAAAGTTATTTTTGTTAAATAATTATGCACCAATAATAACAAACAAAATTCATTTGTATAGCACCATTGTAAATTGGTAAAACCAATTAAATTTAAAATAACATGACGTACATATAATTAACACCCCACTATTTATGCATTTAAAGCCCCGCTATAGATGATATAAATAATCAATATAGCCAGTCGTTATATGCTGAACTATTAATTAATAGCAACAAAATGGCTAAAAACCACACACAACAAGGTGTTAGAGGTAGCCAACCCAAATAAAGTTAAATTGGTCTTACCATTTATTGGTGCATTATCTCTTTTTCTCATGCATCTCAATATGAAAAAATATCACTATGAATAAGTTACATGCTTACTCGTAAAAGTTACCAAATGATGAACCCTCTAAAGAACAATAAAAACACACAACCCATTGAAATATATAAAATAAAAGTTCTGGCACAGAACTCGCTTCAGTTACATCGAACTTAAGAAAATTTAAATAGCCAAGGAGACCACTATGTTACGCTGGACAATTACTTTTCTAGTTATCGCGTTAATCGCAGCAGTGTTAGGTTTTGGCGGTATCGCAGGAGCCGCTGCAGGCATCGCTAAGATTATCTTTTTTATATTTTTAGTATTACTTGTTATTTCGCTGGTATCAGGAGCACTTAGAGGCAACGTCCCTAAGTAGTTAAAAGCAGATAACCACTTACTTTATTTTTAAATTTACAAGGAATTTCATTATGAAAAATTCAACTTTAAAAGCCGCAACTATCGCCCTATTTTCAGGTCTTTTCATCATGGGTTGTGAAGACAACTCCGCTGAAGACGCAGGTGAGCGTATTGACGAAGCAATTACTGATACACAAAATGCAGTTGAAGATGCATGTGAAGAAGTAAAAGAAGGTGTTAACGCAGAAGAAACTAACTGCTAATCACTCACCTTACCTAAGAAAAGCGGCCAAGTGCCGCTTTTTTGTTTTTTAAATGATGCATGAGATCTGAGATAATCGTAGGAATGGTTTTAACCGTGAACTTTTGGCTATAGCGTGAGTTTTTCGGCGTTAAAACGCCTCCTACAAGTCTTAACTTGGGTTTAAAGTCTGATGACTTTATAAACCACCGCGCGAAATAAATTTCACGCCTACGTGAGCCTCAAACTCGATAACTTTACTCTTTCCTCTAGAAATTCGCTAACTTGTTGGGTTTCACTCCGTTCTATCCTACATCATGTAGGTCGTCATTTATGGCGACACATGTTTTATTACTCATACCTGACGGGCTAAAGCCCGACCTACGACTTACACGTAGATTTAAGAAACATCGCGCGAAATAAATTTCACGCCTACGTGAGCCTCAAACTCGATAACTTTACTCTTTCCTCTAGAAACTCGCTAATTTGTTGGGTTTTAATCTGATAGCTGACGGCTGAAAGCTGATAGCTCCTTTCTCTAAAAACTCGCTAACTTTCAGCTTTCATTTACAAACCTTAGTGAGGGGCACATTTGTCGTTATACTTGCTATATGCCATTGGCCGTCGATAAAACTTACTTTTGCGACATCGCTTACAGCAAAATCTCCGGGGACATTTAAACGCGTTAAGTTACTCGCTAACTGCTGCTGGCAATATGGGCCGGTATCGCCATGCATTACAAGTACAGGCTTATTGGTGTGCTTTGCGAAGTCGCTGATGGCATCTCGGTATATTTTAAATGCATCACAATTAGAACGTTGTGATTCACTGCAAGCGGGTTTACTGCTTGGATGGTAAATATCAGCCTGAAAGCCAAACACATAGGCCTTAGCATCTTGTTGAACAAGTGCTTGTTTTAACCAAATTAAGTTGTACTTATCACGTTTATCAGCGGCATCAAGTGCTGCGTTTTTGTCACTTTTTAAAATTTGTGAGCGACCATTAAAAGTGCCCGGTATATGCAAAGTACGAAACTCAATACCATCAAACTGCCAACGGGCATTCTCTAGCATTTCAGCTTGTGTGGCATAACCCTGTAATTGCTTCGCTTTTTGTGTATAAGCCTCGTCGAACATTAGGCCTTTAACAAAGCTTAGCCGCTCAAGTTCATCAAAACGCACCGATAGCTTTTCTCGGTCGCAATCGGTCCATTCATTATCACCGGGGGTATAAATAAAAGGCTGTTTGGTCAACGACGTCAATAACGCTTTATTTGTTTGCAAAAGCTTGTTCGTGCAAGCAAGCGCCCCGGATTTCATATCACCAAGATGTATTAAAAAGCCATGAGGTGTTGCTGCGATTGCCTTGGTAATTTTTCCGTCTTTGGCGAGATTAATTTCATCAATCGGGGTGTATGGCATATCGCCCATAACTAAAAAAGTATTTGTGGTCATTGCAAGTGCTAATGACATTGAACTAACAAACATACAACTTACGCCTTTAAAATACACATACCTTAAGCTCTCACAATGACAACTAAATGAAAACCAACTACGGCAGATTTTTTCTATCAATGTTAAACTGCTGTCAGCAAATTAAGTGAGCCCACGAATGACATTAAGTACAACTTACACATTAGATAAACCGTATTATTACGAATGCTTTGATGAGTCTTTGCCTTATTCATCTCAAGCCAAGCCTAAATACCCGCTGTTGATATTGTTAATAACCTTAGGCTTATTGGCGTTTTATCAATTAGAGAACCATTACCTTGGTAGCTTTATGATTATGCTTGCCGTCGTTGAGTGCTTATCGTTTTATTACAAGCGCCCATGGTGGGTCGCAAGACAAATGATGAGCCGTGCATCAGGCAGCGAAGTGACTATCGTATTTGATGATGATGGGGTGAAAGCCGAAAACCCGCATAAAAGCTACCAATTAAGCTGGCAACAGATTAGTGAGATTATTGAAACTGAGCGAGGTTATATTTTAAAGGCACAGCGCGGTATGCAATATATTTCTAAACAAGCGCTAAATGATGAAATGACAGCCGAACTAAATAAAAGAGCCACTCAGTGAGTGGCTCTTAAAATATCTGTCGCTGATTAAACGTTGCCCGGATTTGGGTTAGATTTCTCTGCTTGAATTCGCATGTAGATTTCTTCACGATGTACTGATACATCTTTCGGTGCGTTTACACCAATGCGAACTTGATTTCCTTTAACACCAAGAACAGTAACTGTTACTTCGTCACCGATCATTAGGGTTTCACCTACTCTACGAGTTAGTATTAGCATTCTCTTGCTCCCATGTTCCAAAAAATTAAAAGATTCCGCGTCAAAAACATTCTAATGAAATCTAGACTTAAAAGTAAGTAAAAACTCTAGATCTTATTCATTTTCGGTTAAAAAAACTTTGTGTAGCGCACGTACAGCCAGTTCTAAATACTTTTCGTCAATTAAAACTGATATCTTTATTTCTGATGTCGATACAAGCATCACTTTGATGTTTTCATCGGCAAGGGCATTAAAAAATAAACTTGCCACACCAGAGTGAGATTTCATCCCTACACCTACTGCAGACACCTTGGCAACATTGCTGATCCCTTTAATAGATTCTGCGCTGATACCATCTTGGTTACTGGTCAAAATTTCAAGGGCTTGCTCAAAATCATTTGTGTGCACAGTAAAAGCATAGTCTATTTTTTCAAAGTTATGATTAACTTGATTAATCATATCTATTTCGATGCCAAATTCTGCAAAAAGTTTCAAAATTTTTGCAAGGTTTTCCGTTCCTTGGTGTACGCCATTGACGTAAATCAAGCTTTCGTCACGATTAAAGGCGATACCCGACACAATGTTTGCTTGCACATCCGGCTCCTCAAAACTGATCAAGGTCCCTTGATCCGGGTTAAAACTCGATAACACTCTGAGCGGTATATTGTATTTTCCTGCCGCTTCGACACTACGAATATGCAGTACCTTAGCCCCAAGACTAGCCATTTCGAGCATTTCTTCGAAGGTGACATGGCTCATACGTCGCGCATTAGGCTCAATACGTGGGTCGGTGGTGTATACCCCATCAACATCGGTGTAAATTTGACATTCATCGGCATTGATAGCGCCTGCAATCTCAACCGCAGAGGTATCAGTACCACCGCGACCAAGCGTGGTGATATTGCCTTCAATATCGCGGCCCTGAAAGCCCGCTATTATAGCAATACGGTTATGTTCAAGTTCATGCTTTAGACGAGTCGCCGCAATCTCTTCAATCCGCGCTTTACCAAACATGTTATCGGTGCGAATGTTGACCTGATCAGCAAGTAAGCTTACCGCTGAGTGACCACGTTTAATAATAGCCATAGCGAGTAAAGAGACCGACACTTGCTCACCGGTGGTTAGCAATACATCAAGCTCACGAGCACTGGGTCGAGAATCGATTTGTTTAGCGAGTTCAATTAGACGGTTAGTTTCTCCCGACATCGCCGAGAGCACCACCACAACTTGATGGCCTTGTTGTTTGGTTTTTACAACAAGGTCGGCGACGGCCTCAATTCGCTCTATTGAGCCAACTGAGGTGCCACCGAATTTTTGGACGATAAGTGCCACTAGTGATTAAGAACGCTCAGTTAACCAAGCCGTTACACTTTCTAAGGCTGCAGCTAGGTTCTCTGGCTGAGTACCACCTGCTTGCGCCATATCAGGACGACCACCGCCCTTACCGCCTACTTGTGCAGCCATGTGATTTACAAGTTCACCAGCTTTCACTTTACCTGTTAAGTCTTTAGTTACACCGGCAATTAGGCTTACTTTGTCGCCATTAGCTACACCAAGGGCAATAACACCTGAACCAATCTTCGTTTTCAGGTCATCAACCATGCCGCGTAGTGCTTTAGACTCAGTACCTGCAACATCAGCAACCAGCAGTTTAATACCGTTCACTTCAACAACAGAGTCAAGTAACGATGCACCTGCCGCACTTGCTAGCTTGTCGTTAAGCTGTGCAATTTGCTTCTCAAGGCCTTTTGATTTCTCAAGTAACGCAGTTACTTTTTCAAGTACTGTGCTGCTATCACCTTTAACTAGCGCTGCAACATCATTTAACTGTTGCTCTTGCTCACTTACATAAGCAACTGCTTCAGCACCCGTTACCGCTTCAATACGGCGGATACCGGCAGCGATACCGCTTTCTGATACGATTTTAAATAAACCGATATCACCAGCACGCTTAACGTGAGTACCACCACATAGCTCGATTGAGTAATCACCAATGGTTACTACGCGCACTTCGTCATCGTATTTTTCACCGAATAATGCCATCGCACCTTTTGCTTTTGCATCTTCGATAGCCATTAGCTCAGTTTCAAGCGCAAAGTTACGACGGATTTCATCGTTTACCGCGCGCTCGATTTGACGTAATTCGTCTTTTGTTACCGCTTCAAAGTGTGAGAAGTCAAAACGTAAACGTTCAGGGTCAACTAGTGAACCTTTTTGACTTACGTGCTCACCTAAAATTTGGCGTAATGTTTCATGCAAGATATGCGTTGCAGTGTGGTTTTTCTTGATGCTATCGCGACGTGCTGCATCAATGGTTGCCTCTGCTTTATCGTTTGTACCAATACGACCTTGTACACGACCATGGTGTGCAAATGCATTACCAAGTTTCGTGGTGTTAGTCACTACAAACTCACCACCAGCTACTTTTAACACACCCGTGTCACCAACCTGACCACCTGATTCAGCGTAGAACGGTGTACGGTCTAAGATTGCGATACCTTCTTGACCATCTTCAAGTACAGAAACCGATTGACCTTCAGAGAAAAGTTCAACCACAGTACCTGTGTAATGTTCTGCATCGTAACCTTTAAAGTCTGTGTGTTTTTCAGACTTAAGTTGTTGGTTGTAATCAGCACCAAACTTACCCGCTTGCTGTGCTTGCTTACGCTGAACAGCCATACACTCTTGGAAGCCGTGCTCATCAATCGTCATGAAACGCTCACGCGCCACGTCAGCCGTTAAATCAGCTGGGAAACCGTAAGTGTCGTACAGTTTGAATACCAAGTCACCTGGGATCACATCACCTTCGATGTCAGTTAGGCTTTCTTCTAAAATAGCCAGACCACGCTCAAGTGTTTTACCAAACTGCTCTTCTTCAATACGCAGTACTTTTTCAATAATTTCTTGTTGCTTAGCAAGCTCTGGGTACGCTTGACCCATTTGCTCAATTAGCGCAGCAACTAGCTTGTAGAAGAATGCACCTTTCGCACCTAGCTTGTTACCGTGACGAACAGCACGACGAATGATACGACGTAATACATAACCACGGCCTTCGTTTGACGGCATAACGCCGTCAGATACTAAGAACGCACACGAACGAATGTGGTCAGCCACAACGCGTAACGATTTATCATCTAAATCTTGTGCGTTTGTTACTTTAGCCGCTGCTGCAATAAGCGCTTGGAATAAATCGATTTCGTAGTTTGAGTGCACGCCTTGTAAAATTGCAGAGATACGCTCAAGACCCATACCTGTATCAACAGACTGCTTAGGAAGCGGCTCCATTGTACCGTCGGCATGGCGGTTATACTGCATAAATACTAGGTTCCAGATCTCGATGAAACGGTCACCGTCTTCTTCAGGTGAACCTGGAGGACCACCCCAAATTTCTTCACCGTGATCGTAAAAGATTTCAGAACATGGACCACAAGGACCTGTATCACCCATTGACCAGAAGTTATCGCTAGTTGCAATGCGAATAATACGGTCTTCACTTAGACCCACTTCTTTATGCCAAATGTTGAAGGCTTCTTCATCATCGTGATAAATAGTAACAAGGAGCTTTTCTTGCGGTAGTTTTACAACGTCAGTTAAAAA
Source organism: Pseudoalteromonas simplex (assembly GCF_015278155.1). NCBI lineage: Bacteria > Pseudomonadati > Pseudomonadota > Gammaproteobacteria > Alteromonadales > Pseudoalteromonadaceae > Pseudoalteromonas > Pseudoalteromonas simplex. The sequence goes on from NZ_JADILN010000003.1 coordinate 47,071, forward strand.
CTCCCAAGCAAATTTGATTGCGTCTTGCTTGAAGTAATCGCCAAAGCTGAAGTTACCTAGCATTTCAAAGAATGTATGGTGGCGTGCAGTGTAGCCTACGTTTTCAAGGTCGTTATGTTTACCACCTGCGCGTACACAACGTTGTGAGCTGGTTGCACGTGAATAAGGGCGGCTTTCCGCACCTAAAAATACATCTTTAAATTGCACCATACCGGCGTTATTGAATAATAACGTGGCATCGTTACCCGGGATCAGCGAGCTTGAAGGAACAATTTGGTGTTGTTTAGAGGCAAAAAAGTCTAAGAACTGTTGCCTGATCTGTGCGGTAGTCATATGCTGCATGTGAAAATCTCACCCGTTTATTGCTGTGCTTGCATTGCAAAATCAATTTGTTCGTAATTAAAGCCTCGATACATCAAGTAGCGTACACGTTTCGCTCTTTCTTTCTGGTCGAGTTCTTTACCTGAATTTGAAAACTTCTTTAAATATGCGTCCTTTGCGAGTTCAAACCAATCGATTTCGAACTCCTCGAGCGTCTTGTCTAGTAGTGCTCGATCTATCCCTTTTGCCATTGCTTCGCTCTGAATGCGTTTTACACCATGATACTTAGCTAAATGGCGGCGTACAAACCCTTCGCAATAGCGCTGTTCGTTAATAAAGTTGTGTGATTCACACCAATCTAACAAGCGCTCTGTAAACTCAGGTGTCGCCTCTTTTTGCTGTAACTTTCGCGTTAAATCCCGACGCGAATAATCTTGTCGGGACAATAACCAAAGTACGTAATTCTTTAACTTTTGTTCTTTATCATCCATTACGCGTCAAAGCGTCCTGATTGTGACTGTGCTTCAGGTGCTTTTGCTTGGTCATCACCTCTTGGCACAACTGGCATAAAAATGGCCTGAAAAGACACGAAGAAGCTAATGTAACAAATTGGCATTAAAACCAATAGTGGAATAAACGATAAAGGAATACAGATCACCATTAAAACAGCGCAAATTAGGCCATAAACACCAAGTGGCGCCATATTATGGTAAAACACCATGAATGAGGTTTTTAAAACCTGAAACATATTGCTTTGCTTTTGAAAATAAACCAAAGGCACTGCATAGGCAAAAGCAGTTAAATACACACAGATCGCCAATAGAAATACCGCAACTTGCCCCATTGAAATGCTTGCTAATAAATCGGCAATATGTGTTTGGTTTTGTGGGTCGAAAGTTTGACTCGAAATAACTGCGTAGGCATCTGCAAAAATGAAATTAGACAGTAAGGCTAATAAAATACCTGCCGCCATCTGATACACGGCAATGCGCACTAAACCTATACGGTTCCCTTTATTACTAAATGGCTTAAAAATATCAGCTTGGCTGATAGTCCCGCCTTGCTGCTTTGTTAGCACAGCTTGATAAAAACCTGCCATCAAAAATGGCGTCACAAATGCACCAACAACTTGCAGTAAAGGTAGCAGCAATGCCAAAAAGCTAATTATCACGATTAGCAGATGCATTAAAATAAAAGTCAAAGGTTGCAGCTTAAAGATTTCCCACCCAGCTTTAAACCATTTAACGCCCGCATCAGCTTTAAAAATACGTACTTCGATCGACATAGTTTCTCATTCAATAACGACAAAACGCACCGAGTATAACTGGGTGCGCCGCTTGTTTATAGTCACCTGTTGTGAAATTTACTCAGGCTTTTTAATTTTTTTAATATCAAGCATGTGCGAGCCATGTTTGATTTTCGTTTCAAGGTAAGCTCGGTTACCTACCACACCCGCTTTAATGTGCGCATGAGTGCCAACCACTGAATCAACTTCAATACCCGCATCACGCAGTGCTTTGAGCTTATTTGGGTTGTTAGTCATTAACTTAACATGCTTTTGATTCAATGCTTCGAGCATTAATACAGCGTCTGAAAAATCACGTAAATCATCAGCAAAACCCAAATGGTTATTTGCTTCATAAGTATTCATACCTTGCGACTGTAATACGTAAGCATCAATCTTATTGTATAAGCCAATACCACGGCCTTCTTGGCGTAAATACAGTAAAATACCACCTTGCTGGTGCATCATCTCGATACACTCATTTAATTGCTCACCACAATCACAACGTGAAGAGTGAAATACATCGCCCGTTAAACACTCTGAATGCATTCGAATTAAAGGAACATCTTGCTCTGTGTCTGCTTGATTAAACACTAAAGCAACATGTTCTTGGCCATCATTTAAGCCACTGAAAGATACGATTTCTGCAGGGATATCACTGTTTTTGCCAACATTCAGCTGGACTCTTGCTCTTACTTGCGCCACGACAAATCCAAATTAAAAAATAAATGCGATACTGCAAATGTGATTACAACAGCTTGAGGTTGTAAGGATGCAACATACGACGAGTGATAACTAATATTGAGGCAGTTACCAGCAATTCAAGTATTATACACTCAAACCACCCCAAGATACGAGCTTTGCGCCTCGCTTTAGTGGCGCTCATCAAACACTTGAAAACTCGCCGTCATACAGCTACCTAATTGAATTGTAATGCGTTTTAAAAAATCACATTCAAAATATTCGAAAAAATAGATTAGTTTAATCTCGATAAACAGTCAGACCTTGTTCAAATTGTTAATAAAAACATACTATGTATCTTAATATTCAACAGTGACACAGCGAGTGTAACTTGCTACCTTGCACCTAATGATGATAATGATTATCATCAACTAGTATTAATTCCCTTCTCTATCTCAGGGCAAAATAATAAGGAATATTATGACAAAGAGCTCGCTTGCCTTATGCATGGCACTTTTATTTAGCCAGCAAAGCATGGCTAATGAAACGACCACCCAAGAGTTTAACGACACCTACCGCGCTTATGTCGCCGCTGTAAAAAATCAGCAAGACAGTAGTGAGCTTGCAAAAAAAGCGTTTGAACTAGGCAAAAAAGTTTATGGCGAAAGCGCCGACAACACTGCGAACCTTGCTATTAACTATGCAAACAGCCTAGATAAAAGCGAGCAAGAGCAACGCTTTGAGTTATATCGTACAGCCTACGAAATACTAGAACAAAATCACGGTAAACTCAGTGCACAAGTGTATGACTCATTAATCGGCATGGCAGAATCAACACCTTCAGCTAAGCGTGCAGATACGTATTTAGATGATGTCATTGCCATTGCTGAAAAACAAAACTCCGCCAAGCTTGTTGCAGATGCAAAAATGACCGCCGCTCGTATCCTTGCATATAAAGGCACTGGTGAGCGCTATTACACAGCAAAGAAATATCTTGAAGAAGCCGATGATTACTATCAAGAGAATTTACCCAATAACGCTGTCGATCGTATTAGCGCTGACTTTTTAGTTGCCGCATTTGCAGAAAATCAACGTAAATACAGCACCGCCATTGAGCGTTTAAATCACGTGGTAAGCGTATTTGATCAAGAGCTAGACTTTGATCATCAAACCGAATTAAACGCCCATTCAAAGCTAGTTCACCTATACGAAAAAACAGGTAAAAGCGACGAAGCAACTAAACATTGCTTAGCGATTGCGAAAATGGTGCCGTGGAAAGAAAGCCAAGAACAAGAGCCGTTATACCGCGTACATCCTAAATATCCAAAATCAAAAGTTCAACGTATGGAAGATGGCAGTGTCGTAATGGAGTTTGAAGTAACCCCGTCAGGCTTTGTAGACAACATTACTGTGGTTGGCTCTGAGGGTGGCTCTGCATTTGAAAGAGAAGCTGTTAAAGCAGTAAAACAGTGGCGTTATGCCCCTAAGTTTGAAAATGGGCAAGCTATTGCTGCGACTTCTCGGGTGCAATTAAATTTTAAAATCAACAACTAAATAACAGGGTCGCAGTGCGACCCTATCATATCTTGTTAAGTAGTTTATCTGCTGCGTTCTCAATTAAATCGAGTACTTTTTCGAAGCCTAGATCGCCACCATAGTAGGGATCAGGGATCTCGCTTTCCCCTGCGTCACCATGACTTAAAAATAGCGACAGCTTATATTGTAAGTGCTCTGGACACTGGGCTTTTAAATCAGCAAGATTTTGCTTGTCGGCTGCGAGGATTAAATCAAACTCATAAAAATCAGCTTGAGTCACAGGTCGCGAATAAATTCCTTTAAAACTATAGCCGCGCTTTTCGGCTGCTGCTTTTGAGCGAGGATCAGGTGGATTACCTTGGTGATAACCAATGGTGCCAGCAGAATCAACTTTGACATTAATACCTAATGACTTTGCTCGACTACGAAGCACCGCTTCAGCTGTGGGTGAGCGGCAAATATTGCCTAAGCAAACAATCAAAATCTTCTTCATTAAAATGAACCACCTTTATTATTTGCTTCAAAAAATTGCTTAAAACTCATAACTCAAGTTGATACCACCATCAACACGTTTATCATCATCGCTTGAGGCTTCACCGTACCCTAATTCAAACCTCAATCGCCAACCGTCTTGGTTTAAGCCACTGAAATTATAGCTGTAACTAAGCCCAATACCATTAGTGGTTTCTTCATCAAACGCTTCAGCGAGAGCACAACCAATTGCGTTGGCAAATGCTGCTGTAAGTTCATCGCTATTTTGAGATTCATCGCACTGAGTATCTACTTCTCTGTTTCCTAATGCGCCAACCAGCAAGCCGATTGCATGTTTATTATTATCACTTATAGCTTGCTCAAAACCCACAGCAAATCCATCATCAAGGCCTATCTTATAATTGCCATACCAACGCTGGCTTAAGTCAGCACTAGCAACAGATACTTCAGGTATTACAAAGTACGGATAGCCACCACCAATCGAAAAACTAATATCATTAGCGCTAGCAAAAGTGGGGCATAGTAGCAGCAACGAGACAACTGTATGTGTTATTTTTTTCATTGTTCACAATCTTTAAAATTTTGACGCAACAAAAAATAAAGCAAAATAGGTACAAAGACAACTTTTTAGTATTGATTTAGTATCTTTTCGTCATACTTATCAACATCTAAAGTTAAATTGTACTGCTGCGCAACACTATCAAGCTCAGCCTGCTTAATTGCCAACTCATCCATGGTAATAGTGTTGTCATCAAGCTGCCATAACAAACGTGACCCCGCATAACTGTATTGAATTGCTAATAAAGCATCGGCATTGCCCTCACGCCCTGCTGCTTTTAACTTTGGCATTTTACGGGTGATTTTATTCAGCGCTTTTTTAAGCTCCCATACATAGACAATTTCAGTCATGTAATCATGATTACGGTACTTATTAAGCACAAAGCCCACCAGCAAACTACACACAACAACACCTAATAGGTTCCAATGAAAATGGCTACCGCTTGGATCAGGAAATAACGCTATCAACGTTTGTGAAATGGCTAAACTGCCAACGGCTAAAGCAATTACACAAGCAATAATTACTTGGTTTAAATGTTTACGGTAACGGGCTTTATCTATTTGAATAAGTTTCATAACAACCTAAAAAACTTGTGAAAAATAAAAAGTGAAAAAAATTTCACCCCTTTTTTATTTGCCAGCCGTTTTAGCTATGAAAGCAATTATCCAAAGAGGAACGGCTATGCATACTTTACCACTAAACTCAGCAAGCTTGAATAACAGCAATGCTGCTTTAAAGACAACCGCAGCAATTATTGGTGGTGGTGTCATGACCTTTGCAGCATTTGCATTTATGCAGTACTTAATTTCTGCTGAGCAAAGAGCCGATGTAGAAACAGGCCCAGACATCACGGTTGAAATTTATGAAGTACCGGAAGACTCAAAAGTACAAGTAAAGCAAACACTGCCGCCACCGCCAGTTGCAAAAATGCCACCAAAAGTGCCACCGCGGCCAACCATTGATACGACCGAAACAGTTGTGGTAGCTGATTTAACACCAACAATGACATTCGATAACATTGGCGACACACTGAGCAAAACTATTAATCAACCAACAGGAGATGCAACGCCAATTGTGCGTATTAACCCTAAGTACCCTCCGGTAGCAGCTCGCGACGGCATTGAAGGTTGGGTGCAAATTAGCTTTAGTATTTCACCGACTGGTGAAGTGATTGATCCTGTTATAATTGATGCTGAGCCTAAACGGGTATTTGACCGTGAAGCAATTCGCGCGATTAAACGTTGGAAATATCGCCCTAAAGTTGTTGAAGGTGTGGCACAATTGCAAACAAACCAAAGCGTTCAACTTGATTTTAAAATAGATGGATAACTGCCTATGCTAATGAGCATCAAGACATGGTTATTTGACAAGCCAAACACAGATTGTTTGGCGCAGTATGCCAAAACGGGCGACAACCGTTACCTTAACCAACTCGTTGCTCAATACGGGAACGATCTTTATCACTATCTAGTTACACAAAGTGATAAAGATCTTGCCCTTGATATATGCCAGCAAACCTGGTTAAAAGTTATTGATAAACGCGACTTTTACAATGATCAAAACAACCCAAAAGCGTGGCTTTTTCGCTTAGCTCGTAATTTATTAATTGATGAATTTCGTAAGCAGCAAAAGTTCGTTGAATTAGAAGACAACCAACTATTTACCGAATCTCAGGATGCAAGTTATCACTACGACTATGAAGCCTTTGATAAAGCACTTATGGCGCTTAGCTTTGTACAACGTGAAGCGCTGACCTTACAACAAGAAGGCTTTAGTCTCGATGATATTGTAGCTATCACACAAAGTAACCCAGAGACCATTAAAACTCGGCTGCGATATGCCCGTCAAAACCTGAAACAACAACTAGGAGGCCATCATGAAGCGTAACGACGAGCAACTCGATACTGATTTAAAAGCACATTTTCAAAAACGTAAGGCAGAACACAGCTTAAGCAGCGATGAGCTTTCACACATGCAAAAACCACTCTCAGCAACGCCAAGACCACAGCGCTTTTTAGGCCTACAAATGACCGGTGTTTTTGCTGCTTTAGCGATTCTTGGTTTTGTCATGCTGCAATACAACAACCGTGAATTAACCGATGTTTACGCCGTGGATTTATCAGATTATCAATGGCTTGAGGTACACGAACTCGACGCCAAAGGCAGCTATGTGAGTAATCTTAAACAACAAAAACAAAACCTAGATGCGAACTACCAACAAGCATTAGCCAATCACCAAGCCCGCACCAGCTTCACCGGCCGTCTAGTCAGTGTTGATAACGACTGGTATATCGCCGACTGCGAGCAAAATGTCATAGTACAAATTAAACAATCACTCCTTGAAGAACTACAAAAACACGGCACCCTAGATACACATATTCACCAAGGTGACCTACTGGCCCTAGACCAGAACAAACAAGGCCAAATCATCGCACTCAAACAACTGACCCATGAGGCGGAAAATTGTACGAGTTAGCGAGCTCGTAGGTTGGGTAGAGCGTAGCGAAACCCAACACACTCAGAGCAGTCAGATTTAAAAAAGTTAGCGAGCTACAAGGGGAAAGAGTAAAGGAGTACCGTGGGCGTGAAATTTATTTCGCGCGATTCTCTCAATTTATGCGGCTGTAAGTCGGGCTTTAGCCCGCCACGTATGAGTGATAAAACATGTTTCGCCATAAATGACGACCTACGTGACGTTGGTTAGAACGGAGTGAAAACCAACACACTCAGAGCTTTCAGCTATCAGATTTAAAACAACCTAGCGAGTTACAAGAGTAAAGTCGCAAGTTTTTAGGTAGCAGCTGGTTTACCCCACGTAGTTAGTCTTCAGATGTCAGATCATTCTTCTGACATCTGATCCCTAATATCAATATCAATCTCACTCCCCTACCTTCGGCAACATGCTTTTACTAATCACTTCAAATGTATCTAAGTCTACCAGCATAGAGTAAACTTCATCGTTGTTGATAAATACAACGAATAAATTGCCTTCAGCGTTGAGGTTAGACTCTACAATGCGGTTGTAACCTGAAATAACTTCGCTGTAGTTTGAGCCATCAATCTTGCTTAGCGCGAAGGTGCGCTTATCTTTGCCATCGAGCAGTTTGTCGTTGTTGGTATCGTTTTTGATAACTTCGTAAGAAACGGCCTTAGGAGCATTGGCTTTTTGCTCATTGTAAACTCGAGTATCAAACTCTTCGTTATGGCTTAAAGCACCAAACTCTATGATCAACTGATCCGTTGTTTTAAATAGCCACTTGGCGTGATTGGTTTTGTCATTAAGAAACAAAATGTTCTTTGAGCGCGTAGGTCTGTATTTATAACCACCGCTAAAATTATTGTAAACTGTTACATCAGCTTTCACCTCGATATCCAGTTTTTCTGATTCCAACGGGATAAAGTAAAAATCACTCCCCTCGACCTTACGGGGGTAACCCAGTTTCCACTTTTCTTGCTGCTTTTCATCTTCAGCTAAGTTTAGTGTTTGTTGCTGAACATGGTTATCGGACTTTAGTAAGTAAGCAACAAAATTATACCCTATTGCTGCAGCTCCAATGATTAAGCCCATAAGTAAAATTAGGCCGTTAACATTCCACACCCATTTAAAAAACTTTTCTGACTTCATACGACTGGTTAAATCCTTTTAAGAATAAGAACTCGCTAAGCTAGCAGATTTAAAACAAGTTAGCGAGCTACAAGGGGGAAAGAGTAAAGGAGTACCGTAGGCGTGAAACTTATTTCGCGCGATGGTTCAACGAGCCATCAGCTTTCAAACTGACGGCTGACGGCTAATACTCCACTCTTTACCTCGCTTTTCCTACCAATAATCGCACATTGCTCTAATGTTAATAACAATTTAATGCTGAACCAGCTAGGCTAGTAACATCGTGTTTAAATATTATGGAGTTACCATGAAAAGGTCTTTGTTTAACAGTTTAATCATTACCTCAATTAGCTTGTCGAGCTTGCAAGCGTGCGCTCAGCCGGAGCAAAAGATCCCTCTGGATGCTAGCGCTAATGACTACAAACTAGAATTAGTAAGTGAAGGAATTCAAATTCCGTGGGGTATGGCTTGGCTTAACGAGCGTGACTTACTCGTTACCGACAGACGTGGCGAGCTTAGATTAATTCGTGATGGCAAACTCGTTGAGCAAATAGTTAAAGGCACACCTAAAGTACATGATGAAGGTCAAGGGGGCTTATTAGACATAGAGCTTGATCCGAACTTTGCCGACAATGGCTGGATTTACTTTTCGTACTCGGGCTATGAAGGCGATGGTGAGGGTTATAACACCTCGATTATGCGCGCCCGCTTTAAAGATATGGCTCTTATCGATCAGCAATTATTGTTTGATGGCGAGCCTAATATTGAAACAACAAAACACTATGGTTCGCGTATTGAGTTCGATAAACAAGGTTACTTGTACTTCTCTATTGGCGACCGTGGCAAAAGGGACGTTCACCCACAAAGCCTTAACTATGATGCAGGCAAAATTCACCGTATCAATAGCGATGGCTCTATCCCTAAATCAAACCCGTTTTATAACCATAAAACAACTCATAAAAGCATTTATTCATATGGACACCGTAACCCTCAAGGTATGGCGATGCACCCAGAAACTGGGGTTATATGGAGTCATGAACATGGCCCCCGTGGCGGCGATGAAATCAACATAGTTAAAGCAGGTGCTAACTATGGTTGGCCTGAGATCACTTATGGGATCAACTACATTGGTACAAAAATTACTGACGAAACCAGTCGCGAGGGAATGGAACAACCTGATTGGTATTGGGTGCCTTCCATTGCCCCTTCTGGAATGGAATTTATCACCAGCGATAAATACCCGCAGTGGCAAGGTCAAATTGCCGTAGGTTCGATGAAGTTTGGTCACCTTGTGTTGGTGAAACTTGATGGTGACAAAGTAACAGGCCACAGCAAGGTATTTGAAGGTGTAGGTCGCGTGCGCAGCCTTGCCACTCACCCTAATGGTGATTTATATCTTGGTGTTGATGGTGTCGGTGTTTATAAGGTTGTACCTAAATCGTAGGTTGGATAGAGCGAAGCGAAACCCAACACACTCAGAGCTTTCAGCCGTCAGCTATCAGATTTAATACAAGGTAGCGAGTTTCAAGGGGAAAGAGTAAAGGAATACCGTAGGCGTGAATTTTATTTCGCGCGATGGTTCAACGAGCCATCAGCTTTCAAACTGACGGCTGACGGCTGACGGCTGACGGCTGACGGCTGACGGCTATCAAACTTGAACATACGACTTACGTTACAAGCAATAAAAAACCACAGACTCCTCTGTGGTTTTTTACTTATAACTTAAGGCTTAAAGCTATTACTTATAAAACAATTATGCTCGTCACTAGGTAAGCAATAAAAGTTAGCGCACCGCCGAATAAAGCGTATGGCATTTGGGTTTTTACGTGAGTTAATAAATCACACCCTGATGCAATGGCCGATACCGCGCTGGTATCTGAAATTGGCGAGCAGTGATCGCCAAACACACCACCACCTAGAATAGCAGCAATGACCAATGAAGGTGGTAAACCTAATGCTTGAATGAGCGGTACACCAATTGGAATAAGTATTGCGAATGTGCCCCACGAGGTACCTGTGGTAAATGAAATTACTGCACCCGTTAAAAACAGCACTGGCACAACCAAGTAAATAGGTAAGAAATCACCGACTAGCCCGGCTACAAACACACCCGTACCTAGGTCTTTTAAGCTTGCACCTAAAGTGAGTGAAAGTAATACAATAGACACTAATGGCAGTAACTCACCCATTCCTTTAAAGCCAATATCAACCAGCTTATGATGCGTAAATTCACGCGAGCTAATCATTAAAAAGTAAGCCACAACACAAGCTAAAATAGTTGCATACAGTACTGATTTAGAGCCGCTGCCGCTGGCAATATCGCCATCGCCAGTCCAGAACATAAAGCCAACCATGCTACCAATTAAAGTGATAAGTGGCACAAGCATGTAACGCGCTTTTGAGCCTTTGACTTCTTCTGCAAGCTCCGTTTCTTGTTGTTCAAAATTTTCTTCTGCTTGCTTTAATGGGCCATGTACCTTGTCGAAAGTAATCGTATAAAACACGATAAGTAGCGCGATAATGGCATAGAAGTTATAACCAATACTGCCCCATAATACCGATACAGCTGACTCTTCCATTTCGTAGTTGCCAAGCAAGCCCAACACATAAGCGCCCCAACCATTTAGCAAGATTAAGATACACACAGGTGCACTAGTACTATCGATAATGTAAGCAAGGCGCGCTCGGCTCATTTTAAATTTATCAAACAAACCACGCGATAAAATCCCCGAGGTTAATACACTTAAATTCGATTCAATGAACACCGCAATACCTGAGAACATGGTTAAGTAACCCACTTGGCGCTTACTTTTTGCAACCCCTTTGTTCATCAGTAAATTAACCGTCGCAGCCACACCGCCAGATTCACGAATGTAGGCAAGTAAAGCACCGATTAGAACACTAAAAATAAGGATACGGCTATTACCAGGGGAGCTGGCAACTTCAATGACTCGCTCTATGGTATTGATAAAGGTGAAAAACAAGGTATTACCTTCACCATTCAGAGCAAGTAAAAACTCAGACGACGCAACCGCGACCAATAACGCCATGATCACTTCTTTGCGCCAAAACACAATTAAGATAGCAATCAAGGGTGGTAAAATTGAATACCAAGACATAAAAACCCTTTTAAATTAAGAACAACATTTTATTTTTATTATGCGAAAACTTGCTAAGCTTAATGGCTTTGCCACCAAACTCAACTTAATTCGACTAGTGATTTAATATACTCTCATAAATCAGTGAGATAATAGAGCCATACTTACCTGTTTCGAAACGCTTGCCGACAAACTGGTAATTTTCTTGCGACCCTTCAATAGGGGTATGACGCGCATTGGTTAGTAGTACAATAGCAAGGTCGTATTCGGGGTCAATAACGGTTACAGTGCCTGTCCAGCCCGTATGACCAAAAGCCCGCGGGCTAGCATAAGGGCCAAAATGCCATTTGCGCGCTTGATGCCCAGCGCGTCGCCACCCTAACCCATAGGTCTCATCGCTTGCTTGGGAGTTTGTGAATTGCTCAAGTACTTGTGGCGTAAAAATTTGTTTGTTGTCGTAACCGCCACCATTGAGTAACACCTGCATAAGTACGGACAAGTCACCAGCGGTACTAAATAGCCCCGCATGCCCCGCTACACCACCTAAAGCATAAAAGGCTTTTTCATCATGTACTTCACCTTGCAGTACATTGGTTCGAATGTTTTCAAACTCAATGCGACCACCTCGGGTGTTGCCGTTAATCTCAGTAGCGGCAATCTGTGAAGCTAAAAAGCCTTTTTGCAATGGATTATAAACCGTATGTGTTAAACCAAGCGGCTGATAAACTTGGCTCTCAACATAGGTATCGAGCGCCATACCGCTGATACGCTCAACTAATACACCAAGCAACATATAATCGATATCAGAATATAGGTGTTTTACGTTACGACCAGCCACAAAAGGCACGCCTGTTAATAACAGGTTTTTAGTACGCAGGCTGTTTTGAGAAAAAAAGCGCTCACCAAATTTATTGTCCTTACGATGAAAATCAACCACTGCTGGGTAACCCGCACTGTGGGTGAGTAAATCTTTTACTAAACGCTGTTCACGACCGCTGCCTCTAAATTCTGGTAGGTAATAAAACAGTGGCTTTTCTACGTCGAGTTTCCCTTCGCTGACAAGCTTCATCAGTGCAAAGTTAGTGGCAAACATTTTTGAATTTGAAGCTATATCAAACAAGGTATCGTTTTGCATGGCTTGTGGGCTTGCAAGCTCACTGCCATCAGCATGGTACTTTTTAGCCGCGCCATAATGGCTTAGTTTGATCAACTTGCCATCTTTAATAACGGCAAGTACTGCGCCCGGAAAGCCCTCTTTAATCTCATGATTAATTAACTCATCAACGGCACTAAAACGCTTTTGACTGTTGTTTGTATCAAGCGTTGGGTAAGGAAAACGTAAGGTTAAGCTTGCCCCTTCAGGCAACACATTCTCTACCTTATAAGTGTTAATGCCATCGCGGGTGCGCTTAGCTAAACTGTATTGATATATTTTTTCGGCTGTTAATGGTGAGGCAATATTAATTTTTTCACCATTAATGAAAATATCAGCACTGGTTGCATCTTGATTTTCTATGATGATTTCACCGCGACCTTTATAGGCTATAAAAGTGCCTCTGTCGTTCACTAGCGCGCGGCTACTCGGATCAAGCGCCGGAATACGCGCTACAACTTGTGCATTGGCCAGTGTTTTTGGCGCAGACTCAACCGCTTGCTGTTGCTGCTGATATTCTTTAAATAACCGCTCAAGCTTTTTAGGAAAGTACTTATCTAGTAATGCAAATAGCACAGCGGCACTTCTTGCATCACTATTACCGCTTACATGCCAAGGCAAAAAGTGCATTTGAAAAGCACTTAGGGCATCGAGCGTTTGCGAATCAAGCTGACCCGTTGCAATCACCTCATAGCCGTAACTACGCAATGCTTTTTGCATTAATTCAACAGAAGGTTTTGATGCGCTAAATAACTGCCAATACTTATCAACGGTGTTGCTGTCATACCACGCACCGATACCTGCTTTATACAGTTGATACCAAGGAAAACGCGGACCTGGGTCGTTCTTTCGGCTTGGAGCAATATCAGAATGGCCAATAACTTGAGTTGGGCCGATATCTGGGTTACGAGCAAGAATATCTTTGCTTAGCTTGATTAGTAGCTCTATTTGCTTAGCGTCGTAGTCAGGAAAAATACATAACTTGCTGGCGTCATTTTCCATCGCAAGCTTAGTTTGCTCCGGAATATGGCAGCTTGGTACATTCACTATTTCAATACCAATTGAATGATCATTTAAATCTTCTCGGCCCTGCCAAAAGCTGCGTCCGGCGTGCCATGCTCTATCTTTTTCATCAACTAGCTGAATAATTTCTAAATCATCTTTTGGGTAACTAGGATCGCCTGATTCGGGTAATAAATAATGTGAACTCAATCCCCCTTCATCCACGAGCGCACGCATTGATTTTTCGTAATCAATAGCGGTGTAATGCATCACTAAAAACTTAACACGATGGCTGTAATTAGCTGATTGTGTGTAGGTATATGGATTACTGGCACAGCTTACTAATAATGCCGCACTACTGAGATAACACAGCTGTTTAAGTAATGTTTTCAAAGGGGTAAAACTCATAACAGATTCATACCTGATGATTTAAGCATTGACGATTCTCAGCAATACAGTAGCAACACCCACTTAACATGTAAAATATTTTATTTCACATTTAAAGAATAAAAAGCATACATTATCGCTAAGTTACTAAAAATAGGGCTTTCTCAATAATTAGTGTTGTATCTATTATGGAATAAAACTATATTATTCCATCTAAATTAAGAAAAATATTCCAAACTTAGGTCTGCTAAAACAAAAATAAGTCGTCGTGTTAAGCAAACAATGCGCCCAAGCCCTGTGTTTATAATAGAACCATCGCTTTGCGTTTTGACTAAGTTAAGCAAACAAAGTGAGCCCTATGTCTACTTTTGTAAAAATTAAAGCCTTACGCCAATCTCTATCGAGCAGCGAAGCTAAGCTTGCTGACTTTACGTTAAATTCAGCGAATGCGATTCGTAATTTATCATCGGTTGAACTAGCAAAAGTGGTTGGTGTAAGCCAATCGAGTGTGGTGAAATTTTCGCAAAAGTTAGGTTATAAAGGCTTCCCTGCTTTTAAGCTTGCGGTAATTGATGCCCTTAACGATGAAACGAGCGAACCTAAGCTACATGGCAAGATCACCCTGAATGACTCGCTAGAGCAAATCGCCGAAAAACTATTAAGCAGTAAATTGGCGGTGTTAACCGAAACAAAAAACCTCAACGAAGCGCCTGCCGTCGAAAAAGCGGTAGAGCTATTAAAATCAGCAAAACGTATTCTGATTTGTGGTTTAGGTGGCTCAGCGCTGGTTGCAAAAGATTTTTCTTATAAATTACAAAAACTCGGTATGCCTGCGATTGCAGAGCCAGATGGGCATGCACAACTTGCGTATGTTGCGACCTTTTCGAAAGGTGATTTGGTCATCGCGATTAGTGAATCAGGTATGACTCGCGAAATTGCCGAAGTCGTTAAGCAAGCCAAGAAAAATTCAAGCTCGGTGATCTCAGTGACAAAATTTGGCAATAGCCTTGTTGCCGACTCAGCTGATGTAAAACTTTACTCGGTTGCTGAGGGTGAGTCTGTACGTTTATCGTCAATCTTAGCGCGAACGGCACAAGATTTTGTCATTGATATTTTGTTTATAGCCCTAACGCAATCAAGCCGTCAAGGCCGTAAGTTACTAGAACATTCTAATGAAGTTGTTGGCGAATTTAAGAATAACTAATTTCTTCATTAAAGTTACTAAAATACTAAAAAGCAGCTTAGGCTGCTTTTTTTGTGTCTATTTTATATTTGTAATTAACAATACATTTTTACCCTCTAAATCATTTACTCGTTTAGCTAAGATACTGACCAAAAAGTCATAATTTCTTACAAAGTTTTGCTAACACTAAATTAGCCACTCGCTAAGGCAAGCCATTGCTAAGCTTTACCTAAAATCGGTTATATATTTTATTCCTAAAAGAACAACTTGAAATAAAAAAATATTCTTGACCACATCCAATAACACCTGTTTAATATATGGGCAACATAATTTTAAAGTTCATAAGTCTCAATTGGGTAAGTAGTCCAGCAAAGCATATAAATATAAGGACGGGAAACAATGAAACAACATGCATCCACACTCGCAATGAGCTATATAGCAAAAGCGACTAGCAATGCACTTCGCGCAAAGAAAACAGCCTTAACCGGTGTTGTTATGGCCGCGGCACTCGCCAGCGCGCCAGCCTTTGCAAATCTAACCGGGGGGATCAAAGGTAAGGTATCATCACCAGAAGCACAGCAGTCACTGGCGGGAATCACCGTTACAGCAAAAAGTAATGTGATGCCAAAACCACGTACTGTCGTTACACGAGAAGACGGCAGCTACGACTTACCACAATTAAAACCGGGTACTTATGAACTGACTTTCACCGATAAAAACGGTGTAACTCAAACCATGACTGTGGATGTTTTACTTGAACAAACTTCGAGCCTAAACGTCACTATGGGTGGTGCTAACGAAAACGTTGAAGTCATCACGGTTACCGGCAGTAAATTATTCCGCCAAGGTAAGTCTGCACTAACTAACTCATTAGGTGAAGAAGCAATCAACAGCGTGCCTGTTGGTCAAGATTATCGTGACCTATTAAAACTTGTACCGGGTGTTGAGCTTTCGGCAAATACAATTTTAGGTCCGTCAGCGGGTGGTTCTGGGGTTGATAACTCTTATGGATTTGACGGTGTAAATGTTTCAATGCCAATGTTTGGTAACTTAGCATCAGAGCCATCAACTCACGACGTTGCTTACGTTACTATGGACCGCGGTGGTGCAAAAGCGGTTGGTTTTAACCGCTCAGGCGGCTTCTCAATCAACACCGTATCAAAATCAGGTACTGACGAGTTTCACGGCAATGTAGAGTACAAAGTACAACCAAAAAGCTTTGTTGCAACACCTGTTGGTGAAGAAAGCTATGAGCTCGATAAAAGCTGGTTAACAGCAAGTTTAGGCGGTCCACTTATTGAGGATACCTTATATTTCTATACCTCTTATTATCGCCCAGAAGAAACTCGCTCGAATAAAGATACTGCCTATGGTGGCGTTAAAGAATATGAAAGTATCCGTGATGAATACTTTGGTAAATTAACTTGGGCGCCAACTGACGATATTTTAATTAATATTTCACAACGTACATCCGACAAAGAAGTTAAAGGTGATTCAATTGGCGCTTACGAAACTGACAGTGTATCTGTCGGTAGTAAAGCTGACCAAGATATTTTTACTTTGGATGGCTCTTGGATTTTAGGCTCTGCAACCACTCTATCATTCCAATACAGTAAGTTTGAATTAGAAACAGGTTCGAAACCAGATACAGAGTTGAGTGTCGTACCTTCATTAAATAGTCAGCTTGATGTTAACAACCTTACTCAGATGGGTTACTTCTCGGTACCAAGCCTTAGAGACTATGATCCTGAAGAAGGCTTCACTGAAGAACAAATTGCTATTTACAATGCTGGAGCTACCGGATTAATTAATACCTACGGTTACACGGAAGATGGAGTGTTAAAAGGCGGTGGTGGAGTTGGCGCTTATTCACAATATGACAATATTAACTTCTATCGTGATTCGTTTGAAATTAGCTTAGAGCATGAATTTGACTGGGGTGACACATACCACACGCTTCATTTTGGTGCTAAGTGGGAAGAAAGTGAAGAGCAACTTACCCGATTATCAAATGGCTGGGGACGCATCTCTTACCTTGGCGGTTTAGTCGATGCTGATGCAGACACTGAGGGCTTTGACCCTGCCGACGCTATATATAGAGCACATGTACAACAAATGAGTCTGGCAACTGAAGATGGAAGCACAGTCTCAGGTATCGATTCTGAAATGCGCAGCCTCAATTTCGAAATAAACGATACTATTGAGCATGGTGACTGGACTTATAATATCGGTTTACTTGTGAGCCAAGATACTTGGTACGGACAAGGCTTAAAAGCGAAGTCAGGAACCGTTTCAGGTTATGAGTTGGCTCCAGGAAATAAGTACGAAATGTATAAAACAGATTGGAGTGATATGCTTCAACCTCGTTTAGGTGCAACCTGGACATACTCTGGCGAAGAT
Organism: Pseudoalteromonas simplex; assembly: GCF_015278155.1. Lineage (NCBI taxonomy): Bacteria > Pseudomonadati > Pseudomonadota > Gammaproteobacteria > Alteromonadales > Pseudoalteromonadaceae > Pseudoalteromonas > Pseudoalteromonas simplex. Next base: position 64,772 of record NZ_JADILN010000003.1, read on the forward strand.
TCAGTATTTGCGAACTTTGCTATTTATAACCCTGAAGCAAGCTCTTTGGCTCGTGCAGCTTCATGGGATCGTAATACTCGCGCTGAAATTGAATTACTACTTGATGAATCAGGTAATATTCTTTCTGCATCACCTCGACGCGGCTCGTCAGGTAAAGCATTCCAAGAAGGCATGAAGCCTCGTCGAATTAATGAGTTCACGCTTGGTACCACTAAATACGTGGGTTCTGATTTAGTATTACGTGCTCACGTACGTCACCGTAAAGGTATGCATTTTTGGGAAGATATGCCAAACACGGCACGCTTAACTGACTACTCTGGCGTTGATGCTGATGGCGTACCGCAACATATTGCAGATAAAGGTTTATATGTAGATAACCTAGATGAAATCCGCGATGAAATTGGTGGTTCTTCTTATGTGATTGCTGAAGTCGATGGCGGTGAAACCAAATATTGGGAAGCCAGCATCGAAGCTGAATACTTAGGTGAAAACAGCTACATCAATGCTTCATATGTTTGGAGCCATTACTACGGTAATTTCGACCAAGACAATACCACAACAAGTAATGATGCAAATAACTTTATCGGCTCATCATACTATGGTGATGGTCGCGGTCGTTACTCATGGGATAACCGATACGGGACTCTTTCCGGTGATAAGCCACATAAAGTTAAAGTGTATGGTTACTACACTGTGCCGTGGGAAGCAAACATTGGTGCTTACTTTGTATTCCAATCTGGTCAAGCTTGGGAAAACTGGGATGGTACTATGTATGGTTATCCAACCAGCCATGTTAGCCGCTATGCCGAGCCTGCAGGTTCTCGAAGAACAGCAAGTCACTGGCAACTTGACTTAAACTACACCCAAGACTTTAAGTTCTCAGGTGATATGGAATTACAATTCCGCGCAGATATATTTAATGTCTTTAACCGCCAAACAGGTTACAACAAAAACCCATATGTACTTGATGAAAACTATGGTGAATCACGCAGTTACTATAACCCGCGTAGTTTGCAGCTTTCAGTTAACTTCAAGTTCTAAGTTAATCAATCCTGTTGGGGCCGCTATTGCGGCCCTTTTTTATGCCTCAAAAAAAGTAAAAGACAAAGCTTAAATTGTACAAAATGCTTTTGCAGCATCTATATTAGCCGCCTCTTTCATGAAGTAGTCTAGCTGCACCGTTCGGGTTATCGCTCGCGACTCGCTGTTACTTTTACTTGCCTGCCACAGCCAATGTTTAAGTGACTCTCGCGACACATCGACAAACAACCCTTCAGGGAAGCTCTCTACAAAACGGATATCGGTGGTATTACCTTGTTTATCAATAGTAATAATAAAGCGCGCACAGCCTGTCTGCTTAGATATTAAAGCAGCTTGAGGATAGTTGGGCTTTGTTGCATGTTTAAGTGTCCACAGCTGCTCTGCTGCGTTTTTATCATCACGAAGGTCGAGCAAATCGGTTGAGTTACTTGTTGCACTGTTTGGGAGTTGTGAGCAGCCAGTGAGTAAAGAAAATGCAGCAATTAAATGAACTTTCATGGTATATCCTTATAAATCAAGTCCCTGAACATACCACAATTAATTTTTAGAAATATAAAAAACGAGGCAAGCGCCTCGTTGTTATTTATCTAGTTATCTAATTATTATTGATACAGCAAATATGGCGTTCGCTTGCGTTTAAAAGCACTTAAATCGGCTTGCCAGCTTTTCTTTATTTGCTGCTCAGTTTGGCCAGCTTCAATCGCTAAACGCAATTTATCAGTACCTGCAAGTTTATCCATAAAATCAGCGCGTTCAAAAAACGTTTGCTCATTCGCGCTCAACTGTTGATAAGCCGAAATAAACAAGTTTAAATCTAGGCCATGAATATCAGCATCTCGTAAGTCTTGACCAAATACTTCAACCCCTTTGAATTTAGGGTGCATTGAAGCGCCTTTAATTGCCCTTGGGGTAAAACTAAATTCGCCCAGTTTAACTGGCGAGTAACCGACAACTTGAAACGGAAAATCAGTGCCACGGCCAATAGTTACAGGCGTTGCTTCAAAGAAACACAATGATGGATAAAGCGCAATTGATTGAGCATTCGGTAAGTTAGGGCTTGGCTTTATTGGTAGCTCATAGGCCATAGTACGGTCATAGTTTGTAACAGGCACGACACTTAGCTCAAGCTTATCAGCGTCATTTATCCAGCCTTCGCCTTTGATCATTTGAGCAAGTTCAGCCACTGTCATACCGTGTAGAACAGGAATTTCGTGCATGCCAACAAATGAGCGAAATTGTGGGTCAAGAATAGGCCCATCAACATAGGCAATATTCGGATTAGGTCTATCGAGTACCACAACCTGTTTACCATTTTCAGCGGCAGCTTCCATTACGTAATGCATTGAGCTGATGTAAGTATAAAAACGCACACCAACATCTTGAATATCAAAAATAATGACATCTAGATCTGCAAGCATCTCAGGGCTTGGCTTTTTATTACTGCCATAAATCGACACAACATCAATGCCGGTTTTAGCATCTACTGTGCTTTTAACGTGAGCACCGGCGTCATGATCGCCGCGAAAACCATGCTCTGGGGCAAATATTTTGCCGATCACTACGCCATTATCAAGTAATGCATCAACCAAATGTTGACCATTCACCACTGACGTTTGATTAACGACCAAGCCAACACGTTTACCTTTTAATGCAGGAACATAAGCTTGAAAATTGGCTGCGCCAACCTGTAAAGGCTGTGCATTTTTAGGCGCTTGTGCAGGTGTTTCTTGGCAACCTAAAAGCGCAAAACAACTAAGAAGTAAAATAACTAATAAACGCATTATTCTTCAACCGCCTTACGTAAAAAGCCACCTGCTTTTGACAATAACTGTTTTGCTTCAGGAGCTGGTTTTCCGGTCAACACAATTAAAATAGCCAGTTTTGCGCTTTGCCCTGCTTGCTTTAATGCATCAACGGCTTGCTGCTGCGAACACTCTGTTGCTTGCATCACAATACGAATAGCACGAGCATGTAGCTTTTCGTTACTGGCATTTACATCAACCATCAGGTTTTTATAGACTTTACCTGTGCGGATCATGCTGGCTGTACTTAGCATATTCAACACGAGTTTCTGTGCAGTGCCCGATTTCATACGTGTAGAACCAGTCACAGCTTCTGCACCAACTACAGGGCAAATACCAATTTGTGGTAAACGCATCACAGCTGAGTCTGGGTTACAAGTAACACCCACAGTGACACAACCTAACGATTTAGCGTATTCAATTGCCGAGCAAACATAGGGGGTACGGCCACTGGCAGCTATGCCAACCACGACATCTTTACTGGTTAAACTCACATTTTTTAAATCTTCAACAGCAAGTGTTGTACTATCCTCAGCGCCTTCTACGGCTTTTTTAACCGCGGTGTCACCACCTGCAATAATACCGAGCACTTGCTGATCGCTAACGCTATAGGTAGGCGCACATTCAACTGCATCCAAAATACCTAAGCGACCACTGGTGCCAGCGCCAATGTAGATTAACCTGCCACCTTGTTGAAATGCGTCAACCACATGATCGACAGCTTCACTAATTTGTGGGATCACTTGTTTCACGGCACCCGCTACTTTGTGATCTTCATTATTGATCTTAGTGAGGATCTCAGTGGAGCTGAGCAGATCGATATCCAAAGTGTCTGGGTTTTGCCCTTCGGAGACAATACCGTTTAACTCTTCGAGTAACTCACGTTGTTGCTTAAAGACGTGCTCAGGGCTCATTGGGTTGTCCTTTTTCAATAATGTCATGGTAATGCTTTGCCGCTAAAATGGCGGCACCAGTTAATGAATCTCCTTTACAAGGAGATAATTCGTTTTGTAAGGCTCGTGGCAATAATGGTTGGCTGACTTTCGCTAAACCACCAATTAAAATCACCGGTAACGGCGAGTTACCTCGGCTTTTATCTATTAACCTAACCACCGATTGGGTATGCTCTGTTAATACCGTTTTTGCCGCCTCACAGTCGTTTTGTAAGCTAAACACTAATGGGCTAAATGCTGCATAATCCGCAGGTTTTGCTTGTTTAAGCCAACTACTAATTGTTTGACGAGTGCATCCTAGCTGCTCACTCAAACGAACCGTTAATCGACTTTTTGGTAAATCATAAATATCTATATCGTTTAATAATTGCTGCACTGCCATCAGGCCGATGCGGGCACCACCGCCAAAATCATCAACGGAAAAGCCCCAACCGCTCACCAACTTTGTTTGCTTTTGGGCGTTTAATCGTGCACCGACAGCACCGGTGCCAAGGGCAATAACCACACATGGGTCACCAAGATTAGCACCATATAATGACGTAATTGCATCGCTGGTAATTTGCAAACTGGCAAATTCTATTTCGTACACTAGCTTGAGCATCACTGTTAATTGTTCAGCAAGACTCTGCGATGAGCCACCAGCAACCCCCATAACGGTGACAATTTCACTTGGCTTTGCGCCACTTTGCTGACAAACATCACGGGTCACTTTAACAATGTTTTCTAACGCTAAATCAAGATCATTCGAAATTGATGCCGAACCCGCTTGGGCACGGAAAGTCGCACCACTTGCCTGCTCTTTTAGCTCAGCTAACACTTTGGTGCCGCCGCCATCGATGGCTAAAATATAGCGTAAGGCCATTTATGCGCTCTTCTCGTGTGCCGCTTTACCTAGGCAACATACAAGTGTTGCGAGCAATGTACCTATGCATAGCTGCCAAGTAAATCCTAAGTAAAAGCGCATTGACTCAGGTAGTAGCCAGTCAATCATGTAGGGCTGCATTAATAAGGTCACCATAAAGCCCGCTATTAGCGCCGCTAACACTGAACCTTCACTACCTCGTTTGGTGAACAAGGTAGTAAAATACACACCTAACAAACCGCTGTACGAAAACACCATGACACTTAGCGCAAATTTTAATAATGGCATATCACTGTATTGCTGCCAGAAATAGCAAAGAATAGCCATAAGCGCTAAGGCAAGGCTTACTAGAGCCATACCTACACGACCCGCTTTTACAAAGTGATGGTCATTTACTTGTTTATTGTGTTTTTCCAAGTAAGGGCGATAGATATCTTGTACGATGACTGAAGACATCGAACTAAGCCCAGAGTTCAAAGTAGAAATAGCGGCAGCAATAATACCCACGCTGACTAAACCTTTAACCCCGGCTGGTACTTCGTTTAATACGTAGTACATAAAGATAGTAATTTTTTCGCCATTAAATTCTTGTACGACCGTTTGCCCAGCTTCGCTATTCATTAGTGCAGGTTGCTGATAAACAATATACAGCAGCAAACCAATAAAGATAAAAATAGCCATAACTGGGATCACCATCACCACCGATAGTAATAACGCTTTACTGCCTTCTTTTGGACTTTTACAGGTTAATAAGCGCTGCGTCATATCTTGGTCTAAACCAAATGCAGCGATGTTTAATAGCACAAACCCCGTTAACACAGAGGCCATGTTAAACACACCTGACGGGCCAAAATCTAAATCAAATTTAAACAGCGCAAGTTTTGAATCTGCACCAGGACTTGGCTCACTCAAAGTTGCAATAATGGTTGAGAAATCAGCCGGAATAACACTCAACAAGCACCAAATAACCGCAATAGCCGCACTGACATAAACGATACTTTGCAGTACATCAGAATAAATAACGCTGCGAATGCCACCTAAAAAGGTATAAAGCAGACCCGCAAGCGCCAATACTAAAGTCGCGATGACCACACTATCGGCATCGATATTGCCATACAGAATCATCGCCACAGCAATAGCGGCCATGTATAAACGGGCGCCACTGGCAAACACACGACCAAATAAATACATCATGCCACTACGGCGCTTGGCCTTTGGTCCGATACGTTTTTCAAGCAATTCGTAAACGGTATACACTTTTTGCTGGTAGAACTTCGGAATTAAAAATGCCGATACTATGAAGGCCGCAATAAAGGCACCGATATTAGTCGCAATATAAGAAAAATCACCTTGATAGCCTTGATCAGGCCCACCAATAAACGTTGCCGCTGATTGCGAAGTCGCTAAAACAGAAATAGCCACCATCCACGTTGGCATACTATTTCCGCCTAGAAAAAAATCTTGGCTTGAGTTAGCGCGTTTGCGATTAAACCACCAGCCACTTAGCAATAAAATTGCACCGTAACTTGCGAATACTAGCCAATCGAGAAAAGCGTAATTTGCACTCATTTATTATCCTAACCCAAACCTTAATGGAATATATTATTCCATCATTATGACAAAATTAAAATACTTTTATTTCATTATTTTTATTTAGCTAAGTTAGGTAATTGCCACTGACTTTGCTTTTGTTGATATTGCGCTTTGGTTAAGCTGACTAATAGCGGCTTTTTACGCTCATCTAACCACGCAAGTAACGCATCCATATTGCTTTCTGTCATTGCTGTGCAACCTGCTGTAGGCTTACTTGGCGCCCGCCATAAATGCATAAAGATACAACTGCCCGCGCCATTGATATTGCTTGGGTTATGCTTAACAACAATGCCTTTTTTATAAAGGTTATCTTGGCTGTAAATATCACGACGCATCCATTCTGAAGAGTCTTTTACGGCATCTTCACCAACTTGTGCTTTATCAACCAATTGGTTGTAAAACGGTGAGCCTTTCACATCGATACAATAATCATTTGCTGTCATTGCTTGATAACTAAGGTTCGTTTGTAATGAATCTAGATAGCCAAAAGCAGTACCAAGCTCAAAAATACCTGCCGGCGCTTTACCATCACCTTCTTGTTTTTGCTGACCCGGCTGTGCAGGATGCAGCCCCACTCCCCACGCAAGGCCAGTACGACCCAGTACCACCGCGTGTTGCTGGCCTTGTTGTTGCCAACTACCAGCGGTTTTTTCAAAGCGATACAAGGTAGCATCAATGGCATCACTGTCATTGGCTACCACCACCACGAGCTGTTGATGACTGTTATCAATAATAGGTTTAGGTAACTCTTTACTGGCACAAGCCGATAAACTCATAACTGCAATAAGACTGACTAGTTTTTTCATGCTGGCCATACTCCGTTTGTAATTAGTTCAAGCCCCGTTATTGATTCAATACCAAGACCTGGGGCTTCCGATAAGCGTATTTGTGGGCCGCTAAATTCAACGCCCCCTTGCACAGGGTCATATTGACCAAGGGCTGGACCATCTAAATCGATTTTACTGATTTGCTGCGCTTTGGCAGAGGCTAAATGTGCAGCACCTGCAACGGCAATACTGCCTTCTAGCATACAACCTATCATGCACTCTGCTTGGTATTGGGCTGTGATATTAGCAATCTCAATTGCTCGGCTTAAACCGCCCGTTTTCATTAATTTAATATTGATAATATCAACTGCGCCAAGCTCTAAAAGTTGGATCACTTGCTTCGGTGAAAAGGCGCTTTCATCGGCCATAATCGGGGTGCTCACTCGCTCAGTAATATATTTGAGACCTTGAATATCACTGCTTTTTACTGGCTGCTCAACCAACTCTAATACCACGCCTGCTTGCTCAAGTTGCTGCAGTGCAAACACAGTTTGTTTGGCATTCCAGCCTTGGTTTACATCTAAACGCAGCTGCGCCTTAGCGGCAAAGCCTGCATGGATTGCTTTTACTCGCTCAATATCTTGATTAAGGTTATTGCCGATTTTTATTTTTAATACATCAAAACCTTGCTCAACCGCTCGCTGACAATCACTGAGCATTTTATCTATGTTATCGACACTAATGGTGATATCAGTTTTCAGCGCTGAATTACCACCACCAAGTAGCTTATACAAAGGCGCTTGATAGAACTTGCCCCACAAGTCGTAAACTGCTAACTCTAAAGCCGCTTTTGCACTACTGTTACCAACCACCGTTGATTGAATAATGTGGGTAAGCTGATTGATGTTTTCGATTTCTTGCCCCACTAATTTAGGGGCAATAAACTGCTGAATGACTGCTATCATTCCTTGATGGGTATCGCCTGTAATAACCGGTGTTGAAGCCGCAGAACCATAGCCAATTTGGCCACATTCGGTGTCGATTAAAACCACTAAATCCTCAATAAAACTCACTTCTCTCAGTGCTGTTTTAAATGGGGTAACTAATGGCACTTTGAGCTTTGCAAAGCGAACAGCTTTAATTTTCATACTGGCCTCTAGCGAATACGCTTAATGTTATAGATACGATCTAAGTAGCTGGTTTCTTGAGATAATCTAAGTGGCAATAATGGCGTGACCGACACCCCATTCAAGGCACTATTATAAAAACTACCATCGCCTTTGTTATAACCTAAGCCTTTAACGTCATGAATAACATAAGGCTCACCATGATGCTCTCCTAAGTACATCATTACATGACCCGGAATATAAATTAGATCGCCAATCGCCATGTTTTTAACCTTTGGCAACTTATCATCTGCCGCAGTATTTTTATCAAAACGACTATTTTGCCCGTATTCACTACTGCCTTGCTGACCTGAATTACGCGGCATTAGTAGGCCAAAGCTCTTATAAATTTCACCAACAAAGCCAGTACAGTCGCGACCATTGTAATCATGGCCCCAACCATAACGCTCGCCTAAAAACTTAAAGCCTTGTTTAATCAGATTTTGTTCGTTGTAGTCTAGGTAGCCTAAGTTTACATCGGCAGTTTTACTGATCATCGCCGGTTTAATTACAAGTTTGCCTTGCTCATCGCGGGTTGGTAGCTGTACAACATGGCTAGCATAGCTGTTTTGACCATTTAGCAAATACGGTACTTGCTCACTATCAACTAATGGTAAGCGCACTCCCATATCGAGCTGAACTTCTGAGAGGCCTTCATCATTTGGCACATAAGCAGTATTTACTTTTGCACCGGTTACCACCAAAAAGTTATCTTGTTCGCGATAGGCTTTAATTTTATCTGCATCAGCAAAGGCAAGATCTTCGGCAGGCGTCCACGCAAGATAGTTGTAAGCACGTACTAACAACCATTTTTTATCTGCGCTTTGATGCAATACAGCAACCGCTTCGCCCGGGAACATTCCGCTTTCTTGAAAGCGATCTAAGTCTTGATCAAGGCCGCTATTTAAAACCCGATCCCAGGTTGGAAAAGTGCGTAATGCGGTGCGCTTAACGACCACAGCAAAGCGTACCTCATTGTTATCTCTGACTTTGTTAAGGTTTAAGTTTTCCTGATATTTAGCAAAATCTTTCGCTGTGAGTTGGCGGCCATCGGTAAAAAAGCGCGGGCTTTTTGGAATTGAACTTGCCGAATGAATGGCGCTTGTTAGCTCGTCTTTACTGAGCAATTTTTGAAATGAAAGAGGATCAACAATGTATTTATTATCTTTTACTAGTTTCTCGTTGAAGGCTGCAATTTGCGCCTCTGTCATGATCACTTTTGCTGATGCACCTTGTGCTAGCCAGTAGCTGGGCGAAAGCTGTGACTGCGTGACCCCGATAACATCAGATTGCCAACCCTCAGCATGCATAGGTGCACTAAAAGCAACACCTAAAGTAATTGATAAAGCGATAATTGAACGACGCATAGCTGTACCTTAATTCTTATTGAACGCGTGAATCTAATAATTTTGTAAAAGCATGCTGCAATTTTTGCTGCATTTGCTTACCGACTGTTGGCAAATTGGCTTCGTCGGCTCCCAAAGTTGACTGCTGCACACTAAATGTAAACTCACGGCCACCTTGATAATTGCCTAAACACACATGTGCCAACATAACCGTTTCTGTGGTGGAGCGCGTTTCACTTGGCCCCCAACCAATTTTTTGCCAAACACGCCACTGCCCATTCGTTGCACCATCGAGCACTTCCTTTACTGAGCGACTATCATTTGGTGCAATAACATTTGCCAATGCATTTGTAACGATATGACTGATACCTACCATCATACCGCCAACTTGAGCATGTTCATTTGTATGACCTGTGCCGTTAAGTAGCACGTCAACATCAGTTGCTTGTAAATAAGGCATTTGCGTACTTGGTTCACGCTGATGACTAACCAGACGTTTTAACCATTCCGCTTGAACAAGTGTGGTCATTGCTTTGTTGCCCGTTAAACCACAACCCTCACAACGATACCCTAAATAGCCAGGATCATCACTGCTTGCTTTGAACCGACTTATCTTTGCATCAAGCTCATTATTAACAGGGTTATGCCAGTATTCGTCTGATGGCATAAACTGCTCTGAGCCATATGCGCCGTTAAATAACAAACGCTGATCCTGTAGTTTTAGCCAGCCATCATTAAAAAGCCCACGTAAATATTCGCGCCCTGCGACATTGACAAAATAACTGGCTATCGCATTTGAGTTACCATCAGCTTTACCAAATGCTTCGTAACTATTAATACTGCTGATCAAATCAGCGAGTGCCGTATCACCAGCAAAAGAAGCTGCGCCAAGCTCTGGGTGAGTTTGCTTTACTTTTGACAGCGCACCGCTAAACGCTTGAACCTTCGATGAGCTCCAAGGTTCATACAGCTCATTGTGGCTGCCGTCACTTAAATACCGGTAAGCTAATTGCCCTGCTTGAACTTGATAATCGATTAGGAGTAGCTTGCCCGGTTGCTCTGGGGCTAAAAAATACTGCCAGTCGGCTGCCACTCTGTTTTGCCAACCCACCTGCTGGTAATTAACCTCAGCTGCTGATTTATAGCCTTGCAGCTTAGTTTCACTCTCAAGCGATAAACAGCCGGTATTGGTTAAATCGTTTGGCAAAATAGCAGGCGCTAACATTACCTGCTCGAAGTATTGTTGGTCGGTTATCGGGGCTTTTTCAGTGCTTGTTTGACAACCTGCCAAGAGTATCAGGGTGCAACTTATAGCCAGCCTGTTTTGATATGCACCTTTCACATACATAAAATAAAATTCCCACTTGTTATTATTTTTGGAATATTTTATTAAATCTAACACAAATTGACCATGAAGCAAATTAACTCAATTTTTTAAACGTTTCTTGCATCCAATATTAGCAATTACTCGTTTGTTGATTAGCACCTTTCAAATAAGGATCTTTCAAATGAATAAGCTATGTATCAGTGTTGTAACCTTCTGCTGCTCTTTTAACGCGTTTGCTAATATAGAAAAAATAACGGTTTATGGTCACCGTACTGGATTAATTGGTGAGTCTATAAGCGCCTCTAGCGGTATTATTGGTCAGGGTGAAATAGAAAATAGACCCATGCTTCGATCTACTGAATTGCTTGAGTTAATTCCCGGTATGGCTGTCACCCAACACAGCGGCTCTGGAAAAGCGAATCAATATTTTATTCGTGGCTTTAATCTTGATCATGGAACAGACTTTGCCACGAACATTGATGGTATGCCTATCAATATGCGCAATCATGGTCATGGGCAAGGCTATACTGACTTAAACTTTATAATCCCAGAAACAATTGCCACTGTTAGTTATCAAAAAGGCAGTTATGATGTGCGCCAAGGCGACTTTTCAACGGCTGGCAGTGCTTATTTTCATTTATCTGACAACCCTAAACATGATCAGCTCAGTATCACTGTAGGGGAAGATAACTTCTATAGAGGTGTTGCATTAGGGAGTACCTCAATTGGTAGTGGCAAACTGGTAGGCGCGACAGAGTGGCAAGTTTATGATGGGCCTTGGCAGGATATTAATGAAGACGTTAATAAAAAAAACGCATTGCTACGTTATAGTCGTGATTCAGAACAAGGTAACTTATCAATTACGGCAATGGCTTATGACAACAGTTGGAATTCAGCAGATCAGATCCCGCAAAGGGCTATTGAGCAAGGTATCATTTCAGAGCTTGGCTCACTCGATAAAACACTTGGCGGAGAGTCAAGTCGGTATAGCTTATCGACAAATTGGCAAGGACAAAACTTATCAGTAAGTGCATACCTCATCGACTACGAGCTAAATTTATACTCTAACTTCTCATATTTCCTTAATGATCCAATTAATGGCGATCAGTTTAACCAACGAGATAACCGCACTATCTCAGGTGGAACACTAAGCTATCAATTTACAGCTAATGTAGGTGATATTCCCGTTAATCATACCGTTGGAACAGAGCTTAGGCATGATAATGTGAATAAAGTTGGCCTATACAATACACAAGCCCGAAAGTACCTTTCAACAGTACGACAAGACAGTGTCGAGGAAACAAGCTATACAGCATACTGGCAAACACAACTTCATTTAAGCCAACAGTTAGAGGCAACCCTTGGTGTTAGATATGATTATTTAGATGCTCACGTTGATAGCGACAACAGTTTAAATTCTGGAGATGCAGATGATGATTTACTCGGCTTTAAGGCGAGTCTAACTTACTTATTTACTGATAACCTTGCTGGTTATGCAAACTGGGGGCAGTCTTTTCATTCAAATGATGCTCGAGGCGCCACCATTACCCAAGATCCAGTGTCACTTGAAGCAACAGACACCGTTGACTTATTGGTCAAGAGTGAGGGCGCTGAAGTAGGCATGCGTTACTTCGATGAGCAGCAATTTAACTTCTCCGCGGCACTTTGGTGGTTGAAACTTGATTCAGAATTACTTTTCGTCGGCGATGCAGGTAACACCGAAGCCAGTGATGCATCACAGCGCTATGGTTTAGAGCTGAGTGCCTACTATTGGCTCGCAGACACATTAAGCCTAGATGCAGAAGCATCCTTTACCCACTCACGTTTAAACGTTGACAGCCAAAACGACCGTATTGAAGGAGCCGTTCCTGTTGTTGCAAGTGCAGGTGTTAATTGGCAGTTTGCTCAGCAATGGCAAACCTCATTACGACTACGTCATATTGGTAAACGTATGCTGAGCGATGATGGTAGCAAACGTTCCGAACCGCTAACTGTGGTGAATGGTTTAGTTGCTTATCAGCAAACTCACTGGAAAGCAGAGCTTGAATTACTTAACTTGTTTGATAGTAATGACCATGACATTGATTACTACTACTCATCAAGACTAGCGGGCGAACCAACAGAAGGGGTAGAAGATAATCACTTTCACCCCATTGAGCCACGCACAGTTCGATTAAGCATGAGTTTTTTATTTTAAAGAATTCGCGACTGAAGTCGCTCCTACAACCATACCTACGCGAATTGCAGGCACAAAAAAACCGACTTTCGTCGGTTTATGTCACTTTCAAGAAGAAAGTGGCGGACGCGGGACGTATTTTGAAACAGTGAACCTCCGGCTGCGTGGTTCAAAGTCGCCTAAAGAATAATAAGGTGCAATAAAACGGTATATTTATTCACGACTGAAGTCGCTCCTACAACCACACCTACGCGAATTGCAGGCACAAAAAAACCGACTTTCGTCGGTTTATGTCACTTTCAAGAAAAAAGTGGCGGACGCGGGACGTATTTTGAAACAGTGAACCTTCGGCTGCGTGGTTCAAAGTCGCCTAAAGAATAATAAGGTGCAATAAAACGGTATATTTATTCACGACTGAAGTCGCTCCTACAACCATACCTACGCGAATTGCAGGCACAAAAAACCGACTTTCGTCGGTTTATGTCACTTTCAAATAGAAAGTGGCGGACGCGGGAGGATTCGAACCTCCGACCGCCTGGTTCGTAGCCAGGTACTCTATCCAGCTGAGCTACGCGTCCGCAGTATGTTTCGCATGTTTAAGTCGCGCATTGACCATGTCTTAAAGACAAAAAAACCGACAGCTTGTCGGCTTATATCACTTTCTAAGAGAAAGTGGCGGACGCGGGAGGATTCGAACCTCCGACCGCCTGGTTCGTAGCCAGGTACTCTATCCAGCTGAGCTACGCGTCCGCAGTTGCATTTTATAATCTTGCAATGATTTTATCTTTATACTCGATGTGAGCTTTCAAATATGGCGGTTGCGGGACGTCTCTTGAAAGAGTGAACCTCCGACCAAATTTGTATCTTTATACTCGATGTGAGTTTCAAATATGGCGGACGCGGGAGGATTCGAACCTCCGACCGCCTGGTTCGTAGCCAGGTACTCTATCCAGCTGAGCTACGCGTCCACACGCACATTTGAACATTGCTAATTTATTCTCTTAGCAAGAGACTCAAGTTTATACTCGATGCAGAGTCAAAGTAAAAAGTGGCGGACGCGGGAGGATTCGAACCTCCGACCGCCTGGTTCGTAGCCAGGTACTCTATCCAGCTGAGCTACGCGTCCACACATATTACTTTCAAGACATGCCATTTTAAAAAAAATGGTGGAGAAGGAGGGATTCGAACCCTCGATAGAGCTACAAACCCTATACTCCCTTAGCAGGGGAGCGCCTTCGGCCACTCGGCCACCTCTCCGTCTTGTGGGGCGTATAATAAAGACTTCAGGAAATATGTCAAACACTTTTCAAGGAAAATCGTACAGATGGTTATAGATTATCCACAACGCACAAAAACAACTCGTTTTTGTTTACCCTTTAGTCGTTTTTTCTTTATCACTCAACGGCTCAAGACCCGTCAGTGGGATTAGTTCATCTGTTAATTCGGCTAGGTATTGGTCTTGATAACCCAATTGTTGGAATTCGGCGATGCAGGCACGATAAAAAGCTTCACGTTGATGCTCGCTTGGCGTTGTCTCTACTGAAGACTGCGAAGGCTTTTTTGTCATTATTATTAAGTCCGTTTAAACGTTGAAGAGAATGGCGTAATGATGTCATATCTTGTGTAAAAATAATACTATCGGACTTAGAATTAGTAGAAAAACTTTACAACTTAGTAACTTCGTTTGAAGAATAATTCAGCATTTTCTTTTAGATCAGCTAATTACAATTAAATATAAAAATTGAGAGCAATAAAAATCAGAAAATTCTGATAACAAAAACGCCGCTAAAAAGCGGCGTTTTCAGAACATTTAGCTGATTAGTCAGCTTGAGGACGCATGTGTGGGAATAGGATCACGTCTTTAATTGTTGGTGAGTCAGTAAATAACATCACTAGACGATCGATACCAATACCCTCACCCGCTGTTGGTGGTAAGCCGTACTCTAACGCACGAATGTAATCTTCATCGTAGTGCATTGCTTCATCATCACCTGCGTCTTTCTCTTCAACTTGACGAGCAAAACGCTCAGCTTGATCTTGTGCATCGTTAAGCTCAGAGAAACCATTTGCTAATTCACGGCCACCTACGAAGAATTCAAAACGGTCAGTCACAAATGGGTTTTCATCGTTACGGCGCGCAAGTGGAGACACTTCCCACGGGTAAGCGGTAATGAAAGTTGGTTGAATTAACTTATGCTCAGCAGTCTCTTCGAAGATTTCACACAAGAACTTACCTGGGCCCCATACGCAGTTTTCTGGGATCTTAACGTGTACTTGCTTTGCGTACGCTTTAAGTTCTTCAAAATGGTTTTCAGGGTCATTAAATACCGCAGCATCAAAGTCTGGGTTGTACTTAAGGATAGCCTCGCTCATTGTTAAACGAGCAAAAGGTTGTCCAAAGTCGTACTCTACTGAATCAACAACTTCACCATTTTCATCTTTCGTTGTGTTTACCACAATTGGTGAACCAAGTACGTCTGTCGCAACAGTACGTAACATGTCTTCAGTAATGTTCATCAGGTCAATGTAATCCGCATATGCTTGGTAGAATTCGATCATCGTGAATTCTGGGTTATGACGCGTTGATAAACCTTCGTTACGGAAGTTACGATTGATTTCGAATACACGCTCAAAGCCACCTACAACTAAACGTTTTAAGTAAAGTTCAGGGGCAATACGTAAGTACATGTCGATATCAAGTGCATTGTGGTGTGTGACGAATGGACGAGCAGACGCACCACCTGGGATCACTTGTAGCATCGGTGTTTCAACTTCCATGAAGTCACGATCAGCTAAGAAACGACGGATACCTTCAACAACTTTTGAGCGAATACGGAAAGTTTCACGTGTCGCATCATTCGTAATTAAATCAACATAACGTTGACGGTATTTAGTTTCTTGGTCAGATAAACCATGGAATTTTTCTGGTAACGGACGTAATGACTTTGTCAGTAACTCGTACTCTGTCATTTCTACGTAAAGGTCACCTTTACCTGATTTATTTAGTGCGCCTTTAACACCGATGATGTCACCGATATCAAGTTGACCGTATTTTGCTTTTAATTCTTTTTGTACGTCTTTTGATGCGTACGCTTGAATTTGGCCTTTCATGTCTTGTAACGCAA
The DNA here is from genome assembly GCF_015278155.1 of Pseudoalteromonas simplex. Classification (NCBI taxonomy): domain Bacteria; kingdom Pseudomonadati; phylum Pseudomonadota; class Gammaproteobacteria; order Alteromonadales; family Pseudoalteromonadaceae; genus Pseudoalteromonas; species Pseudoalteromonas simplex. The sequence continues at coordinate 80,930 of NZ_JADILN010000003.1, forward strand.
GGAAAGGACCTCGTTTTGCAAGAATACGACCTGCAACTGATACAACATGTTGCTCAGCAACTAATTCTTCTTTCGATTTATCACCAAACTCAGCTTGCAAATCAGCCGTGTAATGTTCACGACGGAATTGGTTTGGATGACCGTTGGCTGGGCAATTTTCGCGGATTGCGTCTAATTTGCCACGACGCTCAGCGATTAACTTATTTTCGTCTTGGATTTGATCAGTCATTTTTTAGCTCTTTTTTAGCTTGGTGGTTATAGGCCAGATTTAAGGCTGGCTTCAATAAATTTATCTAAGTCGCCGTCAAGAACCGCTTGTGTATTACGGTTTTCAACGCCAGTACGTAAGTCTTTAATGCGCGAGTCATCAAGTACGTATGAACGAATTTGACTACCCCAGCCAATATCAGATTTAGCATCTTCTTGGCTTTGTTTCTCAGCATTTTGCTTTTGAATTTCAAGTTCAAACAATTTCGCTTTTAACTGCTTCATTGCTTGGTCTTTATTCTTGTGCTGTGAACGCTCATTTTGGCACTGTACAACAGTGTTGGTTGGTATGTGAGTAATACGAACCGCTGACTCTGTTGTATTTACGTGCTGACCACCTGCGCCTGATGCGCGGTAAACGTCAATACGTAAGTCTGCCGGATTAATATCAATTTCGATATTATCGTCGATTTCTGGGTAAACGAATGCCGATGCAAACGAAGTATGGCGACGACCACTTGAGTCGAACGGGCTCTTACGCACTAAACGGTGAACACCTGTTTCTGTACGTAACCAACCGTATGCATATTCGCCAACAAAGCGCACTGTTGCGCCCTTGATACCAGCCACATCACCATCAGTTGCTTCAACCAGTTCAACTTTAAAGCCTTTTGCTTCACCCCAACGTAAATACATACGCAGTAGCATGTTGCACCAGTCTTGGGCTTCAGTGCCGCCAGAGCCTGATTGTAAATCAAGGTAAGCATCGTTTTGGTCATGGTCGCCTGAGAACATACGACGGAACTCTAGCTTTTCAAGCTGTGCGTTTAAATCGCCTAATTCAGCTTCAGCTTCAGCGAAGGTTTCTTCATCTTCTGCTTCAACAGCAAGCTCGACTAAACCTTCAACATCTTCGGTACCAGACACTAGATTATCAATGGTCTCAACAATAGCTTCGAGTGCCGACTTTTCACGGCCAAGTGCTTGAGCTCGCTCAGGCTCATTCCACACTGCTGAATCTTCAAGTTCTGCGTTAACTTCTTCTAACCGCTCTTTCTTAAGAGGGTAGTCAAAGGTACCCCCGAAGCAGTTCAGTACGTTCGCGAATTTCCTTGATTTGATTAATCACAGGATTCACTTCAAACATGTACATTACTCCAAAATGGCTGATTTACCGCGCACCGATATCGACAATAAATACGGTAAATTATCTACAAATATTAAAAACGCCCGATTTTAACAAAAAACCGAGCGTTTTATTAGCCTTTTATGTCGATTATAACGATATTTTTATGTCGCTTTTTGTAGCTCTCGAATAATCAACTGTAACGAGAATTTACCACGGAATTCATTTATATCGAGTTGATAAGCAGCTTTTACATAACGCACTTCGGTATCTGGCCATGCACGCACATCAACCCCAAATGCAATGCCGTCAACTAACCGTCCAGACTGATGTTTTAAAACCAGTTTTAAGTGCTTTTCACCAACAATGCGCTGCTGTATTACTTCGAATACATGTTCAAACACTGGCTCTGGAAATTGCTGACCCCAGGGGCCGGCATTTTTTAGCTGGTTTGCAAACTCCATCGAAAAGCACTCATTAGGCAATTCACCATCGGTAAGTAAAATACTTTGCTTATGCTCTTCAGTGAGTGTGTCTGTCACCATTTGCTCAAACACGGTTTTAAATTCAGTAAAACACTGCTCATTGATACTCAGCCCCGCCGCCATGGCATGGCCACCAAATTTACTGATCAAATGCGGGTAGAGCGTATTTACTCGCTCAAGCAAATCACGCATATGCAGCCCTTCAATAGAGCGGCAAGAGCCTTTTATTTCGCCGTTATCACCCGCTGCAAAAATAATCGTCGGGCGGTGATATTTTTCTTTTAAGCGGCCAGCCAAAATACCAATCACACCTTGGTGCCAATCAGCTTGGTATAAACAAATGGCATCAGGCACTGACTCGGTTTTAAATGCTAAACGATCAAGCACCGCTTGTGCTTCAGTTTGCATACCCTGCTCTATTTCACGGCGCTCATGATTGAGGCTGTCGAGCTCACTGGCAATACGGCGAGCTTGGTTTATATCGCTTGATAACAAACAGGCTATACCTAAACTCATATCATCTAAACGCCCAGCTGCATTTAAGCGTGGTGCCAATGAAAAGCCAAAGTCACTGGCACTTAAACGGGCCGCATTGCGATTTGCCACTTCAATGAGAGCACTAATACCAGGGCGTGTTTTACCACTGCGAATACGTGCTAAACCTTGATGAACTAAGGTTCGGTTATTGGCATCAAGCGCGACCACATCGGCAACGGTACCAAGGGCTACAATATCAAGTAACTCAGCCAAATTTGGCATTGGATTTTGCTGAAAGTACCCTTGTTCACGTAAGTGGCTACGTAAAGCAATGAGCAGATAAAAAGCCACCCCAACGCCTGCTATCGATTTCGATGGAAACTGACAGTCATGGCGATTCGGATTCACGATAGCATCTGCATTTGGTAGGGCTTCACCTTGTAAATGATGATCAGTTACCAGCACCTTAATACCTGCTTGCTTTACAATGGCAATGCCATCGATACATGAAATACCGTTATCAACGGTGATCACAAGCTCGGGTTGCATGGTTACTATTTGCTCAGCAAGTGCGGGGCTTAGGCCATAACCTAGGCTGAATCTGTCTGGTACCAAGTAATCAAGGTTCTTTAAGCCGAACATAGCAAGACCTTGCATTAAGGTTGCTGTGCTGGTTGCACCGTCGGCATCAAAGTCACCGACGATTAACACGCGACTTTGATCCGCGAGGGCTTGTTGTAATAGCACAACAGCTTTGTCGATATCTTTAAACAGCTTAAAGTCATGTAATGTTGCAGCGCTATTATCGAGTTCAGTGGCACTTTGCACCTGCCGAGTCGCATATATTTGCTTAATTACAGGATGTAAATGGTGTGGTAAATGCGAATCATCAACATGAGGACGAGCTTGAATTATTTTTTCCATGTCGGAAATGGTACTTCTTTGCTTAAGACAAATAAAAAAGGCCTAAGACAAATAGGCCTTTTCGTTAAAAAAATCAGTTATGAAGATGTTTTTGGTAAAGCATCAAGCGCTTGGCTAATTTGCGCAGCTGATTGATAACCAGGGATCATGGTACCATCTTCTAAAATAATTGCCGGTGTGCCCGACATTCCAAAGCTTTGACCTAGTTGGTAGTGCTCTGCAATTGGTGCGTTACAACCAGGCACGACAGCGACTTCTGCACCCGCTTTTGCTTCTGTTAATGCTTCAGCAGGGTCTTTAGCACACCATACATTCATTAAATCTTGGTAACCTTTACCACGTAAACCACCACGTGGGAAAGCAAGGTATTTAACCGTGATACCCGCATCTAAGAAGTCATCAAGTTCACGGTGTAATTTACGACAATAACCACAGGTGATATCGGTAAAGACTGTGATCGAATGCTTTTCGTCTTTCGCTTTGTAAACGATCATTGAGTCTTCGTACTCAGCAACACCTTCTTTACGAACGTCACTTAGAGCATGCTCTGTTAAATTAACTCGATTATTAAGGTCAATCAGTGTTCCTTGCATTAGAAATTGACCGTCAGGGCTTGCGTACAACACACCTTTGTCAGTAATTAGTTCTTTAAGACCTGCCACTGGGCTTGGGTTGATTTGCTTAACGGTTACGCCTAATTCAGCAAACTTAGCAATGATAGGGGCATCAGCAGCGTCTGTTGTTGATACGCCATTGGCAAACACATTTAAGCTTGTGCCTAGTAGTGCTGTGGCTAAAACTAACTTTTTCATAAATATCCTATATCCTGATCATTTTTTATATAGACCGGTACATCTTTAAAAATCTTGCACTAAGCACGTGGATGATGTTGCTCGTGTACCGACTTCAATCTTTCATTCGCTACATGGGTATAAATTTGTGTTGTTGATAAGTCACTGTGACCTAACATCATTTGCACGACTCTAAGGTCCGCCCCATGATTAAGCAAATGCGTTGCAAACGCGTGTCTGAGCGTATGCGGTGATAACGGCGATTCAACTGATGCCAAAATAGCATAGTGTTTGATGCGATGCCAAAAAGTTTGTCGTGTCATGCCAATCCCGCGCTTTGATGGGAACACAAAGTCAGTGGCATGTTTAATCATTTGCGAACGACCCACTTTTAAAAACTGCTCAAGCCAGTACATTGCTTCTTCGCCTAAGGGAACTAAACGCTCTTTATTACCCTTACCTTTTACAAAGACCACCGCTTGGCGCAAATTAATTTGCTCCATTCTGAGTCCTACTAGCTCTGTAACACGAAGCCCAGTAGCATATAACAGCTCAAGCATAGCTTTATCACGAAGCCCCATTGCATCTTCTATGTCTGGGGCTGCAAGCAAAGCTTCGACTTCGGCTTCTGACAGTGTTTTTGGTAATGACTGCCCAGCTTTTGGCTGAGCAATATTGACCATCGGCGAATCGGCAATGGCTTTTTCGCGTACAAAATACTGATAAAAACGCTTAAGTGCACTGATGCTTCGCGCTGTACTGCGCGACTTCAGTCCTAAATCAACACGGTATGCTAAATACGCTTCAATATCATCTGAGCGGACAGCCAGTAGGTCTTTATCTTTTAAAAATTGGCAAAACTTTTCAAGGTCACTGCGATAAGCGGCGAGTGTATTTTCGCTGACTCCCTGCTCAAGATACAGCGTATCTAAAAATAACTCTAAATGTTCGGCGTTATTTGCTGTTATTACACCTTTTTGGGCTTGTGAATTATTATCAGCCACGCGTACTCTCATCCTTATCAAGGTATCAATTGATTATACCTTACGGTAAACTTACGCCTATCATATCAGGCAAATACACAGTGATAAATACGATGCAGATTGGTTTATTTTATGGTTCTACAACCTGCTACACAGAAATAGCGGCAGAGAAAATTCGCGATATTATTGGTCACGACATCGTGAGCCTTCACAATATCAAAGATGAGCCATTAAAAAATGCAGAGCAATTTGATTTCGTGATCTTCGGCATTTCAACTTGGGATTTTGGTGAGTTGCAAGAAGATTGGGAATCAATCTGGGACGACATTAAAGATGTTAACCTAAACGGCAAAACCGTGGCTCTGTTTGGTATGGGCGATCAACAAGGTTATGGTCAGTGGTTCCAAGATGCACTTGGCATGTTACACGATGAAATTTGTGATCAAAGCATTACCTTGCTAGGCAAATGGCCTAACGATGCAAGTTATGAATTTGAGGCTTCAAAAGCACTCACTGAAGATGGCAAACAATTTGTTGGCCTAGCCCTTGATGAAGACAGTCAATATGAGCTTAGTGATGAACGTATCGCAAGCTGGGTTGAACAAGTCATGACTGAGTACAGTGAAAGCTTGTAAGCCATGAATAAAAAGCCAAGCATTGCTTGGCTTTTTTAATGGTTATTCAACGCGTTGCCAATATTGATTTCGATAGAAAAATGCAATATAGCCGCGTACTTCAAGCACCTTACCTTGTTCTTGTGGCGTCAGTTTAAGGGTATAGGTTTTACCATTGTTCGGGTCAAGAATTTCACCCTCTTGCCAGCTACCATCACCGGCATCTTTAGCACCTTCTATAATTTGTAACCCTAGAATAGGTTGATTTTTCTTATCGCCTTTGCACTCTTCGCAGATTGCGTCTTGCTTGGCTGGGTTAAGGATTTTTTCAACACTGCCAACCAATACACCATCTTGCTCACTAATACGTACTAAAGATTTCGCTTCATTCGTTTCTTCGTCAATGGTTTTCCAAAGACCCACTGGCGTCAATGCGGCATAGCTCAACTGAGAAAATAATAAGGTAGATAAAACAATTGATAAACGGAACATAAAAAACTCGTATAAAACTTAAGACTTTGGCACTATATCAGGGCTTAAGCAAACACACCATTTAGCTTAGCTCTGAAATCGACACAACATTGCGAGGGAACACAATGAGTCAATTCACATTAATTACCGGTGATATTGTCAGTTACGACAGTAACCAGGTAGCTACAATTAACGCCACGGGCGAAATAAAAATAAATCGCTTTGCTGAGCCATTATTTATTCCTGACAGCGCCAAAGCCGCCATTGAGCTGGGTCGGCTTGATGATAACTTATTTAATTTAAAAAAATTATTACGCTCAGGCTATGCTGACCCTTGTCCAACAACCCGCGTACTAATTGAAACTACACATCCTTTACCTGACATCGAAGGTCTGCTGATCAAGCGTCGCTTTAGCATTATTGATTTTTGCAGCGCCGAAATAGAAAAGTCGCACAGTAAAGCTGTATTAAATACCCTATTAAAGCTTGAATATGTGCAGCAAATTCAGCTTGATGAAGTCATGCAATTACAACCACCGGTACAATTTAGCAAACAATAAAGGTACAATGACTTTTTGTTTAGCCTAAACAGCTCCTTCATTTGTAAAAGGAATAACAATGAAAAGTGCGCTACCAATAATAGCTGCCGCAAGCATTTTGCTCGCAGGGTGTGATGAATTAGAAGTTGAAGAAACTCATAACTTTGGCGACGAAATGTATGAGAACAATTACACGCTCGTAAATACCACTGATTTAGAAGTGGATTATTACATGGCGAACACTGATTTATTTGGTGATGCTCAAGAGTTTAAAGACTCTAAATACTATGTTGATACGCTTGCATCGCAATCACCTCCCGTTGATGTAACACATGCTCACAATGAACGCAGTCGTATTTCCTTTTATGTAGTCGATCACAGCGACACAAGTAACTCAGCCACACAGATGTATCAGGTAGCTCAAGATCAACCTTATCATTTTATTGCTTGGCAAAATGCTGAAAAGCTCCGTTTAACACTCGTCAAAAAAGCCAATGATAATAAAGATGACTTTTTTGCGATTCGTATTCTCGCAACTGAAAACCTTCGCTTAAAAGTCGAAAAACAACTCGTTAATTTATATCAGAATCAATTAAGTTACTGGTACCACATTGATGACTGCGCTGATGACTTGAAAATATCAAGAATTAACGATGAGGATAAGCGAGTCTATGAACCCGTCTCAATCTGCGACGCATCATATGGGCAGTCATATACCTTGCTCTTAAGTGAAGATGGCCTTGAAGCGAGCATTGCTGAATAACCATTACATCTTTAGGTAAAAAGCTTTACATAGCTCCTTATAATCTTGGCTGTAGCTGCCATCAGCTGCATGTATGGTTAACGACGTTGTTTCGCATTCACCGTTGTTTTGGCTGAATAGCATCAGGCTTCTGCTCGCTTGCTTTTTGTCGCTGGTGCGAACCAAGCAATGGCGGTTTAAGTACCAGCCAGCTTGCTCGGCAACAGCAATGAATTGTTGTGCCTCTACGCAAGGCAAGATCACATTCAAGCGCGTTTTGCCATGACTGAGCCTAGTACATGTCGCTATTAATTCGTTGAAGCTAAGGCCGTCAGTATGGCGGGCAGTGTTTCGAGCATGGTTTTCACCTTTTAGGCTCGCATTAAAATACGGCGGGTTGGTGATGATTGTATCAAAAGGCTCTGCTGCACTAAATGACTGCACAGCTCCTTCGAAAAGGTTTATATCAGGCCAAGGGCTAGCCGCAAAGTTGTCTCGAGCATCATTACAGGCATCAGAATCAATTTCAATGGCACTTACTTTTGCATCAGGCATTCTTTGTTTTGCCATTAACGCCAACAACCCTGTGCCTGTACCAATGTCTAAAATGTGCTTAGCACCACTCACATCAGCCCACGCCCCTAACAAAATACCATCGGTCGATACTTTCATCGCTGCGCGCGTTTGCGTTACCGTAAATTGTTTAAACACAAAGCCTGACATTTTTTCACCTTTTCATTCACCACAGCCGCGTTAACGCGTATAATTAGGCTCAATTGTCCTCTATTTATGTCACTCTATGCAATTTTCTGAATTTGATATCGATAACAAGCTGTTAAATGCCATTAATAAAATGGGTTTTGATACGCCAACCAGTATTCAACAACAAGCGATCCCTGAAGCACTTCAAGGTCGTGATATTTTGGCATCTGCCCCTACTGGTACGGGTAAAACAGCCGCGTTTTTGATCCCTGCAATTCAATACTTGCTTGATTTCCCGCGTCGCGATCCTGGCTTTGCACGCGTATTGATCATGACACCAACCCGTGAGCTTGCTTACCAAATTCATGAGCAATGTGAATTACTCGCAGCACAAACTCATCTTAAAATTGGGGTTGTGACAGGTGGTATAAACTACGGGACACACAGAGAAATTTTCGAAAGCAATAACGATATTCTCATTGCCACACCAGGGCGTTTAATGGAGTACCTCGAAACAGAGAACTTCCATGCTGAAAACGTTGAAATGCTTATTCTTGATGAAGCTGACCGCATGCTAGACATGGGTTTTCGTAAAGAAATGCTACGCATTTGTGATGAAGCACGTAACCGCCGTCAATGTTTCTTATTCTCAGCCACCCTTGAAGGTGACAGCGTTGAGTTATTTGCAGAGCGAATCTTAAACGATCCGGCACTGCTTGAAGCCGAATCTTCACGTAAAGAAAAAGGCAAAATCCATCAATGGGTTCACCTTGCGGATGACTACGACCACAAGCTAAAAATGTTGGTTGAAACGTTAAATGGTGACGACATTCATAAAGCAATTGTGTTTGTTAAAACTCGTGAACGCCTTGAGACACTGGTTGGCGAGCTAAATAACGAAGGTCTTCGTGTTGCTTGGTTACGCGGTGAAATGCCACAAGATAAGCGCATGAAAGCGATGGAAAACTTTCACTCTGGCCGCAACAATATCCTAGTTGCAACAGATGTTGCTGCTCGTGGTATTGATGTTGCTGATATCAGCCATGTTATCAACTTTGATATGCCACGCACCGCAGACGTATATGTACACCGTATAGGACGTACTGGCCGTGCTGGTAAAAAAGGCATTGCGATATCATTTATTGAAGCTCATGATGTGGCAATTGTTGGTAAAGTTGAGCGCTACATTGAGCAAAAGCTTAAACGCCGCGTAATTAAAGGGCTTGAGCCACAGCACAAAGAAGCGAAGATCCCATCTAAGAAGAAAAAAGATCCAGTAAAAATGAAGGCAAAGAAAAAAGCCAAAGCTAAAACGAAGAAGAAAAAGTAGTTTTAACTTTAACATCATAAAAGTAAAAATGCCGAGCTTGCCTCGGCATTTTTGTACCCTACCCTTTTTACTTATTTAGTGTGTAATTAGTTCACACTTTCTTACCCATACAGACCGGCAAAAATAGAAAATCAATTAAATTCAAAAACTTAAAAAATGGAATAATAATTGTAACTGGTTCAGCAATAGTTCACAGCAGACTAGAACAACGAGGGAATTGTATGAGCCGCTTCAAATTAACCATAGTAATTACTTTATTAAGCTGTATTTTTTTACTTGCTTGCGCAACGAATGTGAGTGCCAATACTAGCGTGCTAACAACCAGCACATCGGCACAACCTCGCCTACAACAAATGGCCCTGAAAAAGTTAACAAATAATCCGAATTTTAAGATTAAGCATCTTCAGGTGATTATCGATGGCAATACTGTTGAATTAAAAGGAATTGCAGAAACAGGATTTCAACGTGCTTTAGCGCAGAAATTTTTGGAGCACAGTCATGGTGTAACCCAGATCAGAAATAACCTTAAAGTGAACGCATTAAACAACCCGACACTTTAAGGTTAATAATTTAACAGAGGTTTATTTACCGCTTGCTTGTAAATTAATGTAGCTAGCTAATTCTTCTGGCTGCCCCATTAACGCCATAATCTGTTGGTTTATCTCCATCATGGTTTTTCCTTCAGGTAAGCTTGCTGACACAGTTAATTCAGACAATCCACTTACGAAGTTTGTGATAGCAGCTGCTAGCTCTTCACTTACTGGCGCCTGTTGTAACTGCATGGCAACAGTCTGTTGGAACTGCTCGTGGCTCATACCTTGTGCTTCTAAGAAACTATCAACAACTGCTTTAAGCTCACCTTCGTCGGCGATCGACATATTAATGCTACGTGGCTCAAGTTGAGTCATTGCAGCCATCATTTTTGATTGCTGTTGCAGTTGTTGCTCTAAAGTCAGCTCTGCACCTTGCGCTTCATTTTGCATTTTACTTATTGCCATTGATGCTTCCATTAATGGCGTTGAGTTGGCAAGGCCTAAGTTAAAACGCACATCAGCAACTTGGTTTGCAATAACGTTTAAAGCAAAATCACTGCTACCAGTGTCTTTATCATAATCTAGCGATGAATTTACGTCATAGCTTGCAGATGCTAACTTATTGTTCGCATTTTCAGGAAGTTGCGCTAAAAAGTCATCACTAAAACGAAAGCTCTTCATTACAAAACCAGTGTGAGGCGGCACTGCATCGACTTCATATCCTGTCACTTCAATATTGTCGATTGTGGCAATCATCTCATCACCAGTATAGCTTTGTACCTTAATCCCTGAAAGCTGCATGCTGCTAGCAAATACATTTGCTGAAATATCATTGTAAGTAATATCTACACCACTTTGCGCTGATAATGCACTTATTTGCTGATCAACGACCTTTTTTACTTCCTGTGTAGCTGCGTAGTTTGCGTAAAACGCACCGCCAACAGCCGCAGCAACAACCGCTGCTATAATTAACTTTTTCATTTTATTTCCTTTAATTGGTGTAAATTTTTAGCAGTGTATCATTAGTTGATTAACGACAATAGTTCATGCACGGTTTTCACTGGCGTGATCTTAGCGCCAAGCCCTTCCATTGATTTATGGTAATTGCGATGCGGAATAAAAATCTCTGTAAAGCCGTGTTGCGCAGCCTCCTTCACTCGAGGTACGCCGCTGTCGATTGGTCTTACATCACCATTTAAACTAAGTTCGCCCATAATACAGGTGGTGCGTGGTACAACAAATTCGTTCAAGCTGCTTAATAACGCTGCAACCAATGCTAAATCGATACAAGTCTCTGACTCATCGATTTTTAAGCCACCGACAATATTAAAAAAGGTGTCGTGAAAGATTTTTGTCTTTGTGTGTTTACGTAAAATTCCCGTGAGCATCTTAATACGGTTCATGTTCAAACCAACACATACCCGCTGTGGAAACTCAGCTTCGGTTTCTGTAGTTAAACATTGAATTTCGAGTAGTAAGTTACGGTTACCTTTACGTATACAGGTAATGGCTGAGCCTGGGGATTCTGTGCTTGAACCTGATAAAAAGATTTCGCTCGGGTTATCAACGCTCAGCATTCCGCGTTCACACATTCTGAAAATACCCACTGTGTCGATATCACCAAAACGGTTTTTATTGGCACGCAATGTTCTGACTTGCCCATCGTTAGTATCAATATGCAGTAAGGCATCAACTATATGTACCAGTGTTTGCGGCCCAGCAATTTCGTTATTTTTGTTTACATGGGCAATGATGAACATAGTTACATCGTTTTGCTTACAGTATTGCGTTAATGCTTGAGCTGCACTTTTTACCTGTGACGGTGAACCTGGACTACCATTTGCCGTTTCTGTCACCACTGCCTGAATTGAATCGATAACTGCAAATTTAATTTTGTTTTTATCGAGTTCTTCAATGATTGCTTCAACACTGGTTTCAGAAAGCAAATAAAGCTCATCTTCGTTATAATCTAAGCGCAAGCGATTCACTCGGTTTTTAAACTGAGATAAAGACTCTTCCGCTGTACAGTATAAAGACGGCATCAGCTTTGACATACGTGCAACTAAATCAGACAACAAAGTCGTTTTACCGGCACCAGGGTCGCCTGAGATAATGTTGACGGAACCTGTCGTTACACCACCGCTTAATACTCTGTCTAACTCACCGATTTCGGTAAGGCGTTTTTCTGCCTCGGTGGTTGCAACTTCGTTGATTTTCTTTGAGCCACCGCTTGCGATACCGGCATAGCCTGCCACTGCAGCACGACTTGCCGCTTGCTTTGATTGCCCTGCCGATGGTTTAAATTCTGCAAGTGTATTCCATGCACCGCACTTACACTGCCCTTGCCAGCGCTGATAGTTCATGCCGCACTCAGTGCAAACAAATTCGATTTTTGCTGATTTTGCCATTCGGCCTTACCTATTGAATTATTCTATTTTGACTAATTAGTAACTTAAAAAACTGACTAGCTAAATATTTCATGTATAGTAGTTTTATGAGCTGAAGCCTTTGAACTTAAATCTGTTCGGCTTTTTTACACAGCTATAAGCGCAATAAAAAGTGCTTTAAGGCACATTTTTTGCTTATAAATAAAACTTTACAAATCTTGCCATTTATTTGGCAGGTACTTATAACAATAACTAATACAATAAAAAAGTAGCGATTACTCAAGTTTTAATAATGTACTGCCTGCAAGTATACCTACTTTTTTAGATAGACGGTGATGGTTTTATAAATGGCTGAAGACATTTTGCTTAAATATGAGAGCCTAGTTGAAGAGCTAAAGGCGCATTTAGGCACTCCTAAGTTTGACAAACTATTTAAATCAAAGACAGCTAGCTTAACGAAGCCAGAGCAGTTTTTGATTAAAATGGAAATGTCACGCTTATCTCAGCCAGTAGCTCGCTTTATTGATTTACGTGGTCAAGTAACTGGTCAAGTCAAACCCTACGAATATGATGGCAAACAACACTTTATGGACGATACCGCCATTGAAGTGTTCGAAGATGCTATAAAACGCCACGGTGGTTATACTCTTGCTGTTTACGAAGCGGTAATGAACACCGAAAACAATCACCGGGTAATGCAGAAAAAAGCCGCTGAGCAAGCTTTAGCTGACGATAGTGCCGCTACAGAGCAGCCAGCTAAGGTTATTAAGTTTGCATCATACGAGAGTCGCCGCGAAGAGCGGATGAATTACTCAATTAAAATCACCGTTGAACTCGATAAAGACAACAAAGTTGCAGCATCAACGTCTGATATTTCTCTGAGCGGCGCTAAAATAAAACTAGCTCCACGTTATCAAGTTAAAAAAGGTCAGTTAATAGGTCTTCGCTTAGTTGGCTTAGAGCAAGATTTTGAGCTTGGTTTAAAAAACGGTATTCAATATGAAATCGTAGCGGTAGAGAAAGTTTCTCGTGAATATAACCATATACGCCTAAAGCGTACCTTTATTGAAAATAACGAAAAATTTGATGAGTTTCTAGAAAGCTTTATCCATGGCAATAAACGTCGCTATAAGGTTAATCTCGACAACACCTTAGATGCTGTTGTTTCAAAAGGCTACGAGCAATACTATATCCCTCGTGTTACCTCACTTTATACCTTTTTAAGCCTACAGGGTGATAAGCTATATCCTAGCCTTGCGCTAACCACAGAAAATAATATTTTTATTCAACGCTATTTTTGTGATGAGCGTAAGTTGTCTTGCCTGTACAGCATCATCAATCAACAACGATTGGGAGACTTACTAAGCTCTCCAGAAGCTGTTAAAGAAGAGTATTTATATACTTTTACTCATACCGTTGCCGGGAAAATTTATTATTATTCTGCAACTCGATCTGAGCTTGATAGCCAACCAAACTTAAAAAATTTATTTTTAGGATTTGGTAGCCAGAAAGATAGCTGGCAATGCTTTAAGCTTCAGTTGATGCCAAGCCATCCGGAAGATTCGTATATTCCACTGTCGCTACCAAGCAGTGCTGGTAAAAACATCGAAAAACTAAATAAGCCACCGACACCTCGTGTGCAAGGGTTGATCAAAGATGTTAAATATCTACTTATTTTGACCTCAATCGGTACTAAGTTTGAACAACAAACGTACCAACAGCTTGATTACAATAAAGATGCGGTAAACCAACTTAAACAGTTTGGTCACAGTAAGCATAAAACGCCCCCTCATTTAGAGCCTGTGGCGCTTGAGTATGTGAACCTTCGTGCTCATAAACGCTATTTATACAAAACAGCTGTAAGTGTAGAACACCATGAGCAAACTATTACAGGCCATACCCGTGACTTATCTGTGATGGGCTTACAAATTGAGTTCGACCAGCCTGTTGAGTTCAAAAAAGGCGATATCATTAAATTAAACTTGCCTGAATTGCAAAAAATCACCAAAAAGCATGATTTAACAAACCTTGCTTATGAAGTCATGGCGGTGAGTAAGTCACTGACGACCGTGAATTTAAAAGTGCATCGAATTACTGACTTACCGCATATGGCAATTAAGTTTTTCACGGTATTAATTGATAACAACAAAGACAAGCTACGTGTTTGTGAAGAATCCCCTAAAATTCCAGGGCTATCAACTGCACTAAGAAATATGGTGACTAAAAGCGTATGCCAGTTTCCGTTTTATTTACATAAAGAAGCAGCGCATTTTAAAACCGGCGCTATTGGCCAAGGCTTATACCCAAGCCCACTGCATGTTTTATTACAAAATTTTGGATTGTTAAATGAAACAACTAGTATCGATGGTTTCTTATCGACAGATCAAATTACAGAAGTGATCACACCGCTGATCAAAGACCGTAGTCGCCAAGACCCACCGTTACCATTCACTTTATTTGTTCGCTTTGACCCACGTAAAACTGTTATAAGCGATGCCATTACTAGTCGTTGTATTAGTGAAGATGACTATAAACCACAAACCTTGTTTGTAAAAAAAGCACTAAAAAGCGATTTAGTATATATTTTCAGGCTGTACATTTCTCGCACAGGGCGGCCTGATATTGATTATTTGGCGAATGAATTGAAATATATTAGCCAGTACGCATTACATAAAGCAAAAGATCTTGAAGAAGCGCTATGGGCAGTAGCTGGCGTAGGCGATATAATTGATATTACCGACGAAGCGCTTACCCATTTTGATATTGACCAAAGGTTGATCAATGAAATGAGTAAACGCAAAGCAACATGGTTAAAGCGAGTAATCTAATGGTAGGCCAAGCAAGTAGGCAACTTGTAGTAATGAGCCTTCATTAATTGCTGTTTGTGCTTGCTCAACTACTTTCTGTTTACCGTGCACAGCAACACCAAGCCCTGCAGCAGCCATCATTTTTAAGTCGTTTGCTCCATCACCCATGGCAACAGTTTGGCGGTTATTTAAGGTAAGCCTTTGTTCGATTCGTTTAAGTACACGGGCTTTTTCCTCAGCATCAACTATCGTGCCTATGACCTTGCCTGTTAAACGATTATCTTTGAACTCAAGGGTATTCGCATGCACTTCATCTAAATCAAGCAGTGACTGCACTTGCTCTGCAAAAGGCACAAAGCCACCTGATGCGATTGCTAAATGCCAATTATGCGCTTTTAGGTATTGGCATAATTCACTCACCCCCGGCATCAGCGGTAAACGCGCTTTCAAGCCATCAATTAAGTCACCATCGATACCTTCAAGCTTAGCAACACGCTGCTTTAAGCTTTGTGCAAAATCTAGTTGACCAGCCATAGCTTGCGCGGTTACCGCTGCAACTTCGTCATAAACATCGGCTAGGCGCGCAATTTCGTCGATACATTCAATAGTAATAGCTGTTGAGTCCATATCCATCAGCAATAAGCCTGGTTCATTTACCGTTGGCGGATCCGTTAATTGCACCAATTGAATACCCAATTGCTTAGCAAACTCAACTAATACTAGTGGACTAAGTACTGTTGTTGTTTCGCTATGAAAGCCCCACGCTACTGGCATGTCTGCGACTGGCTGGTAACAACAAAGCGATAAATTACTAAACCCTTGCGCCGCTAAAAAATCACTAATCGCAAGTAATTGCTCAGCATTAAGCTCATTACCAAAAGCAATACTGAACACGCCTTGATTTGCTTTTGGCGTAAAGTCTGTTGTAATAAGGTGTTTATTTTCAATTTTATACCAGCAATTTAGGCTGATTTGTTCAGCTAAATTTGCTGAAGGTGTAGCAGCTAAGCTAAGCTGTGACATAGTGGCTCCACATTAGACTTATGTCTGTCCTTGGAAGTGCTTTTGGCACTCGCACTCAAGGGGCTGTTAAAGTTATCATGTTGTACCATCAAAATTAAATGCTGTCAGTAACGTATACGGTGACTATGAAAAATAACCAACTTAAAATTCCCTTTTCAGCCACTTATCGCCAACGTGTTGTGCGCTTAAGCTTGGCTACAGCCTGTTTTGTGCTGTTAAGTTGGGTTGCCATGAATAGTAGCTTTCAAAGCCACCAATTACTTTATGATAGCGCTGATAGCACAGCGATAAGCTTAACCAAGTTTATGGCACTGAATGCCAAAACGCCGCTACAAGAAAAAAATAAACCTGAATTAAATGCGTTGTGTAATCACATTGCTGAAGATGAGTATGTGTTAGCGGCAACGATTTACGATCAGCAAGGAATCCAAATTGCTGCCAGTGATAATTGGCAAAGCCACCACACCTTTGGTTTATTACCCGATTCAACCCCAGGTATAAGTAAGCTTAAAACCCCATTTGTAGAGCCTGTGATAAGTGATAATGAAAGGCCTATTGGTTTTGTATCGATAACCTATTTAACACAGGCTTCTATTGCAACCAGCCACAGTAATTTCCATGACTTAGGGCGACAAGTGTTATTAATGTTGGTGATCACCTGTATATTCACTTGGCAATTGGGTCGAGGCTTGAAGCTTTGGCAAATAAATCGTTATATCAAGAAAAGTTCAGAGCAAGAATCGTAGAGTTCTGCAGCCAGTTGCAGCTTTGCATCGCCTGTCGCGCCTTTAAGCTCACATAAATGAGTAAATACATCGCGCACCTTTAGCGGCGTATTAACCTGCCCTTGAAAACCTGCCAGCGGCATTGATGGCGAGTCGGTTTCAAGCACTAAATGCTGCAGCTCAATTAAGCTGATAACTTTACGAGTTTTAGCAGCACGAGGGTAACTTATCACACCACCAACACCAAGTTTAAATCCTTGTTTTATATAACTCTGAGCTTGTTGTTCTGAGCCAGAAAAGGCATGAATTACCCCGCCAAACTTTGGTTTGCAGCGCTTAAATGAGCGAGCAATTAAATCATGGCTTTGCCTATGATGCACAATAAGTGGTAAAGCAAGTTGGTTGGCAAGCTCTATCTGTCCTTCAAATAACTGCGTTTGTTTATCGAGGTTATCGATGCTTCGATCAAGGCCGCACTCACCGATGGCAATAAACTGCCCTGAATGGGTTTTCGCTAATTGCTCTAGTTCAGCGAGATGATGAGTTTGGTGATCAGATAAAAAATAAGGATGTAAACCTAAAGCTACTGAAATACTTGGCTCTGATTTAGTAAACGATAATAGTTTTGTCGATTGCGCCAAGCTCACACCCGGCACAATAAAGTGCTCGATCCCTACTTGCTTACATGCTGTTATGAGCTCTGTGCGAGTCTCATCAAATTCGCTAAAATCAAGGTGACAGTGGGAATCGATAAAACGCATTTACGGATTTAAGCGACCAAACTGCCAACTACCATCGGCTTGGCGTTGATACATAAAGCGGTCATGTAAGCGGTGTGCTCCGCCTTGCCAAAATTCAATTTTAGTAGGCTCAACACAATAGCCTCCCCAAAAATCAGGCAATGGAATTTCACCCTCAGAAAACTTTTGCTTCATTTTCGCAAATGTTTCCATTAATACCTTACGTGATGACACAGGACGACTTTGCTGAGAAGCCCATGCAGCTAACTGGCTTTCTTTAGGACGCGATAAAAAGTACTTAGCCACAGCAGTTGTTGGTAAGGGTTTAGCCTCGCCGTAGACTATGACTTGTCGCTCCATGTGGTGCCATGGGAAATGCAGAGAAATTTTGTTATTACCTTTTAGCTCCTGCGCTTTGCGCGAGCCGGTATTAGTAAAAAACACAAAGCCATTTTCATCAAGATGCTTTAACAGCACAATACGCTGCGAAGGCTGACCATGCTCATCAACCGTTGCAACGACCATCGCCGTAGGATCAGGCAAATTAGTTGCAACAGCTTGCTCAAGCCATTTCTCAAACTGCTTGATTGGAGATGCATCAAGCATGTCTTCAGATAAACCATCCTGTAAATATTCACGGCGAATATCTTCAAGTTTCATAAAATTCCCTCTATCGCTATCAGCTATCAGCTATCAGCTATCAGCTATCAGCTATCAGCTATCAGCTATCAGCTATCAGCTATCAGCTAAAGATTAATCAAGGTTGTTGAGCTGTCAATTTTGTTGGGTTTCGCTACGCTCTACCCAACCTACGAAGCTAGGTTCTACAAGCTACTCCCCTAGCGCCTAGAGTCTAGGGCCTGCGATTTATGTTGGGTTTCGCTGCGCTCTACCCAACCTACGAAGCAGAGTTCACCTAGGTAGTTTAGCCTAAGACAAGGCGGAAAACCGACTTATCCCTACGAGCTCTTAAACGTTCTGCAAGTGTAGGAGTGCTGACAAGGCGAAGTGCTTTTTTATACCAAGGAGCATACGTGTTTTGTATGTGACTTCGGTTAAAAAAGCACGACAACGCAGTCAAAGCGAACTACACGAAGCAGATTACATTTGCTCCATGACTTCGATACCTAAAAGATCCAATCCTGACTTCAGTGTCTTCGCAACCAAATTACACAGTACTAAACGGCTGTCACGAACATTTGGCTCTACGCCTTCTTTTAGAACTGGGCATGCTTCGTAGAACGTCATGTATAGGCTTGCTAGTTCGTATAGGTATCCACATAATACGTGCGGTGTCGCTTCGCTGATCATTAGATCGAGTACTTCTTCTAGCTGAAGAAGTTTAAGTGCCAGCGCTTTTTCTTGCGGCTCGTTGATTGCAACGTCTGCTGTTAATGACGCCGCATCAATACCTGATTTACGGAAGATACTGCGAACACGTGTATATGCATATTGTAAGTAAGGCGCTGTCGCACCTTCAAAGCTCAGCATTGTGTCCCAGTTGAAGATATAGTCGCTAGTACGGTGCTTAGAAAGATCCGCAAATTTTACTGCGCCAATACCTACTTTACGGGCAATTTCGCTACGCTCTTCGTCGCTTAAGTCTGACTCACGCTCAGCTAGTTTAGCTGCGGCACGAGTGATTGACTCTTCAAGTAAATCAGCAAGCTTAACGGTACCGCCAGTACGTGTTTTGAATGGCTTACCGTCTTCACCCATCATGGTGCCGAATGGGCAGAACTCATAACTTGTTTCATCACGTAATAAACCTGCTTTACGTGCGGTTAGCTCAACTTGATTGAAGTGTAAGCTTTGACGTGCATCTACAAAGATTAAGATGCGATCAGCACCCAGTTTATTTGAGCGGTAATCACAAGCAGCTAAGTCAGTTGTCGCATATAAGAAACCACCACCTGATTTCTGTACGATAAACACTGAAGGCTCGCCGTCTTTGTTAGCAAGCTCATCTAAGAACACGACTTGTGCGCCATCAGACTCAACGGCAATATTTTTGTCTTTCAATAGTGCGATGATGTTTGCAAGTTCACTGTTGTAAGCACTTTCTGCCATGATGTCATCTTGCGTAAGTGTTACGTTTAGACGCTTATAAACTTCTTCAGAATGCTTTACAGAAGTGGCAATGAATAACTTCCACAGCTTTTCGCAGTGTGCGTCGCCGCTTTGTAATTTAACAACGTAATTAC
Organism: Pseudoalteromonas simplex; assembly: GCF_015278155.1. Classification (NCBI taxonomy): domain Bacteria; kingdom Pseudomonadati; phylum Pseudomonadota; class Gammaproteobacteria; order Alteromonadales; family Pseudoalteromonadaceae; genus Pseudoalteromonas; species Pseudoalteromonas simplex. The sequence continues at coordinate 100,740 of NZ_JADILN010000003.1, forward strand.
GGGCTTTGTCGGCAAACCCTTCTTCATCATCAAAGCGTTTTTTCGCATCACGGTAGAAGGTTTCAAGATCGGCCAGCGCTACAGACTCTAAGTCTACACCTTGGTTGATTTGATCTTCTAAGTGCGCGATTAACATACCAAACTGAGTCCCCCAGTCACCCATGTGGTTTTGACGAACAACTTCATCACCACGGAACTCAAGGGCACGAACAACCGCATCACCAATGATGGTTGAACGTAAATGACCTACGTGCATTTCTTTAGCAAGGTTAGGTGATGAGTAATCAACAACGACTTTTTGTGCTGTTGCATGTGGCTCAACTGCTAGCTTTTCGTCTTCGTTTGCTGCTTTTAAGCTAGCTGATAAAAACTCAGGCTTTAAGTGAATGTTGATAAAACCAGGGCCCGCGATTTCTGTTTTTTCTGCGATATCTGCAAGGTCTAGGTTATCAATAATTTTTTGCGCAAGTTCACGCGGGTTTGATTTTAATTTTTTAGCCGCGCCCATTGCGCCATTGATTTGGTAATCACCAAACTGTGGACGTGTGCTTTGTGTTACCGCTGGATTAGTGTCTTCAGGTAACCCTGCTGCAACCATAGCAGCAATTGCTTTGTCGATTAAAAGAGTACGAATATTCATTGTAATTTTTACCTTTATGGCCCGCTGTACGGGCACTTAAATTTGAAGCAGACTTAGCGTATTAGTTTTCGCGCGTATGGTTAAACTTGATGTCTGGATAGCGTTCCATCGACAAGTTTAGGTTTACACGGCTTGGCGCGATATAAGTAAGGTTATCGCCACCATCAAGCGCTAAGTTGCTTTCGCACTTACGCTTAAACTCTTCAAGCTTTTTGGTATCGTCTGAGCTTACCCAACGTGCAGTGTTAACACTCACACCTTCGTAAATCGCATCAACGTTGTATTCTGCTTTTAAGCGCGCAACAACTACGTCAAACTGTAGTACACCGACCGCACCAACGATAAGGTCGTTATTAATAAGCGGTCTAAATACTTGCACAGCACCTTCTTCAGATAACTGAACTAAGCCTTTTAACAATTGCTTTTGTTTTAATGGATCTTTTAAGCGAATACGACGGAATAATTCTGGCGCGAAGTTAGGAATACCACCAAACTTCATTTTTTCACCTTGCGTGAAGGTATCACCAATTTGAATTGTACCGTGGTTATGTAAACCAATGATGTCACCTGCGTAAGCATCTTGCGCTCGCTCACGATCACCAGCCATAAAGGTTACCGCATCAGAAATACTCACTTGCTTACCAATACGCACATGGTTCATCTTCATACCTTGGCTATATTTGCCAGATACTATACGCATAAAGGCGATACGGTCACGGTGTTTAGGGTCCATGTTCGCTTGGATTTTAAATACGAAGCCAGAGAAGTTATCTTCTGTTGCAGCAACTTGGCGGTCTTCTGTTTCGCGTGGTAATGGCGCAGGAGCCCACTCAGTTAAGCCATCAAGAACATGGTCAACACCAAAGTTACCAAGTGCTGTACCAAAGTAGACTGGTGATAGTTCGCCCGCTAAGAACAGATCTAAATCAAACTCGTGTGATGCACCAATTACTAACTCTAGCTCTTCACGAAGCTGCTCAGCAAGTTCGCTACCAATCGCAGTATCAAGCTCAGGATTATCTAAACCTTTGATAACGCGAACTTCTTGAATTGTGTGGCCTTGACCTGTGCTATACAAAATCGTTTCTTCACGGTGGATGTGATACACACCTTTAAACTCTTTACCACAACCAATCGGCCAAGTTACCGGCGCACAGGCAATGTTTAGCTCAGTTTCAACTTCGTCTAATAACTCCATTGGATCACGAATATCACGGTCACACTTATTCATGAAAGTTACGATAGGTGTGGTACGTAAGCGTGTTACTTCCATTAATTTACGAGTACGATCCTCAACACCTTTCGCTGCGTCGATGACCATTAGGCATGAGTCAACCGCAGTCAGTGTACGATAAGTATCTTCAGAGAAGTCTTCGTGTCCCGGAGTATCAAGTAAGTTAACTAGACGCTCATTGTAAGGAAATTGCATAACAGACGTAGTTACCGAGATACCACGTTCTTTTTCCATTTCCATCCAGTCTGATTTTGCGTGCTGGTTTGAGCCACGACCCTTTACGGTACCCGCTTTTTGAATCGCTTGTCCGAATAACAGAACTTTTTCTGTAATCGTGGTTTTACCCGCATCCGGGTGCGAGATGATCGCAAAGGTGCGTCGTTTATTAATTTCGGTAGTTAAATTAGACATGTAAGCTGCTTTTAGTCATAACAAAGCGCACTTAACTGCCTTATAAATTATAAAGCTCGGTGCGCACTGTAAAAATAAAATAGAATTGCCGAGCATTATACCTTGTTTGTCTTAGCCAAAAAAGCAGCGATTGCGAGTAATTACTCCCTTTTAGTTGGGTATTTTCGTTGTTCACTTTTTTGCTAGGCTTGTGTAATCAAGTTGTAACGCATACTATTGATAAATTGCACGGAGGGATGTCAATTTAGGTCATGAAAACCAGTAAGCTCAGTATTCGATTATTGTGGTATATCACACCATTAGTGATCTTACCTTTGTTGTTTTTAGGTGGCTTTACATTAACAAATGTGACCAATTCAACAAAAAAACAAGCTGAACTTATTGTCAGTCGCTTTGTTGAGCAACAGCAACAAAAAATCTTTAATTACATTGACTCATTTCACTCGATTACTAAGCTACTCTCAACCTCTCCTGTATTAGCAGACTTTTTAGCCCGCGAACCTGACTCAAAAAACCAATACATTGAACGTCTTGGCGAGTTGATGAATGTATTTGCAAGCTATTCAGAAGCTTACCCAGATATTGTTAGCATTAATTATGTTGCCCCAGACGGTAAAAGCGATGCATTTTATTCAAGTCAATTAACTCCAGCACCTAAAAGTTACCCGTTTTTTGAGCAAGTGCTACAATCGAATTTACGCCAGCAACAATTCATGATCCCCAAAGAAGATGGCTCTACTAGCCTCTACTTTGTGCACCCCATTTATAATATTGATTACTACTTAAAACAGCCGCAGCAACTGGGGTTTATTGTTGTGCATGTAGAACCATCAATATTGAATGCTAGTATTCTAGAAGCACCATTTAATAACACGCTAAATTTATTTTTAACGACTAAGGGGCAGATTTTATTTAGCTCCGACTATGACTTACGCGGCAATTATTTAAGTGAATATGAGCTTGAGCAAATTAAACAACTCGCTAACTACGGCAAACTTGCCAATATCGAACTTTCAAGTATTGATAAAGAAGAACGCATAATTTACGCAGTTGAAATGACTGATGGCGATTATTTGATCTCAACCACCCCTAAAGATTTACTCTACCAGTCAGGTAAAGCCATTAGTTTAATCACAGCACTTATAGTTATTATTTCTGTGATTTCGCTGCCTATTCTTATCTACATTGTAGTACGCAACTTACTGCTGACCCCAGTTGAACTATTAGGTGCGGCAAGTCATCGGGTTGGTGATGGTGATTTATCTGTGTACTTGCCAGCCCACACAAACGATGAAGTAGGCGTGCTTTTCAACGATTTTAATCACATGGTGAACCAAATTCGTCATTACCAAGACGAGCTTGAAGAATATAAACATCACCTAGAAGAAAAAGTAGAGAGCAGAACGAAAGCACTCGAAGCAATGAACAGCAAGCTAGAAGTAGCCATTGCGCAAGCTGAACAAGCAAACCAACTTAAAAGCCGCTTTTTAGCGAATATGAGTCATGAAATTCGTACTCCACTTACCGCAATTATGGGCTTTACAGAGCAACTTCTGCACAACAAAGATGCGGTAAATGATGAACAGCATTTAAGCACTATTTTACGTAACTCTAAGCACTTGCTTGAGCTTATTAACAACATTCTTGATTTATCAAAAATAGAAGCTGAAAAACTCGCCGTTGAACGCGGACCATGTAATGTAGTGCAGCTTATACATGATATTGATTCAATTATTCGCCCACTGGCTAATGAAAAACAACTTACATTTAATATTAACTACCAACTACCAGTACCCAAAACCATTAATAGCGATACCACACGTTTAAAACAAATCTTGATCAATATTGCCAGCAACGCAGTTAAGTTCACTGAGAAAGGCAGCATCTCGATTGATATTAGCTACAACAGCAATAAACAACATTTAGAGTTTGCGATTCAAGACACAGGTATTGGTATGTCAGAGCGTGAGGTTGAAAGGGTATTCAAACCGTTTGAACAAGCCGATGCGACGACAACTCGCCGCTTTGGCGGTACAGGTCTTGGTTTGTGTATTTCAAAGAACTTAGCCCAGTTGCTAGGCGGTGATGTACAGCTTATTAGTGAACCTGGAAACGGCAGTTGTTTTACCATACAAGTTGCTGCTCATTTAAACGCCGAGCAGTTACAAGCAGAGGCGTTTATTCATAGCTACGAGCAACTCTCACCAAGTAAAGACGTTCAGCTTTCATTCGCAGCGAATAGCTTTGATGCCAATATACTAGTGGCCGAAGATAACCCAGATAACCAGTTGCTGATCAAACTATTGTTACAAACCTGGGGACTTGAGCCTGACATCGCGAAAAACGGTGCAGAAGCAGTAGAAATGGCATTAGTTAATGATTATCAGCTGATCATCATGGATATGCAGATGCCAGTCATGGGCGGCTTAGAAGCAACGCAAATGCTACGTCACGCAGCCTATGATGGCCCTATTATTGCGCTTACGGCCAATGTAATGAAGACTGATGTTGATACCTATATTGAAGCGGGCTGTGATGAAGCACTCGCCAAACCAATCGACAAAGATGCCCTAGAGCAAGTACTTGTAAGCTACTTGCATATCGAAAAAGACAGTCAAAACAAGTGGGAAAACTTACTGAAAAGTGAGAAGTTCCAACAAATTAACGACAACTATCGCTCAAAACTACCTGATTATTTAAGCCAAGTCGTGCAGTTGTATCGTGCTAAAGAATGGGAAGCGCTACGTTCATTAGCACACAGCTTAAAAGGCAGTGCGGGGTGTTTTAGTTTTGAAGCTATTCACAAGACTGCGGGTCAGCTTGAAAATGCGCTACGCAGTAATCAAACTGATCAGGTAGAGCAATGCTACGATGCACTTATCAATGCCCTTGAAGAAGCATCTTAAAGGCTAAAGCTCATCCCCATCAAAATAGCGTCTTCATTGCCTGTTGCGGTTGGATAGTAGTTCTTGCGCACCGACATATGTGAAAAGCCAGCACTTTCATACAGGCCAATAGCGGGTGCATTAGACTCACGCACTTCTAAAAATAGGTTTTCGGCTTGGTGCTGCTCGCCGTGCTCAATAAAGGCATTTAACAACTGCTTAGCAATGCCCTGCCCTTGGTACTTCGGCGCAACACAAATATCCATTAAAGTGTAATCTGGGCCCGCTTGTTCACCGATATAAAAACCTAGCATCTCATCACCTTGAAAAGCGGCCAGGTTAAAATAACGCCCAGCTAAACACGACAGCATGGTTTTCTCTGTCCAAGGGTGACTATGGCAGGCGTTTTCGATAGCCATTAACTGGCTAATATAGGTTGCATCTACAGGTTTAAAGCTTATCAAGTTGTTCACCGATTAAAGACCAAAGTTGTTTTTTCTGTTCGCCATTCAGCTTATCGCTTGGTAAGCCTAAGCAGCCCTCTTGCCAGCTAATATTTGCTGTTTTAACGATTTGAGTAATAACTAACGGCGCAAATGCCTTTTCGAGGTCTTGGTGAAACTGTAACGGGAGTGTCAGTGTTTCTTGTTGAGTGTTTGGCATCTGTTCGCCAGAAGTAGCAGGCGCAGTTCGATAGTGTTGATTCAACTCTAAAGATTGTACAGAGAATATCGCAGCGTAACTTGGATTCATAACAACTCAATCATGATTAAGAGCAAGTAATATAGGGAGATTTGCGATTAAAGTAAATAAGGAAGAAATGGCAGGGGCGGAGAGATTCGAACTCCCAACCGTCGGTTTTGGAGACCGCTGTTCTACCAATTGGAACTACGCCCCTGCAATGACGACGAATTATATAGAGCTTTTTTCAAAGGTAAAGTAAAAAAACACAGTTTTTAGTTTAACTGCTTCTTAAATAAACAAAGCGGCGAATTAGCAAGCTATCAAAGCTCATTTTAAACATACCCAAGTTATCTGCGGATAATTAAAAGAGCCAAACACAGTTATAATAATTTAAATAGCTTCACTCATCTGAAAGATAGTGTTGCTGAATCACAAGTTGCAGGTACTCAAGAAATGCTTTTACTTTTTTGAACGGATATCGACGCCCAGAATAAAAAGCGTACAAAACTAAATCTTCAGGCTCATCAGCTAGGGAATCTATTTTTATTAACAGTCCTTCCTCTAACTCTTGTCTGCACGCGTCATAAGGAAGTATCGCAAAACCTAACCCTTTAAGGGCAGCTGACTTTGCCATATGTCCACTATTTACTTTATAACGAGATGAAACGTTAACCGTGCCAGCTCGTTTGAATTTCCATGGCATGCCTTGTAGAACTGATAGGCTTGTAATACAGGGAAGCTTAACGAGTTCAGTCATTGAATTTGGTTTAGGATGTTTATCTAGTAAACTAGGAGAAGCTACGACACAACTTGGCCAACGAACGAGCTCTTTTGCAACCCATCCAGAATCCTCCACTGGGCCTCGCCCAAAACGTATTACTATATCAAATCCTTCTAATAGCCCCTCTTCGGGATTAAGCTGAGTATCACAACTTAACTGAATGTTAGGGTATTTATGACAAAACTCAGCTATAGCGTCCGCCAAAAACGGCAAATCAGGCGTAATGACTTTTAAGTGGCCGGAAACTAAATCATTACTTTGATAGCTTTCTTGTAAAACATCCCCCATCGCAACAAGCAACGGAGTTAAGTTCTGGTAAAGAAGTTCCCCCGCTTCTGTTGCAACCATTTTTCGTGTCGTACGTTCCAATAATCTTACATTCAACGCTTGTTCTAAAAGTGCAACATGACGACTCACATTTGATTTTGGAATTTGGCTGAGCTCAGCGGCCCGCTTAATACTTAATTGTTCATATACTTTTTGGAAGCTTAGAAGCCACTGTAATTCAATATTGCTTATCAAAACTATCTCATCAAATGGGATTTACAAACCAAAATTACCATATTTATCCTATTTAGTAGATCAGTAACAATCATTTTTTTCTTAGCAACTAGGATATTTAAATGAGTTCAGTTAAACATATAGCCATTATAGGTGCGGGAGTTGCAGGCCTTGCTTTAGCGATATTTGCAAGAAAACAAGGCATCAAGGTCACATTATTCGAAAGAAACAATAGCTTTTCTACAATCGGTGCCGGTGTTACGTTATGGCCTAATGCGACCTTTGTGCTTAAACAATTGGGTCTATTAGATGATTTCACCCAATATGGTGGTCTGCCAGTTGCTATGCGGCAGTACGATAAACAAGGCACTCAACGGGGTGAGTTTAACATTCAAACACTAAACTCTCTGTGTGGCTTTCCAACTATTAGCATATTACGTCGTGACTTAATAAAGATACTCGCTGAGCGACTAGAGAAACTGGATGCCACTATTCACTTCAATCAAACCATCAATACTCAAGACATTGCGCAATTAAAAGATAAGTTTGATCTTGTGGTGGGCTGCGATGGACGAATGAATTCGAAAGCACGAGAGTATATGTATAAAGTACCTATACCAACTAAATACCACGGCTTCGTAAATATAATAGGCACCTGTGAAATTGATCTGAATCCTTTTGAGCAGACAATTCATGATTTTAGAGATAATAATGAGCGTTTTGGTATAGTACCCGTTGCAAATCAATGTTGTTACTGGGCTGCGGCATGGCCTAGTGACCTTGATAATACAAGACCAATAAAGCAGTGGTTTGAAGAAATGCATGAGCGTTTTCAGGATTGGCCTAAAACAGTTCAGCAGGTACTTAATAACTATAACCCACGCAGTTTAAAACGCATATTTGTACATGATATTGACCCACTCCCCTATTGGCACAAGGAGAATCTCATTATTATTGGAGATGCTGCACATGCTTCCTTACCCACATCGGGGCAAGGTGCTAGCCAAGCGCTTGAAGATGTTTGGCACCTAGCTCAATTATTTAAGACAGGATGTAGCCTCAATGTTATTTTGAAAAAGCTATATGAAACTCGTATTCATAAAACCTCCAGCGCCCAAAACACTGGTAGACTAATAGCTCAGCATATCTTTCAACAATCACCTCATTCAACCACAGATGCACCAAGTATATCCGCAGATCAACTCAGTCAACTCTATATGCAAGGACTAGACTTAACTCACACCAAATGCTAACCGTCTAAATAACAAAAGCCCGCTTCAAAAAAGCGGGCTTTTGTGTCTTTATAAATATTCAGTACAAGTGACTAGCTTACAGTGGATTATTCCCACTCGATTGTTGCCGGTGGCTTACCTGAAATATCGTAAACAACACGTGAGATACCATCGATTTCGTTGATAATACGGTTTGAAACCACACCTAAGAACTCATATGGTAAGTGTGACCAACGTGCTGTCATAAAGTCGATTGTTTCTACACAACGTAGTGATACAACCCAGTCGTATTTACGCGCATCACCCATTACACCTACCGATTTAACTGGTAAGAATACCGTGAAGGCTTGGCTTACTTTGTGGTAAAGCTCAGCTTTGTGTAGCTCTTCAATGAAGATAGCATCTGCGCGACGTAGTAAGTCACAATACTCTTTCTTGATTTCACCAAGTACACGAACACCTAAACCAGGACCCGGGAATGGGTGACGGTAAAGCATGTCGTATGGTAGGCCAAGCTCAAGACCAATTTTGCGTACTTCATCTTTGAATAGCTCACGTAAAGGCTCAACAAGACCCATTTCCATATCGTCTGGTAAACCACCTACGTTGTGGTGAGACTTGATTACATGTGCTTTACCTGTTGCTGATGCAGCAGATTCGATTACGTCTGGGTAGATAGTACCTTGACCTAACCATTTAGCACTTTTCAGCTTTTTAGCTTGCTCGTCAAAAACTTTAATGAAGGTATGACCAATCGCTTTACGCTTATCTTCTGGGTCTGACTTGCCTGCTAAGTCTGCTAAAAATTGATCTTCAGCATCTACTTTAACAATGTTTAGGCCAAACTTGTTGCCGAACATGTCCATAACTTGCTGACCTTCGTTTAAACGAAGAAGACCGTTATCAACGAATACACACGTTAGCTTGTCGCCGATTGCACGGTGAATAAGCATGGCAACTACAGATGAATCAACACCACCTGATAAGCCTAAGATAACTTCGTCATCACCAACAGTTTCCTTAATACGCTCAATCGCATCGTCGATGATTTTAGCTGGTGTCCATAGCTTTTCACAGCCACAGATATCAATCGCGAAGCGCTCAAGTAAGCGTAAACCTTGGTGAGTATGAGTTACTTCTGGGTGGAACTGTACGCCGTAAAAACGTTTTTCTTCCCAAGACATTGCAGCATGTGGACATGTTGAAGTTTTAGCCGTTGTTTTGAAAGTCTCTGGTACTTCCATCACTTTATCGCCGTGACTCATCCAAACGTCTAGTACGCCTGCACCGCCGTCAGTAATGTGGTCTTCGATAGCATCGAATAACGCACAGTTACCTACTTTTTCAACTTGTGCATAACCAAACTCTTTCTTATCAGAGCTGTGTACGCTACCACCTAGTTGCGTTGCCATTGTTTGCATGCCATAACAAATACCAAGTACTGGCACGCCTGCGTTAAATACATACTCAGGAGCACGTGGGCTGTTTTCAAGTGTTGTAGACTCAGGGCCACCCGACAAAATAATACCTTGTGGATTAAATTCGCGGATTTGCTCTTCAGTTACATCCCATGCCCATAGCTCACAGTAAACACCAATCTCACGTATACGACGTGCGATTAACTGTGTGTATTGCGAACCAAAATCTAAAATGAGAATTCGTGAATCGTGAATGTCTTTGCTCATGGAGTATCTCGTTAGTCAGGAACTGCTCTCCCAAAGGGAGATGATCAATAAATTAGGGCTAGCAAATGCTAGCCCATGTAATTTCAATACCTTAAGGTAATTAACCTAAGCGGTAGTTTGGCGCTTCTTTAGTGATTTGCACGTCGTGAACGTGTGACTCACCCATACCCGCTGAAGTCACGCGAACAAATTGAGGTTTAGTATTTAACTCTTCAATTGTTGCACAGCCAGTTAAGCCCATTGCACTGCGTAGACCACCCACTTGTTGGTGAATGATTGTCGCAATAGGGCCTTTATAAGCAACGCGGCCTTCGATACCTTCAGGAACAAGCTTGTCTGCTTCGTTCGATTTTTGGAAGTAACGGTCTGATGAACCTTCTTTTTGGTCCATAGCACCAAGGCTACCCATACCACGGTATGATTTGTAGTAACGACCTTGGTATAGCTCAACTTCACCCGGTGCTTCTTCAGTACCGGCTAACATTGAACCCACCATTACACATGATGCACCGGCAACAAGTGCTTTTACGATGTCACCAGAGAAACGAATACCACCGTCAGCAATAACAGGAATATCACGGCCTTTTAAGCCCTCAACTGCGTCAGAAATAGCAGTAATTTGTGGAACACCACACCCTGTTACGATACGAGTAGTACAGATAGAACCAGGGCCGATACCAACTTTAACAGCATCTACACCCGCATCAGCAAGGGCAATCGCGCCTTCAGCTGTTGCAACGTTACCTGCTACGATTTGTAGATCTGGGTATGCTTGACGTGTTTGTGCAACACGGTCGATAACACCTTGTGAGTGGCCATGCGATGTATCGATAAGTAATACGTCAACACCTGCTTCAACTAGGGCTGCGATACGCTCATCAGTACCAGCGCCAACACCAACAGCAGCACCTACACGTAAACGACCTTGCTCGTCTTTACATGCATGCGGCTTGTCTTGTGCTTTTTGATAATCTTTTACAGTGATCATGCCTTTTAGTTTAAATGCATCATCAACTACGAGAATTTTTTCGATACGGTGCTCGTGCATTAGACCTAAGATTTCATCACGGTCAGCACCTTCTTTAACAGTCACTAACGATTCTTTTTTCGTCATTACTGTAGAAACAGGTTGCTCAAGTTTCGTTTCAAAACGCATATCACGGCTTGTCACAATACCAACAAGGTTATTGTCAGCGTCGGTTACAGGGAAGCCTGAAAAACCTTTGTCTTCTGAAAGCGCGATAGCATCAGCAATTGTAAGATCCGCAGTCACAGTAACAGGGAAAGAAACAATGCCCGCTTCGTAAGTTTTAACTTTACGAACGTTTTTAGCTTGCTCTTCGATTGTCATGTTTTTGTGGATGAAACCTAAACCGCCCTCTTGCGCTAGCGCAATCGCTAAGCGTGCTTCTGTTACAGTATCCATAGATGCTGAAACTAGCGGCAAGTTAAGATTGATACCACGCGTTAAGCGAGTTGAAATATTTGCCGTGTGTGGCAAAACAGTAGAATGACCTGGTACTAAAAGTACGTCGTCAAAGGTAAGAGCTTCTTTAGCAATTCTTAGCATAGTGCAACTTCTCACATGTGGATCTGAGTATAAGGAATTGCGGCCAAATTTTATCAGCGTTGTGAGCACGAGTAAATAAAATTATTTATTTATTTGTGTTAAAGTGCACGGAGAATTTTTTACTGGGATTTTTAATGGCTTTTACGCACTCAACACAGCCTGTTTACACGGTCTCGCGCTTAAATAAAGAAATTCGCCATGTTTTAGAACAAGGCTTCTCATCGCTTATCTTAAATGGTGAAATTTCTAACTTTATAGCCCCAGCATCTGGACATTGGTACTTCACGTTAAAAGACGACCGAGCTCAGGTAAAAGCGGCAATGTGGCGCGGCAATAATCGCGGCCAAACTTTTCGCCCGAGCAATGGTGCACAAGTAACCGTGCGTGCCCGCGTCTCTTTGTATGAACCTCGTGGTGATTATCAGCTGATTGTTGAGCATATGGCCCCTGCTGGCGAAGGCTTATTAAAACAAGAATTCGATGCGCTAAAAATGCGCTTAGCTGCCGAAGGCCTTTTTAGCTCAGCCCACAAAAAACCATTACCAACCAATATTAATCGCGTTGGGGTGATCACTTCAGCCACTGGCGCGGCTATACGCGATATTCTAACGGTACTAAAACGCCGTGCTCCGCAGCTTGAAGTCGTGATTTACCCTGCGATGGTGCAAGGTGCAGATGCCCACAACCAATTAATAGAAAAAATAAACATCGCCAATCAGCGCAACGAAGTAGATGTGCTTATATTAGGTCGTGGTGGTGGCTCACTCGAAGATTTATGGTGCTTTAACCATGAGCAATTGGCTCGTGCTATTTATGAAAGTCGCTTACCCATTGTTAGCGCCGTTGGTCACGAGGTCGATACTACGATTAGTGATTATGTTGCCGATATTCGTGCCGCAACGCCGTCTGCAGCCGCAGAACTTGTTAGCCCAAATACCGAAGAGCTACATAACAAGGTTACGCAGTTAGTTAGGCACTTAAATCATGCCTTTAAGCACGCTTTAGCTGTAAAACGAAGTACTGCCACTCAATTTGAACACCGTTTGCAGCTATGCCATCCGCGCAATCAACTCAATCAACAAGCACAAAAGTTAGATGAGCTTAGTTTGGCCTTACATGGCGCGATGAGTAGTAAAATCCAACAATATGAGCGAGTACTTGCTAACTTAACACCACGCTTAATGCAACGCTCACCCGAAAAGCAGCTAGCGAAAAGCGAGCATCAACTGGCACAATTGCATGCCCGCCTTACACAGGCGATGCAACAGCAACTTTCAAGTTCTCGAAACCAGCTTTCTTTACAAGCGAGCCGTTTAGATTCTGTGAGTCCGCTTAGTGTGTTAGCGCGTGGTTATAGCATTACTAAAAATCAGCACGGTGGCGTTGTAAAATCAGTTAACGATGTAAGCTCTGGTGAGCTTATAACTACCGAGCTTGCTGATGGTCAACTGCAATCAAAAGTTTTGTGATATCTTTGATATCACTGCGTGCTTGCGATGATTGTTAGACTATCGTCACTTGAGGTGGTGGAGGTAAATTTAAATTGCTTCCACCAGCTTTGCTCCATCATTTTATCGGTCATGTTACGCCAATAATGACTCGGCAAATCATCAACACCCTCTGGTTGCAATAGCTTAAACTGACACACAGAGCTTTTGCATGTAGAGACACTGAGCTGTGGTTGCACAGGTAAGTCTGCCATGATTAAAAAATCGCTCATGGCTGTTTCAACTTGGTAGGCCCACGCCTCATCGCGAGATTGCTCTTCTAACAAGGTATAAAGGTCATCTAGATGTGAATCGATTTGTTGTGGAGGTATCGCACTTGAACGGTAACTGGCAATCACCGCTTGTTGGTTTTCGACTTGCAACTTAAGCTCTGCTACTTTTTGCTCAAGATCGCTTTTTTTCTCAGTTTCTGGTAAACCAGCTTTAGGAATAACGATTTCTTTATGAATTGCGAAGGCTACAGGTTTGGCTTGCGATTCTAGTGCTTGAGCTATTTGTTCTTCAACAAATTGTTGCTGATAAGTTTGTGGCTGTTGTTGTGGATCAGACTGAAAAAATGACATAGCGACAGCGCCACAAATGAATGACGCTATAACAGCTGATGCGAAGGATAATTTAGACAATTCCCTTGCTCTTTTCTAGTGTAAAACTACAACATAGCACTGGTGTGGGAGGCATTACTAGCGGTAGTTGTGCCATCATCTAAAAAGTTTTGGTTCATGCTTTCGGCTGGACAGGGACAGCTCGGTTTGCCAACCACTTTAGCAGGGACCCCTACTACAGTTGTGTGTGCAGGAACGGCACTTAACACGACAGAGTTTGCACCAATTCGCGCCCCCTCTCCTACTTCGATATTACCCAGTACTTTAGCACCTGCGCCAATCAAGACACCGGCACGGATTTTCGGATGGCGATCACCTTGTTCATTACCTGTACCACCTAAGGTTACAGATTGTAAAATCGAGACGTTATCTTCAATAACCGCTGTTTCACCAATTACAATCCCAGTTGCATGGTCAAACATAATACCATGACCAACTTTACAAGCAGGATGGATGTCAACGCCAAATACTTCTGAGGTTCTGCTCTGAATGAAGCGAGCAAGCTCTTTGCGGTTTTGTTGCCATAAACAATTTGCGAGTCGGTGTGCTTGTATTGCATGGAAGCCTTTAAGATTCAGAATAACAGTTAAGTAACTATCGGCCGCAGGGTCACGATCTTTAACTGCTTTTATGTCATGAGCCACATGCGTCAGCATTAAGTCACATTTAACAAAGGCTTGATCAAATAGTTCACGGATAGTAAACGCCGATACTACTGCATCAGCAAGTTTATTAGCGACAATAAAACTGAGCGCCGAACCTAGGCATTCATGATTTAACACACACGAATAAACGTGACTTGCTAAAAGCGGTTCACGGGAAACGACTTCGTTTGCTTCTTCTCGAAGCTTTTGCCAAATTTCATGACGCATAATATTGCCTTTCTGGTTGTACCTAACTGCTAAGCTTTAAGTTTAACGGATTTGTAGCAAGATGTACTAACCCGTTGTTTATTTGTTCTGGTTATATCTAATAACCAGAGTAACTACACCTATTTTTACTCTTTTTGCTGTGCTTTTTAGCCAACCACATATGACAGTAGCAAATTCTAACTCTAGCCGAGCAAATTAATTAAAGTGCTTATTTTTCAATAACAAGACAGATATGACATCTTGTCTGTCATATGCCAAAATAGGCACTGACATATCGCTGACGGCGTAAAAAACAAAAATAATCATTAAATTTACATCATCAACTTAACAAGGAAACGATGATGAAAAACGACGTACTAAACTCACACAAGCTAGGATATAAATTTTACTTTCAAGATGGTGACAACCAAATCGCATGCTTTGGTCACATTATGAGTGGTAAAGAAAAAATATATGTAAACGACGAATTGGTTAGTGAAAAGCGCAGCTTTGGCTTTAAAAGCCATCACGACTTTAACTACCAAGGTAATGCTTATGCAGTCGATTTTGCGATGCAAAATATACTTACCGGCAAGCTTGAATGTTCGTTTTATAAAGCTGACAAATTAGTTAAACAGAGCACACAAACCTCACTTACTGATAATCCAAAACAAGTAGCTTTGGTTACCTTAGGCTGTTTTATTGGTGGCGCAATATCGGGTTATGCAGTTGTTACTTTTATTGAACCATTTCTTGGGAAGTAAGTAATGCAGCTGAACCCTAATACAATAAAAGCACTTAGACTTAAATTCGATTGGACGCAGCAGCAATTGGCCGATGCCTGTGATGTAAGCCTACGTACCATTCAACGAGTTGAAAAAGAAGGTGCGGCATCAAAAGAAACCACCATGAGCCTATGCGCAGTATTTGAAGTGCGCCAAGGTGAGCTTATTAAGCTCGATGACGAAGCACCAGAACAAAGCACAACACATGCAGTGAGTAAGCAAAATCTCGCTGCAATCGTAGCAGCTTCTTCGTTTGTCAGTTTTGCCCTTGGTATGGCAACAGTATTAGTTATTTTTTAGGAGTGAAAGATGACCAAAGAACAACGCGGCCACACTACACTTATCGGCTTTGTAATAACAACCATACTCTTTGCGCTAGCTGTTAAAGTTAGCTCACTACTTTAGTTGATAATAGGTCAATATAGAGCCCAGCTACATCACGGCTGGGCTGTATTTATGTTACTGCTTTAATTGATAGCGATTAAAGGTTGCAGTAGCTAACGCAACAGGTATATCAGGCGCATCTGATTTATAAACATTAGCAATAACCGTACATAAGGTTCTTCCCTTATGGATCACTTCTGACTCTGCAATAATTTTATCACCTGGAGAAAGCGGTTTAAAAAACTTTACGTTAAGCTCAACAGTACTGCACATTTGGCCTTTATCCATAATCGTTACCATCGCACAGCCTAAGCTTGAATCGAGAAACCCAGAGACAACACCACCATGAACAGCCCCTGTTGGTGAGACATGATCACGTCTAATTAATAATGATGTAATAACTTTATTTTCTTCCTTTTTGACTGAATCAATTTCAAAACCTAGCCAATCGCCATAGCTATCGCTTTGCTGGAAAGAAATACCGATATGTTCAGATAAAAAATCTAGCGTTTTCAACTAACCACTCCCCTACTTCTTTAAGATTTTAAAGGCCTAGTTGCGCATATACATCTATTAGTTCTTCATGTATTTTTGCGTTTGCGTATTCAAGCCCATCGGCGCGCCGAGGGTCATCAATGACCTCTACCCATTTTTGCCCATACTTAACAACCTCGTCTTCACCACAAGCATCTGCATTAAACATGTACAATGGCTGAGAATAATTCATTTTGGCTAAGTTGGCTGTAAGCTGAAATGGTTTTAAAACCTCAGGTACAGTAGCGAACATATGAAAGCCATTGTAATTTTTTGCTTGTCCTCCAGCAGAGCAAATTATTTGTAAGTCTTTGCCTTTAAGCTTGTCTCCTTTGCTTCCGTATGCAAATTGATATTGTAAAACATCATCAAGCCACTTCTTAAGAAGAGGAGTCATTGACCACCAATAGATAGGAAATTGAATCACGATTCTGTCATGAGACAACAACAACGCTTGTTCTTTTTCGATATCGATTTTAAAGTCAGGATATTCCAAATACATATCTCTACTTGTTGCTACTTTACCTGACTGCTCTAATTGCTTCTTCCAAGTATTATTGACTCGTGATGCGTTGAGATCGGGGTGAAATACTAAGTGTAAGATTTTCATAAAGATCCTTACTTTATTAATTTAAAATGTTTAAGTGCTGCAACAGCAACGGTGTCTCCAAATTCCTGCACAAAATGCCCTGCATTATTTATTTCTAGAGGTTCAGGGCAATTTTTGATTACGCTTTGCATAAAATTCATAACTGTAGGTCCTAACATTTTGTCTTTCATACCTATTGCCATGAATGATTCGCCTTGCCACTCACTTTTCCAAAATTGAAATGCTCGAGTTGAAATTTTTACGCACTGAGGATCTGGCGCAGCAACAATTTTAGGGAACTTTTTGACGCCAGCTTGATAACTTGCATCTGGATATGGAGATGCATATGCACTCGCTTCATCGCTGTCAATTGTTGGCGCATACTTTTTGAAAAAACTAGCGAGATTTAATTCATTTGGCAGAACGATATCGTCATGCCATTTTAAGAATTCAGGACTGCTCACAGGCTCAACCAGCAACCCTGTATTCATGATGATTAATCTTTTAAAACGCTCTGGCATATCTTGAGGCAATGTAAGACCCAAAAGCCCTCCCCAATCTTGGCAAACCAAAGTAATATTATTTAAATCTAACCTCTTAATAAGTTCGATTAAGTAGTTACGATGAAACTCAAACGTATAAACATTCTCATCAATTGGTTTATCTGACTTACCAAAGCCAAAAAGATCTGGGGCTATCACCCTGCCTCCGACGTTAACAAATTCAGGGATCATTTTTCTGTAAAGGTAACTCCAAGCAGGCTCACCATGCAGACATAAAAAAATTTCTTCAGAGTCAGGATTACCTTCATCAAGGTAGTGACCCCTCAAGCCTTCATATCCATTCAAGTCACTAAAGTAATTAGCTTTAAAAGGATAATCTTTAATATTATCAAAGCTACTTTGTGGTGTGCGTTTACTATTTATCATGCCTATTCCTCAACAATAAAAACAATTAGGTCAAGTGACCTATTTAAAATTTAGGTCAGATGACCTACAATGTCAACATTGAATTTAACTGTTGAGTACTCGTAAAATGATAAGGTTTGATTACTAAGCAGAAATACTTTGAGATTTTAATGAAGAAAAATGCCAAAACAGATTTAATAATAGATACGGCTTTGCATATTCTTAGACACGAAGGTGATTATGGCGTGACAATGAGAAAAGTTGCCAACGAAGCTGGTATGACTTTGAGCAATGTTCAATATTATTTCAAAAATAAAGATGAGCTTTTAAAGGCGATGGCAGATCGCTATTTCAAATCATGTCTTGACGATATGAGACAAATGGATCCAATAAGCAACCTAGAGAACCCAAGCAATGAGCTCCATTCGCTGCTAGAGAGCTTTCTAAGTCATGGTTTGAAATTAACCCAAATGTGCAGAATATTTAGGGAGTATTGGGCTATATCGACACGAAATGAAGTTATCAATCAACATATAAAATTTTACTACGAAGAAATGGCATTGATCTTAGCTGATAAATTGCGACCTATTTCTCACTCAGACTCAAACGTTTCTAGAGCTGTATCTATATTTATCCCATTTGTAGAAGGTTACTCAATCACTGCACAAGCTATGCCCGAACGTATTGATTCAATTTCAAAAATAATGACTGAAGTTATACTTAACTTACTCACTGATGAGCATGAATAAATTAAACTACACATATATCTTCGTAAGTTATCATCTGTAAAATTTATTCAATCACACTCTTTTTTACTTTTAACCATGCAATCTAATAATTTATTGCTACTCTTTAGAAAAGTGTAAAGCAGGAATTGGTGTGCTTGAGTCAAAGGAATTTTTAAGGTTAATACTCGATACTCTCCCTGAGCATATTGTTGTCATCAACGCCGAAGGCGATATCAAATTTGTAAATCGCAGCTGGCAAACATTTGGCGAACAAAATAACTGTGCGTGCAATGAGCAATGGCAACAACAAAATTACCTCGCAATTTGTAGGTCAGCGGCTTGCCAAAACGATGAGTTTGGAGCAAAAGCGTTTAATGGAATAAAACAAGTAATTAACCATCAGTGCGAAGAGTTCTATCTTGAATATCCATGCCATAGCGACATGGAAAAGCGCTGGTTTTTAATGCGAGCAGCTTCTCTTTTTTATGATAATCAGCGTTTTATCGTTATAAGTCACTTAAATATCACCGAAAGAAAGCTTGCTGAACAACAAGTCCAACAACTTGCTAGAATTGATGGCCTAACACAAATAGCTAATAGACGATTTTTTGATAGCTTTATTTTACAAGAATGGAGTCGTTGCTCGAGATTAAATTTACCTGTTTCGTTAGCTATGATTGACCTTGATAATTTTAAAACGCTAAATGATAAATTTGGTCACTTAGTTGGTGATAGCTGTCTAAAAGAAGTTGCAAAACTACTGCCTGAATTTACTCGCAGGCCCGGCGACTTGTGCGCCAGATACGGTGGTGAAGAGTTTGTACTGGTGCTTGGCAATACACAAAGTAAGCAAGCACAAAGTCTAGTAACACGCTTAATAGATATGATCAGTAAATTACAATTAGCTGAACTTACAGGTCATCCATTAACGGTTAGTATTGGTTTAGCTACTATTTACCCTAGTAGCGATAGTGATGCCATGTTACTCATTGAAATGGCTGATTGCGCGCTTTATCAAGCAAAAGAAGCTGGCCGAAATCAACTTGTGGTTGCTGATAACATCGAGCCATTAAACCTAGAAAAATGCCCCTAATTAGGGGCATTGATTAGAGCTTGTTTATCCAGTTATTACTGAAATACTTTTTTGACATCAAGTACTTTAATATTTTTTGCTGGAATTGCGAGCTTATAGTCTGCAATGACTTTATCTTCAGCAACAAGTTCTGCTGGTTTTTCAGCGTTATACACCATTGGTGATGTTTGCTCTGAAGCTAAGCGTTTTTGCATGTCTTTGCCATCACCAGTAATAAACACATAGTGGATATTCTCTGTTTGCAGGTTATCGCGAATAACACGGTTAACATCATCAAGGGTTAGCTTTTCAAGCTTGCCACGCACATAGTCAACAAAGCTCTCTGTGTTATAGAACTCACTATCAAGGGCATAGCCTAATTGGCGGTCTTGGCTTGCAACCATTTGTGGCACAAAGTTAATTAAGAAGTTACGAGTCGCTTCAAAATCTTCTTTGCTGATGCCATTTTTAATTAGCTTATCAAGTTCAAATAATGCCGTACGTGTTGCAAAGTGCGCATCGTTATTAGAACGAAGCGGACGTAACCATACTTGGAAAATTTGCTCGGAACGGCCTAAGTTAGCATCTGGTTTAGTTTGGAACATACCACGCGGGAAGTACTCAATGTATGCATAGTCACCATAGTTCATACCACGGGTTTGACGAATACGCTGATACAAGAAGCTGTTTGAGCTGCGGTGTTCGCCAAAGTAAGAGCGCACTAACCAAAGCGCAGTCCAGTCATCACTGCTACGAATTGTATCGATTGGGAAACCAAATGACACAGCGGTAGATTGCGCTGATTTTTCAACAATCGTTGCATGATGACCTTTAAGTTCTGGCGCATCAGGGATCGTTAAGCGGCTTTCTTTACCTTGTGGAAGCGATGCTAAATCTTTTAGCATAGTCGATTTAACATCACTCGGAATCGCACCAATTAGACCCACTGTTAATTTAGATTGAGTAAACTGGTTAGCATAAAACGCTTTTACATCGTCAAGTGTCAGTGCTTCAAGATCTGATAAATCACCATAGTTATAGCTTTCATACGGATGGCCTTTATAAAGCTGATGATATAGCACCTCTTTGCCTAGCTCTTCGTCATTAGATGCTTTAAGGCCTGCTTTAATGCTATCAATAAGCTCTTTTTTCAAGCGCTTGAAGTCATCTTCTCTAAAGCCTGGGTTTAACATCTGGTCGCTAACAAGTGCATACCACTGCGCGGCATTGTCTTTATGTACACGGCCGCGTAAAGAAATCATCTCTTTATCGATTTGATAGCCAAAGCTTCCCGCTAGTGGGTATAACGCTTTTTGAATATCTTTGTAGCTCATCGTTTCTGAGCCACCTTGCGCTAGCATTGCAGCTGTTAATGCCGCTAAGCCTTTTTTGCCTTGGGGATCAGCCGCTGCACCGGTATTGAATAACCAGTTCACATCAACCAATGGTGAGCTATTTGTTTTATCAAGTACTTTAAAGTGGCGCTCTGTTGGGGCTTTCTCAATACTGGCAACCAAGGCATTTAAATCAACCTCTTGCTCAAAACCCGCTACTTTATCAAGCGCCGACATTGTCACCGTGGTACGGCTTGAATCAACAAAGTACTTGTTTGCTACCGCTTTGATATCTTCTGGCGTGATGCTATCAGCAGTTGCGTACAGTTGGTTAATAACCTCAGGGTCGCGTTCAAAATGCATGTAGCTTGCAAGCGTTGACGCAATTGACTGCGATGAATCAAGACCATTAATAAAGCTATATTTTAGGTTTGATTTTAAATCAGCTAACTTTTGCGCATCTACTAACTCAGTACGCGCTTGTGCATAGGTACGGTTAATCGCATCACGGGCTTTAGCAAGGTCCGCTTCGTTCTCTACTTTAACAAAAACATGTAATAAACCTGGATCTTTAGTATCTGGGTTATAGGTAAACATTTGGCTGGCAATTTGTTTATCAACAACAAGTTCTTGATAAAGTGCCGAATTATTAGAGAAATACAGCTGTGAGATCAAATCAAGAGCGGCACGGTCCTTTTGAGTAGGATCCCATGCCGTGCCTTTGTATGACACAAGCAACCAGTGGCCTGGTAAACCATCATTTTTCTCATGTACATATTTTGCTGTTTTTTGCTTTGGCTCAACAGGAATGTCTGCTTGGTAATCGCCTTTTTTCCAGTTACCCCAATGCTTTTTCACCATCGCCATGGTTTCTTGTGGATCAACATCACCAACAATGACTAAAGATACATATTCTGGTTTATAAAATTTAGCGAAAAACTCTTTACCGTACGCCATTTGATCAGGCATTGCTTCAATGTCTTCGAAAAAGCCCATTGTAGTGTGCTTATACGTATGCTTTTCGAATGCTTCGTTACGAACTGCAGAAAGTAACTTACGAATTGGGCTAGCATTATTCTTTAAATACTCACCTTTTACAGTCAGCGCTTCGGTGCGGAACTGCTCTTCGCTGTATGTCAAGTTTTGGAAAATATCAGCTTCGATTTCAAGTACTTTATCTAAGTGCTCTTTTGAGAAGTTTAAGTGATAGTTCGTGTAATCGTTGGTCGTATACGCGCGATTATCAACACCCGAGTTCTTTAAAATATCTGAATACACATCTTGCGGGAATTTTTCAGAGCCTTTAAACATCATATGCTCAAAGAAGTGGGCAAAACCGGTTTTACCTGCTTCAACTTCATTACGTGAACCAACCGATACCGGAATTTGCAGTGACACAACATCTGGGTAATCCGTTTTAACGACCATCACGCGAAGGCCGTTTTCAAGCTCTTCTAATAGGTAATCTTGGCTAAATACACGGTTATCACCTTGACTGACTCGCTGCTCAATTTCGACTTCTTTAACCATAGTTGACTGTGAGTTACTTGCGCAGCCACTCAGCGCCAGTGTTACAGCAACACTGGTTGCTAATAATCTAAATTTCATAATGTTCCCTTGTTAGTTATTTTTCTCATAATCATTGCTGCTTGATTATGCATCAAAGCGCCAGAAAATATGAGGGTCAGCGCAATAATTTATGTAAACAGGTGTGTCAATTTAACTAAACGCTCAGCTTTAAACTTGAGTAAAATTCATAGTCATTGAAAAACTTTCATGAAAAAAATCTATCTAGACGTCTAAATGGCTGCTATATTATTTGTCATAAACATTAGCACGAGCTGGAATGAGGATTATGGCTTTATCATTACAAGAGAAAATTGAAGACACCAACCAAGGCGTCTACCTGATCGGTACCACACCTCCAAAGTCAGGGACTGATAAAGCACAGCTTGAAACCATTGCCCAAAAGCTACTTGGTCGTTTACACGAAATTGAATACGATGGCGTGATTATTTACGACATTCAAGATGAAAGTAGCCGCATTGCAAAGCCGCGTCCTTTCCCATTTAAAGAAACAGTGGATCCACGTGAATACAGCCAATTACTTCGTAGCTTGTCACAACTAGATGTGATCACATACAAAAGCGTAGCGCAACGAGGTGAAGCTGAATTTACCGAATGGCTAAACGAAACACGTAACGACTTCGAATTAAAAAACTTAGTGTTAGTGGGTAGTCCATCATCTCATGGCGATATCAAACTAAGCCTTCCTGATGCATATAAAACGCTTGCAAAACAAAGCAGTGATGTGTTTTTAGGTGGCGTTACTATTGCCGAGCGTCATGCTAGCAAACGCAATGAACATGAGCGTTTAGTTGAAAAAACAGCACAAGGTTGTAAGTTTTTCATCTCACAAGCCGTTTACAATGCCCAAGCAACGATTGATTTGATCACCAGCTATGCGCGTAGCTGTAAAGCACAAGGCACAACACCAAAACGCATTATTCTAACGTTTACCCCTTGTGGTGGTGAAAAAACCTTAGAATTTATGGAGTGGTTAGGTATTTCGGTACCAGAAGCAACTAAGTATCGCATGTTAGATTCTGCAAATACATTGAGTGAATCAGTGCGTATTTGCCGTGAGAATCTCGATTTAATTTTACAAAGCTGTGCGCATTTAGATGTACCGCTAGGTTTAAATATTGAGAGCTTAACTAACCGTAAAGAAGAAATTGATGCGTCAATTAACCTTTACCGTTTACTTAAAGCAACCATGGAATTAAACCTAGCTGAAAAGCAAATAGCTTAGCGGGCAAGTTTAGAGGCTTGCTTTTTCTCATACATATCTTCATCAGCCCGCTTTAATAGCTCAGCAAATGTTTCTTTAGGTTGAGCTACAATACCTGAGCCTATACTCAAATTAAGTTCAGGTATTGCCATATGTTTAAGGTTTTCTTTAAACGCTTCATTAAGTTTGTAGCTAATCGCTTCGATACAGTTGTTACTTTTCACTTGCAGAACCGCAATAAATTCATCTCCTCCTAAGCGGCCAATAATATCAGCCTCTCGTAGATATTGCTTCAATGTATCAGCCAGACATATCAGTGCTTTATCTCCTACTTCGTGACCATGCTTATCATTGAGTGGTTTAAAGTTATCTATATCGATAAACAAACAACAGATATTAAAGCCCAACCGGGCGGCAAGATTTAATTTATGTTGACAAAGTAAATTGAGTGCGCGGCGATTATAAATATTTGTGAGGGGGTCTAGCATCGCAATTTCACGCATTTGGGTGAAATTATCAAGTAGAGCTAAATCATCTTCCACCATATCCCTAAGCTGTTCGATGAGTTCTAAAAGACTATGCTGATAATCAGTTTTCTTAAAATCCATTACACAAAAAGTACCAAACGGTTCCCCGCTCGGCCAAGTTATAGGCACACCTAAATAGGATTCAACGCCATCGACAGTAAGTGGACAATCATCCCATTGATTATCT
The DNA here is from genome assembly GCF_015278155.1 of Pseudoalteromonas simplex. Taxonomy (NCBI): domain Bacteria; kingdom Pseudomonadati; phylum Pseudomonadota; class Gammaproteobacteria; order Alteromonadales; family Pseudoalteromonadaceae; genus Pseudoalteromonas; species Pseudoalteromonas simplex. Next base: position 125,163 of record NZ_JADILN010000003.1, read on the forward strand.
AGACTAACTTGTGGAATGTATAAAGGAGCCATATCTTTTAATACCTTTTTGCAAAAGATATTGTCGTCAATGGCTAACTCGATTCCAGCATGGTAAGGGTTTTCTCGTTGTTCGCTAGAAACAATTATGCGGTATGCTTCATCTGTCTTATGAACAATAAAGCCTGCAGGCGCTGAGAATAACTCGGTCATTAAATCGACTGTTTTTTGCCATTTTTGCAAAGAAAACTGGTTGTCAGGCTGACAAAATGACCATTTATTAACTTCTAACATACTACACACTTATTTTAGTCAGTGGATAGTATAAATATACGTCACTTTTTACGGTGTCTCATACTTTTTTGACCCAAAATACGCTTTTTATCTCGCGAGCGACGAGCTTTATTAGTGTTTTTTCTTATATTTTTAGGCTCTTTCGTTAAATCTGGCTCATACCCCGGTAACCACTGAGGAGTAAGTCTGGTGCCCAGTAAAATGTCTATTTCATCTAATAACCATTGTTCATCAATGCTAACTAGCGACAACGCTAACCCTTTTTCGCCAGCACGACCTGTACGACCTATTCGATGCACATAATCTTCAGCCACATAAGGTAGCTCATAGTTAATGACATATTTTAAAGAGGCAATATCAAGGCCGCGAGCGGCCACATCAGTCGCGACTAATACCCTAGTTACACCAGATTTAAAGTTTTGTAATGCTTTATCTCGCGCCCCTTGGCTTTTATCACCATGAATTGATTCGGTTTTTAAGCCATCTTTAGACATTTCTTTAGCAAGCACATCAGCAGTTTGTTTAGTTCGGGTAAATATCAGTACTTGCTGCCAATTTTTCATGCCAATCATGTGTGACACCAGCTCACGTTTACGGTCTTCATCAACCGCATAAACTAGCTGCTCAACTTCAACCGCTGCCGAGTTGCGTTTATTCACTTCAACTAGTTTAGGATCATCTAGTAACTGCTTACTAAGCTTAAAGATACTGTCATCAAATGTGGCTGAAAAAAGTAAGGTTTGGCGTTCTTTCGGCACATGACGCAAGATACGTTTTATCTCGTCAATAAACCCCATATCAAGCATGCGATCAGCTTCATCAAATACCAAGGCATTAATACTAGAAAGTTTAATACTGCCTTTGATCAGATGATCAAGTAAACGCCCCGGAGTTGCAACAACAACCTGCGCCCCTTTTATGGCTTTAATTTGTGGCCCAATACTAGCGCCGCCATAAGCCAATGCCGCTTTTATTTCAGTATGCGCAGCATAACGCTCTACACTTGCAAAGACTTGCTGTGCGAGCTCTCGGGTTGGCGTTAAAATTAGGACTTTAACAGCATCAGGGAGTACTTCAGCAGATAACAAATTGTGCAGTAGTGGTAAAACAAAGGCAGCAGTTTTACCCGTACCAGTTTGTGCGCTGCCCATTACATCTGCACCCGCTAAAATAAGTGGGATGGTTTGCGCTTGAATTGCTGTGGGTGTGTGATAATTCTCTTCTTGCAAGGCTGTTAGCAATGCAGGTGCAAGATTTAACTCTGAAAAGGTCGCTACTGACATAGTCTGAAGTATATTTAGCTATAAAAACGCTATTGTACGCTGAACATCAGCAACAAAAAAGGCGCAATAAGCGCCCTTTGTCGTAATTGTAAAGATTACGCCGGTTTAAGTGACTCTTTACGGTGATTATAAAAACTAATTAGGTCATCAACCGTTGTTTGGCAGTAATCACGAATGCCAGATACAAGCATGTGCTTTTCACCCGCCCCTACTTTTTCGCCATTTTCTAACAGGTTGAAGCGAAGCGTAATTTTTCCGCGTTTGCCAGTAAACTCAAAATCAGGCTCAGCAAACTCTAATTCAGGTGCACTGATATCAAGGCGGTCAAGGTTAATCAACATTGATTCGTAAATCACCATTGGGCGGGCTGGGTTGATCATCACATCTTGCTTGCCCATTAATGGAATGATGACATGTGGGAAGGTAGTACCAGAAAACTCAACATAGTTTTTTATTAAGCTATTTGTTAACTCAGGACATTGGCTAACAGCCCCTTCACGCTTTACTTTTAGCATCACTTTTTCGCCATCGGTGATAGCAAACTCATCAGCACCTTCAGGAAAAGTCAGCTTTGAATTTTCATCAACCATACCGGCAAAAGTGAACTCCATTTTTTCACTAATACCATAGCGGTTTAAAACCAGCGAAAAAAGTAAATCGCCCGGCACACAAAACTTTTTAGCATCTTTATCGTGTAACGGATTGAAATCATCCGCCACTAACTTAGCAAAGCGACAGCCTTGCTCGCGTGAGATAGAAACGTAATCAGCATGCTGCTGATAATAAGGACTTAACATATTTGTTCACTGCTTAAACTACTTATAACCTATCTATACTATCAGAAAAAAAGCACACAGAGGTCGAATCTGTTGAGTATCATTTTCTATATTAACTTTGTGAAAGACTAATTACTTTCAGAGCGCGCACCAAATTGTATCAATTTGTACGAAACAATTAACAAATAAGCGTGAATAGTAAAAACTAATAGCGCATTTATATAGTGAAAAATTATTACATAAAAACAAATATAAATTCACTTTATCTTTTAAAACAACAAGCTAATAAAGATCTGAACGAGGCACTACAAAAAACTCTGAAACACAAGCTTTAATGTAAGGCAATTTGTAGCTAATGAAATAAATGAGGTATGATAAGCGCGCTTTTTTATCATGAAATAACTCATATAGACTGCATAAATAATAATGATAATAAGCGGTAAATAAATGAATACTCACTATGATTTTGAATGGTTTCATCTGTTTTTAATGGTAAATATTGCTTTGAAATTTAGACGACCAATCGCTCAGGGACTTGGTTAAATGATAAACCGATTAAGCTGGGCGGCTCTGCTTTTTTGTTTTTGCTGCTACTCTCAAGCTGAAGATAAAGCTGAACAGGTCTTTTTTAAAGTTTCACCAACAGTCTGTGTGACAGAAGCAAAACAAAAAGCCTGCGAGTTTAATGTGCAAGTTCATTTTCGAGTTGCTCCTTATGAAGAACTTTGTTTAGAAGTAACCCAACGCCCTCATTACACTCAGTGCTACACGCAAACAGGATTAATAGCCAAACAGTTTTTAATCAAAACAGAATACCCTCTTACCGTTAAGTTAATTAACCCTTTGAGCAGCAACGTTGTTAAACAGCAGCGTCTCTCAATAGTTAGCTATGAAGCCAAAGATTACCGTATAAAGCGGCGCTTTGGCTGGAGTTTATGATGCAGCATATTTTTTTAATTGAAGATGATGTGAAACTAGCCAATTTAATTCAAACATTTTTATTAAAACACGGCTATACCATTGATGTATTTAATACAGCTGAAGATTACCGTAGTAGTGAAATTACCTTTATTCCCTCATTGATTATCTGTGATGTGATGTTACCTGATGGCAATGGTTTTGAATTAATTTCACAACTAAAAGAAAAATACACCTGTCCTGTTATTTTTTTAACAGCTTTAGACTCAGTGCAATCACAAATTAAAGGCCTAAACTTAGGTGCTTACGACTACTTAATAAAGCCCATTAAACCTGAGCTATTATTAGCGAAAATTAAAACAATCATCGCCCACACTGTAAGCCAAGATAACTTTTCAGATCACAGCGACTGTTTACGCATAGACAGTAAAAAGCGTGATATCTACTTTCATAATACTGCTCTGAACCTAAACGAGAGTGAATTTGATATTATCGCCTATCTAGCGAAGAATATGCCGCAGCCAGTCTCTCGCGAAGTGCTGTTTAAACATGTCATTGGCCGTGAGTATGACGGACTAGACCGCGCTATAGATTTAAAAGTGAGCCGATTACGTAAAAAACTCAAAGATACGATAAGCAGCCACAAAAATTCGTTGGATATTAAATCGGTGCGAGGCAAAGGCTACAGTTTGGATATTTCAAAACTATGAAGCAGCAATTTTTTAAGCTTTACCTGATTATCACAGTAAGCTTAATTGCTTTAGTTCTTGCGTTTGGTCAGCTTTATAATGAGTTTTTTTCTAAGCATGTGCCGAGTATACAAATTAGTGTTGCTGAACTTACACAAATAGCAGAGCAAAAAGACTCGCGGATCAGTAGCCTAAGCATAAGTGAAATTGCATTGCCTGATTCTTTGCTCAACACGTTTAATCAAGACGGTATTATCAGTGTCACTGAGCATAATCAGCAATTTATATATCTCAAGGGCAGTAATGGTAGCATTCAAAAAGTTGGCCCCATTAACCTGATTTCACACGCAAAAACTGACTGGTTTGCTTTTTTCGCCTTTTATTTTTTGCTTGGTGTGATGATTTTATTGTTTATACGCCCAGTGTTTCGTGATTTGAGCTTATTGCAACGTGCAGCCTACCGCTTCAGCAAAAAACCGCAACGAATAGAGCTCGATATAAAGCCAAATTCATCCATTGCACCGCTTGCAAACACCTTTACTGATATGTCTGAGCGTATCAACAAATTTGTGCAGCTTCATAGCGATTTATCCCGCATTATTTCTCATGAAATTCGTACCCCACTCTCGCGTATGCGATTTGCGTTATCAATCGCAGAGCTAGATTCGTTAGAAAGTAGCCAAATAGAGCGTGATATCGATGAGATTGAATTGCGCTTAGAACAATATTTATCGTTTGCTCGTTTAGAGCATCAACAAAGTGTGTTTAATCAGGAGAAAGTTAACTTAACTAAACTGATCAACACGGAAATAGCTAAATTTGATTTATACAAAGAACTCAAATTTATTCCAACTCTTGAGGTTGACGCTGCTTTTTGCGAAACAAGCTTTATGGCAATCGCGGTACAAAACTTACTGATCAACGCCACAAAATACGCAAAACACACTATTTATATAAGCACTGAAGAGAAAGCAGGTAATTACTTGATAAGCGTCACAGATGATGGACCAGGGTTGCCTATAAATGCTGATGCGTTAATTGAACCATTCAAACAAGGTGAAGGAGATAAATTGGCGAGTGGTTATGGATTAGGACTTTATATAGTGCATCGTATTGCTAGCTGGCATGGCGGTAAAATTGGTTTAGCCAATAACCTCGAAACCGGCGGCGCTCAAATCTCAATCAGTTGGCCTAAAAATGGTATGTAATGCCAGTAAAACCTGAGAAATAGCCATTTTTATTAATCATATGTGAGTTAGCTAAATTGCTATCAAGCCAAGTGTGCTTTAGTTTGAAATCAACACTAAAATTATCACTGATCGGATACTCGTAACTTACTTTTAAATAGTAATTGGTGGCACTTTCTAAATTATAACTTAATAAGCGAGTTTTGCTCTCAGTGGGGCTAACCGTGTAGTAATAGTCAATTAACTCTTCATTTTTGTAGTTTATACCAGCCTCAATGCCAGCAATACCGGAAAACAGTGTAAATGCTTGGTAGCCATTGAATAAGATTTCATAGCCATTATGAACATTGGTTATATCGTGCACGTATGCCGCACTCAACCAAATGTCGTCATAAATATTTAAAGCTGATGAAAAGCCAGCCATATAAGAAAGGTTGCGCTCTATCGGTGTTAAGTTAATTGGTGAAGCACTTGGAATTGTAGGTCGACCTGAACTAGAACGAACCACACCTGTCGCGTAGAGTTTATCTACCCCATCTAACTCAAAGAAGAAGCCATCATCATTAAAGCGCCCCAGTAAATCAATATAAAATTTCTCAGATTCAAATAAGCTGTAACCAATAGAAAAATCATCGAAATACCAGCTATCACCATAATAAGCCAAGCTTGGCAGAATTGGCGAAATAACATCATCGGCATCAAGTACTGGGTTCTCAATACCACCGTAGCCTAGCGTAACGCTTGCATGAAAAGTAGACTTTTTAATCAATTGCGGCTGCTTAACATCATCCTGCGCAAATGCAGTTGATGCAGCTAAGCAACACATTGAACCAAACAACCTTTTCATTAACGTAACTCACCTTAATGCCGTAATAAACGACTACTATACTAACTTAATAAACTAAAACTCTTTTAGCCCTTTCTGTGCTGGGGCGATCATAGCGTTTGCATACATTTTTGTATAATTTTTTTGCCACACAACGCAGTAAAATGACTTATTTTATCTACTATCGTCAAACTAACATACTGAAAGAAATATTAAATAGCTTGTACATTTTGCTACATAGGTTTTCAGTTTTAGTTATTAAATTCCATTATTTAATTTACTCAATGACAAAAAAAGGGCCCGAAGGCCCTTTGCTACATAACACACTTAGGGAGTGTTTAGTCTCGTTTCATACGGCGACGAAGACCGGCAAAACCAGCTAATAACACTGTTATCCATGCTAAAGAGCCGCTTGAGCCAGAGCTTGATTGCGCTTCTTCTTCAGGAACGACTGTTGTTTCTTCAGCCGTTACTGTCACAGCAACTCCTAGTTCCATCGCTTCTATTCCATCACTTACCAATACAGTAAACTGATGCTCACCAGCCGTTAGACCTGATACTTCAGTGATTGCTGATGTTGGACTTGCGATAGTACCTGGGCCTTGCCATGAGAAAGTTAACTCATCGTTATCTAAATCATGAGATGCTGAGGCATCTAGGGTAATAACGCTGCCTTCAGTGACTTGCTGAGAACTTGCTTCAACAACCACAACAGGTGCGTCGTTTACTGCCTCGACTGTTAACATAAAGGTTGTGCTTGCTGCGTCTGATGGGTATTCAATATCAGACACCATTACAGTTACTTCTGTCTCACCAGAGAAGTTTTCATTTGGTGTAATAGTTACTGTATCGCCATCAACTTCGTAGCTTACATCATCAGAAATTACCGAGATTTCATTCTTCGAGTTCTTTTCATCAATGTGATAAACGTCGAAGCTAATTGGTGTTTCCTCAGTTGTCACCATATCATCAAGTGCAATCACTGTGATGTTACCAGGGATCGCCAGTGTTGCAGTTGAAGTCATGTCATTCAGACCCGAGATTGCTGCTTTAGCTGCAACTTCAAGTGTTTGACCTGTAGCGGTTGGCATAACTTCGGCCCATGCGGTGACTTCAAATTGTGATGACTCTGGACCAACATAGTCCATACATACTACGTATCCATCGCTGATTACTTCATCTAAGTTGTTATAAGCAATCTGAATACCGCGATAGCTTTCAAGAGGACCGTATTGATATTGTGCACCGCGGAAACCTTGTAAACCGATACTTCCAGCAGGACGAGTAGTACCAAAATCTAAATTATCGTATGCATAGTAAATTTCATGCTCGCCTTTACCAAAGCGCGTATTGGCATTAAACAGCACTTGGAAGTCAAATGAGTTATCACGTTTAGTGTAAGTGTATTGACCCGTTTCACGATCATAAACAGGGTTGTCGTAATCTGACGCGTTATCCCACTCAATAATACCCCAACCTGTTGTTGTACTTGCAAGTGAGATCCCTTCGTTAGACGATAAACCCACTGACATTACTGAACGTAATAAGCCGCTCTCTGCAAACTCCCAACCACGCCATAATGGACCCATATTCTCATAAGGGAATGTTTCATAAGGAAACGGATTATGCACTGGGAAGAAGTAACGACTACCGCCTGTATTCACTGTCCCCATACCACGAATTTGAATTATCGAGTTTTGGATATTTGTATTATCAGCATTGTTATACAGACTGAATGTGTCAAATGCACCATTGTAAAAGCTTGCTATTGGTAACGAATAACCACTTCGTGAATTATATAGATTACTTTCATCGAAGCCTGAAAGCATAGGCATAATGCCAAACTCAGATAAGTCGACATAACCGCCTGGGTTTGAGTTACCAAAATCAGGTGTACGACACATTTCATCAGTGATGTTATCAGTGACGATGTAATCTGGCTCTACATCTCGGGTATCCGCTTGTGTGCCCGTTACAATAACTTTACCATCAGCAATTTCAACGTTGATTTCAGATGCTGTTGAAACCATTACATTTTCTGCTTTGATATCAAGACCAGCAGGAATATCAAGTTCTAGTGAGAACTCACGATCTATACCTGAGTTATTCGCTAATACTTCAAATGTGTAAGGCACCATATCGCCCACTTTTGCACCTGTATATGGCGCATCAAGATGAGCAACATCATTGCCACGGTTAAGCTTAAATGGAATAGAGCCTAGATTGCCATGATTTACGGCTGATGTGCCCACATCAAGCAAAGAGTAGTAAACGCTGTCTGAATCAAATTCCATATCCCAATTAACAGTCATTTCAACAGTGTTTTGACCATCACTGCTAGGAAGACTGGCTGTCATTCCTGACGCCTCTTGGTCAGACACAACGGCTGTGGCAAGTTTAAAGGTTTCTTCTAACGCACCAACCGATGATTCATTTGAGTTGTAAATTACAACCCAGTATTCACCTTCTTCTGGGTTGTTAATATTACAGAAGTTATTGTAAATGATATGGTTAGATACACATAAGATCTCGTCTTGCGGCTGAACAATACCATCACCGTTATAATCTTTACCTACATAGACGATAGCATTACCGACTTTTAAAGTACCTTCTAACTCGGATTCAACACCTACGCTTTCAGCAATAAAACGTTTTGCGTTCGCAGGCACAGTAACAAACTTAGTAAATGTTGCTTCATCTAGAATATCACTAGCATCAACTTCTTCTGTTCGATTCATAGCCCACGGGAAAGTACGCTCATCATCTTTTGGCAAAGTTACTGTCGTGATATCTGCTTTAACCGGCTCATATGCGCGTGCAACAGGTGCTTCAACACTCGGTAATACAATACCTTTAGCAACATAAGTGCCTATATTTGAATGAGCAGTTGTTTCTAATGAAGATGGTAAATTACCGCGGTCATATTTAAACGCTACTGGCCAATGTGCATCTGGGATACCAGCTTCTTCAGCTTGGAACACAAGGTTGGTATGAAGCTCAACTTCTGAGTTACTAAACCAATCTTGGGTATCCATGATTGATGCTTTAACAATGATTGTTTGCGTTTCACCTTTTTTCAGTGTGAAAGTTTTCGGGAAGATATCAATATTCACACCATTTTGAGCGGTTTGTGAATTAACATCAAATGCCCAGTTTTCAACATCTTCATGGCTTACAGTCCAGGTTCCATCTTCTGTTGCTTTGATAGTTCGAACCCATTGACACTCTGGTGCACAAGAAAAGTTAACCAAATTTGGTAAGTTAAGTTTGTGAGGTGTACCGCCATTATATGGATCAGCCGCTAAGAAGTTGTCGGCTGTTTCGTCCATAACAAAACCTGCTTCAGCTGCTAATGCAACATTGATTCGACCTGCACCAGCACGGTAAATTTTAGCATCAGCAACAACATCATTTTCACTGTTTAAACGATGGTACTTAACTACGTTTTCGGCAGTCATTGATAGTGCAGATTGAATCTCGGCCGCACTCCACTCAGGATGAATCTGACGCAGTAATGCCATAGCACCGGCAACATGAGGTGATGCCATAGACGTGCCGCTAATCGCTGCATAATCTTGACCATGTGGTGCCACAAAAGGATGCTCATCAGAGTATGCCGCATAAATATCAACACCAGGAGCTGCAAGTGTTGGAGCTAGTACTTCAACATTCGAATAAGATGGACCACGCGATGAGAAGGTTGCTAACCAATCAGCATCTTCAGCATCAACACGGCGCTCAATCACTGTTGGCTTAATAGTGATCATATGACCTTTCTCTGATGTGCTATCAACCCAATCTTCTAAACCGTCATCGGGCCACACACCATTCCATTGATCATAGGTAAAATGAACGCCTGGTAATGAGTAAGCCTCAGGTACTGTAGCTTGATCACTGTCACGGTTGAACATAATGAAACCATCAGCGCCACCGGCTTTTACATGATCTACTTTTGCGGTACGAGCATTGGCAGCTGTATCTGTAGCTGAGTGACGTTGACAGATTACAATAACATTCGTGCTGCCATCAGCCGCACCAGCTATTTCTGTCCCATCGTTGTAGAAATTAAACGTATTTTCAGGATAATCGGCAGTACAGTATCCATCAGAGTCTTTAAAGCCATTGACGTCTTCATAGTCTTTAGCCCAGACAACAACGCCGGTAATTTCTTCGCTATTAATGGCACCGCCAACTAACCCCATATCTGACCAACTTGGTACTTCAGAACCCATCGTTTCATCAGCAAAGCCCGCATATTCAACTGCAGTTTCAACGACAACAGTACGGCCATGTGTTGTTGCTGCAACTTGCGCAAGCCACGGCGACGAGTTATCTAAATAGCCAAAACATTCAGCTGCGCCACACCCCTGACCGCTGTTACCTGCTGCCGCGGCAACATTGATGCCCGCTTCACGCGCTGCTAAGAATGCAAGTTGTACTGGATCGGCCCAAACGTTTGAGTCGGCTCCACCAATTGAGAAGTTGATTACATCAACCCCATCAGAAATTGCATCTTCAATACCTGCTACAAGCGCTTCACCAGGACAACCTGCGTATTCTTCACTTGATGGGTAACATACTTGATAAGAAATAATATTTGCATGCGGTGCAACACCTGAGATTTCAGGGAATAAACCCTCTTTCAAGATATTGCCATCAGTATTTTCACCAAAACTAGGTAGCATATATGGAACGTCTTTGACTACGTTACCTGCCGCAGTTGACGCAACATGCGAACCATGACCTTGATAATCTTCACCAATCGCTGGCCAGCCTGGGATCATGGCATCAAACGCATCTGTGATCACATCGTAAGAACGTACACCAATTAGTTTGTTATTACATTGAATCTCTTCTGGCTCTTCAACACAGTCACCAACATAAACGCCCGCACCAAATGGGTTTTCATGCTCATAACCATCAGCACCCACAGCTGCAAATGACGGGTGATCTGAGTTAATACCTGTATCAATAATACCTATGATTTGGCCTTCACCTTTGCCCTTGATCCCACTTGGAACACTTGTTCCATCCCAAATTTGATCAGCACCGATGTGCTTAGGGCCTTCATCTGAAAGTAAATCATAATTTTTAGAACGCATTACTGATACAACAGAGCCAAGCGAAGCGACCTGTAATGCCTCTTGCTCTGTCATTTTTACAGAGAAACCATTTAGCGCTTTAGTGAATTGACGGCGCATCTCTGTACGCCCTGTAACTGCCGTTACGTTTTGCATAACAGCACGTTGTTTCGAATAAAGCTTGTTTTGATATTCTGTAACGGCTGAAATTGCAGGCTGACCTTTTTCAAAAACTTTGGTAATACCTTGAGCTTGCATAGATTTTGATAAAGACGAAGTTAAGTCTCTAGCTTCAAGAGCAACAGAGTTATCACGTAAACGAATAATATAAATATGTTCGCCACCCAGACCTTCTTCTTTAAATTTGCTTGCTTGGCTATTTAATTGAACATTTAAACCATCGTTTTGTAGCATGCTTGAAGAGTTACCTTGCTCGAACTCTTTGGAAAATGCTTTCACTTCTTCAAATGTAATATTTGGTGCTTTTAATTGGTGCTTAACTTGATTGTTCTCAACACCGACTGCATGTGCAGCACTAGCACTATAGAGAGCTGCAGCAACAGCGATCGAAAGTGTTTTGACTTTCATAAAGTATCCCCTGGATAGTTAGTTTGAATAGTTATTCAAGCTTTTTGAATTTCCATTTCAACGCTTGTAGTAACAATATAACCACAGGGAGAATCAAAAATGACGTACATTCGTGTAGCGTTTTGTACACACTGTTAACATTAAAGTTACCAAAGGTGGGCTAATATAGCGTTTCTATATACAATATCTCTGAGTACAAAATAGAAGTAGCATATTTAATTTAGGTAAGAAATGAAGATTAAATTGATTTATTAATCAATTAATTATGATTATGCAGTGGTAAATCGTATAACTCTTATGCAACTATAACTTGAGCTGGATCATGGTTTTCAAATTCTAAGCAGTAAAGGCTTTACCAGCGATGAGCAAAACTGTCATTTTGCAACATTGTGTTCTGGTAAAGCCTATCGTTTTTAGCGGTTTAACGCTTGCTGAGAAATCATTTCAGCAACACTACCCACTTGTACTGACATACTCTCTTGACTAGGCGGAAATGCCTTAAAGGTTTTTACAAACTCTGCAATTTGATTACCTGCTGGGCCTAAAATCCAACTACGGTTTTCTGCCCACTCATCATACCCCCTAGCATCAATGAAACGCTCAAATGGATCCATTTTTAGGTTAATAATATAAGGTGTAGTAAGGGCTTGCTGTGTAGACCTAAACCAATGATTTTGTTCCGTAAAGATTAATTTCCAGTCACCGTAACGCATTCCATGAAAGGTCGTTTCGGTGAAATAATAAAACTCTTTACGCTTTGTTTTACCATTGTTTAGTAAGATATCACTTTGATCGAAACCATCTAAATGAACCTTATACTTTTGACCATTGATTTTGGTACCTTTTAATAAATTAGCTTTTAAATCTTTATCGCCAACCCACGACATAATCGTTGGCATCCAATCTTCCATTGTCATGAACTCACCGGTGCTCACACCTTTAGGAATATGGTCCGGCCATTTAACAACCATAGGTACTCTGAAGCCACCTTCCCAGCCACCAACGCCTTTTTCACCATGAAATGGCTGATTACCACCATCTGGCCATGAGTTTGATGCGGCACCGTTGTCGGTAGAAAACATCACTATTGTGTTATCAGCGACTTTAAGTTCATCAAGTAAGTTAAGTAACTCACCTACATCATCATCCATTTCGGTTATACCATCAGCATATAAACCAAAGCCAGTTTTACCGTCATAAGCTTTATTAAGGTTAGTTTGGTAATGCATTCGAGTTGTGTTATGCCACACGAAGAAAGGTTTATTCTGTTTTACTGCATCACGAATAAAGCGTTTTGACTCTACAAGTACTTCTTGGTCTAAATTACGCTGACGCTCTTTCCCAAATGGGCCAAGATCTTTAATCTCTTGTTTGCCATTTCCAAGCGCTTTTGAATGAATGACTCCACGCATTTTTAAGCCTAACTTTTCTTGTGTTTTAGCGTCTTGAGGATAATCTTGCTGCTCTGGATACTCACCTGCATTGAGGTGATATAAGATACCAAAAAATTCATCAAAGCCATGATTTGTAGGTAAGTGTTCATCACGATCACCTAAGTGATTTTTACCGAATTGGCCTGTAACGTAACCTTTTGATTTGAGCATGGTTGCTAAGGTTGGATCTTTCTCTTGCAAACCTTGTGGTGCGCCAGGAAGACCTACGGTACTGAGACCTGTACGCATAGGATACTGACCAGTAATAAATGCAGCGCGGCCAGCAGTGCACGAGGCCTGTGCGTAATGATCCATAAATATCATGCCATCATTCGCAATGCTATCAATGTTAGGTGTACTGCCTCCCATCATACCTCGATGGTAAGCACTAATATTCCACATACCAACATCATCGCCCCAAATAACAAGTACATTGGGTTTATCAGCAGCGACACTTGGTAAACTTAAGCCTAAAATGGCCACGCAGGCCAGTATGTATTTAAACATCACTTTCTCCTTGAAAACTGACTAAAGCATTTGCCTTAGCTTCAAAAATCCCTCGCTTGCAGTCACCTTATACTGCTTTCTTAAGATATTCATACAAGTGATAAATTGTGCATGTTTAATACTATTAGAGCAGTCACTATTTACAAGTTAAATCTGGGGTAACTTTGATTTAAATATAAAAAAACCGAGCATAAAGCTCGGTTTATAAAACTAAAGGATGATTAAGCTTGCGGATAATCGCGGTATGCACGCTCAATTTTTTTCGCTTGCTTTTTAGACACACCAAGATGTGCTAAAGCAACACGTAAACGAGCACGCGATAAGTCAGAGCCTAAAATTTCCATCGCATCAAGTACTGATGTTGAAGATGTCTTACCTGTGATAGCCACAAAGATTGGCTCTAGGAAGTCTTTAATCTTCAACTCATGGAAAGTCGCCACTTCTTTTGCGATAGCAAAAATCGCTGGTTTTTCCCAACTACGTAAACCTTCTAATTGCCAGATGAAGAACTGTAATGCTTGACGGATTACATCTTCATCAGCTTTACCTGCTGTTAATAGCGCAGGATCATAACTTGGAATACCACCTACAAAGTGGCCCGCAAGGTCAACCATGTCAGAAAGCGTATTAATACGTGTTTTTGCTTCTGGCAATACTTTAGCGAATAGCTTGGTATTAAATTTCCAATCAACAAAACGCTGCATTAGCTCTGCATCAGATAAGTTTTCACGGATCCACATACCGTTTAACCAACTAAGCTTATCGATATCGAAAATTGGGCCGCCAAGCGACACTCGTTTCATATCAAAGTGTTCAATCATCTCTGCTAAGGTGAACTTTTCACGCTCGTCTGGCATTGACCAACCCATACGGCCTAAATAGTTTAATAGTGCCTCTGGAAGGTAACCCATTTCTTTATAGTAGTTGATTGAAGTTGGGTTTTTACGCTTCGATAATTTTGACTTATCTGGGTTACGCAGTAACGGTAAGTGACCTAGTACTGGCGCTTCCCAACCGAAGTCTTCATATAATTTTAATAGCTTAGGCGCTGAATTGATCCACTCTTCACCACGGAAAATGTGGCTAATTTGCATGTGATGATCATCAACAACGTTGGCAAGGAAGTAAGTTGGGAAACCATCTGCTTTAAGTAGCACTTGCATGTCTACATTTTCCCATGGGATCTCAATTTCGCCACGTAGGTAGTCGTTAAACTTAAACGTGCCTTCGCTTGGGATCTTCATACGGATTACGTAAGGCTTACCCGCTTCAAGGTTTGCTTTAATTTCATCTTCAGAAAGATTTAAACCACGACCATCGTATTTAGGGCGTAGACCTTCGGCCATTTGCTCTTCACGCATTTGGTCTAGTTCTTCGCTCGTAGCAAAACAGTAAAAAGCTTTACCCTGTTCAACTAACTGATGCGCGAATTTCTTATATAAATCGCTACGCTCAGATTGGCGGTATGGGCCAAACTCACCGCCTACATCTGGACCGTGATCCCAGTTTAAGCCTAACCATTGTAAGCTATCCATAATAGCTTGCTCTGATTCTGGCGTACTACGAACTTGGTCTGTATCTTCAATACGTAACACAAACTCACCGCCTTGCTGCTTAGCAAAACAGTAGTTAAATAATGCGATATATGCAGTACCTAGGTGCGGGTCGCCAGTCGGTGACGGAGCAACACGGGTGCGAATTGTCATGGTTATATCTCTCAAAAGACAATTAAAAAATTTGCCCAAATGCTAGCACAGCACGGGCTATAATCGAAGTGAAAAGCCGCTTTATGCCGCGACTTTATCTAAATAAGCAATGATATCGTTTGATTCATACAACCAAGTCACTTGGCCGTTTTCTTCAATGCGTAAACAAGGAACTTTTACTTTTCCGCCCTGCTCTAATAGCTCCTGGCGAAATTGCTCGTTATCTTTGGCATCACGGGTTTCAACTGAAAGGCCTTGACGTTTAATGGCACGGCGTACTTTCACGCAAAATGGACAGGCTTTAAATTGATATAGTTTAAATTGTGATGTCACTGAATCAAGCGCGGCTTGCTCTGCTGCTGGGCGCTTTTTACTACGTGGCGTGAATACAAAATCAAAAAACAAAATGATGCGGCCTAACAACCAACGAACAAACTTCATCTTACCTTCTCATAGGGTTCAAAAAAATAGTGGGCAATTTTAACACAGCTAAGCGCGCTGCAACACCTTAAAACAGCTCAATTGAATCATCTTGAGGTTGGCTTTGTTGAATATCTAGTTCGGAATAGGCAGTGACACAATTACGACCGCTGTTTTTAGAATGGTATAAGGCCTGATCGGCTTTTTGCACAAGGCTGGCAACCATTTCAAACTCGTAGATTGGCATAAAACCACTACTCACTGTTAAGTTGCCTACTTGAGGAAATGGGTATTGAGCAACACAGGAGCGAAAACGATTAAGTGCATTTCGTGCATCTAACTCGTCACTTGCTTGAAATAACACAGAAAACTCTTCGCCGCCGTAGCGAAAAACGTAATCTTCAATACGAAAGTTATTTTTTAAAAGCTGTGCCACAAGTAAAATAACCTCATCACCAATTACATGACCATAGTTATCATTAACACGTTTAAAATGATCAATATCGACCATAGCAAGGAACCAATGACACTGCTTAGAGTCATGCTCGACCGCTGTATTGGCAGCTATCTCAATCACTTTTTTATCAAATGTTTGCCTGTTAAGAAGTTCAGTAAGTGGATCCTGCTGTGATTTATGTAATAAAGAGAGCTGATTCGCATAGATATTCAGCATATAAATAGCTAGCATACTGCAGCGCTCGGTTAACTCTTTATCAGATTCAACAACAAGTATACCGACGACATTGCCAGTGTAATAAATTGGCACATATGTCGATATCACCCCACAATCACGGCTAATCCGAATTTTATTGCGACTGACTTTTGCCAATAAGTCTAGGACTTCTTGCTCGCTAAGCTCCTCAATGGCTGTGTTCTTATTTAACAGCCGTGCGGGAAGACCAATATTAAAGGTTTTATTAATATAGATTGCAAAACGTGTAAACTCACCTAATTCAGCAACAGCATTTATCAGTGCACTGTCTAACTCAGGCTCTTCTTCCTGTTGCGTTATAGTGACTACCCAGTCATGCCCGCAAGCATTAGAAGCCATTTAGAAGCCCCCAAAATAAAACATAACTTTAGTTTAGTTAAGTTTGCTAGAATTACTAAAAAACTATAACAAAATCATATCATCTCGGTGAATGACTTCACTGCTTGGTGCAAATACAAGCAACTCAGTTATTTGCGATGAATGACAGCCTTTAATTTGATCAATTTCTTGATGGTTAAAGTTAACAAGGCCTTTAGCAATACATTGCCCTTGGCAGGTCACCACTTCAATCACATCACCACGCTCAAACTGCCCTCGCACTGTTTTTACGCCTTTTGCCAGTAAGCTTGCGCCACGTTCTCTAAGCGCAAGGCTTGCGCCATCATCAATCACTAATTGCCCCGTGCTTTTAGGCCCTGCAAGTAACCATTTTTTGCGGCCATCTTTTGGTGCGGTGAGTTTTAAAAAGCGTGTACCAGGGAGCTTGTCGGCCATGCAATTTAAAATCACATTTTTGCCTGCGCCTTTGGCAATAATTACCTCAACACCGGCGCGACGTGCAATATCGGCTGCTTGCAGTTTGGTTGCCATACCACCAGTACCTAGGGTGGTGCCACTGCCACCAGCGAGCTCTCTAAGCTCATCATTAATATGCTCAACTTCATTGATAAGTGTTGCATTGGCATCAGAGCGAGGATCGCCTGTAAATAAGCCTTCTTGGTCAGTTAACAATAACAGCTTTTCAGCATTCGCTAATATTGCGACTAAAGCAGATAAGTTATCGTTATCACCCACTTTAATTTCTGCGGTTGCCACGGCGTCGTTTTCGTTAATAATTGGTACTACATTGTGAGCGAGTAGTGCATTTAAGGTATCGCGGGCATTTAAGTAACGTTCACGGTCTTCTACATCGGCGCGGGTCAGTAGCATTTGCCCTACATTCACACCATACAAAGCAAACAGACTCTGCCAAATATGAATAAGCTGTCCTTGGCCGATTGCGGCAAGCATTTGTTTTTCAATCAAAGAACGACCACAGGGGGTAATGAGTTGCTCGCGACCTGCGGCAACCGCGCCGCTTGATACTAAAACAACCTGATAACCCTGTTTTTTTAATTCACAACATTGGCGAACAAGTTCAACCATGTGTGCTTTATCTAATTTGTCGGTACCGCCTGTCAGCACGCTTGTGCCCAGCTTTACAACAACGACATGTGGTCTTTGCATTTGATTCTTATATTCTGCATATTGAGGTAGTTTGGGTATATATATACCAGCTAACAATTTTTGAACAAGTTAAAAAAATTCATGCTAGGATCGCGCTCTCGTTTTTTTACTCAATAGCGACGCCTATGCCAGCCAGTTTATGCTTAATTATCGCGACCTTTTTATGGGGTAGCTCCTACATTGCTTTAAAGCATGCAATCAATGTTTATGACCCTGTGTTAGTGATTTTTTTAAGAATGCTAACCACGTTATTGATTAGTTTATGTTTATGGCGCTATATAATCCGCTTTGAGTTCAAACCAGGTGACTGGAAGTACTTAATTGGTATGTCACTGGCTGAGCCTTGCTTCTATTATTTATTTGAAGGGCATGCTCTTGAATACACTTCAGCATCGCAAGCTGGGGTGATTGTCTCTTGTTTACCAATTATCGTCGCTATTTTGGCGTTCTTAATATTAAAAGAGTACATCAGTAAAGCCATTGTCGTTGGTTTTACCTTGTGTATTGGCGGCAGTATTTTATTAACGCTATTATCACCAAGCACAGAGCAAGCCCCTAACCCACTGCTTGGTAACTTTTTAGAATTGATGGCAATGGTGTGCGCGGCGTTTTATACCGTGAGCGTAAAACACTTAGTCGCGCGTTATTCACCGCTGACCTTAATAGCAATACAAGGATTTAGTGGTAGCTTATTCTTTGCGCCTTTTTTATTTTTCATCGAACTACCCAGTGAAAACCAGCACGACTTAAGTGCCCTACTGAGCATTTTATATTTAGGCTCATGTGTCACTTTAGGCGGCTATGGCATGTACAATTACGCCATCAGTAAGGTGTCGGTATTAACCGCTGCCGCCTACTCAAACCTCATTCCAATTTTTGCGTTGATTTTGTCTGCCATTTTACTTGACGAAGTTCTGACACTTTGGCAATGGGTGAGTATTGCGGTGGTATTTGCCGGTGTTATTGTTAGCCAACGTCATCAAGAACTCAAAGTTGACGTAGACGATAATTTATCAGCCGACACCAATAATCTAAAATCAGTCCCAGAAGCTAACGAGTCAAAAGGGTAACAGGTTAATAAATAAAGGCCTGATTGTGCTAAAAAGCCCTGTTCGCTTTGATGAATAACATCAATGCTGCGAACTTGATAGTGTTCAATTTGGCCATTTTGCAATTGCATACTGAATTGCTCACCCACTTTGACATGTCTTAGAAATGCAAAGTGGGTGTCGTTATGACCCGCAATCAACACCCCATTTGTGCTGCCAAGTTCACCGCTTGGCAAAAAATGCCCGGGGGCAAACGCGAGGTTTCGCCCCGATGCACCAGCAAGTACAGTCAATTCTTGCTGCTGGCTTGGCCATTCTATGTGTGCAGTGACATAACCATCGGCGTAAAACCAAGGCCTCACTTGCTGATTAGGACTTTGCAAAGCTTGCTGCCAAGCAGATTCAATCAGAGCCTGAGCCAGCCAAGCTTTCGCCTGCATATATCCACCACTCACAAACAATGCGATGCCAAGTAAGGCGCTGCAAACTGGCAGCGCTTTTTTTAGCGTCGCCATTGCCATAACCACGAGAATGAAAGCAGAAACAATCCTAGTAACATAAACACCCGGCTTTGTCCGTCGGTTTGCGGTAGCGTCATGCCGTTAGGAAGTTTGTTGCGTACTTGCATTGAACGCTCTGCAATCTCATTATCCGCATAGTTATCAACTGCAATAAAGGCTGTAAAAGGGCTAAGTAAATGATGCTGAAGTGCTAATGTCTCGACTTCTGCGCGTACCGCATCCTTTTCATTATAAAGCAGTAGTGACTTAATTTTTTGTCTTGCCCAGAGTCTAGCGATACCTTCGCCGTTTGCGGCATTGGCCGTTGCTAAATTAATCGTCATTGGCCCTGTGTTTGTTTGCCCCTTTAATGTTAAGTGCTGACTGCCATCAAGCTTCACAGCAACCAAAACCGGCTCTGAAAAATACAAGTCAGGTAATGGCGATGGCCAATACTCAAGGGCTGCTTTGTCGCCTTCAAGTGCAAGTTCTGTAACTGCTGGATGCGCCAGCTTATCAAAAAGTAGCTGCATTTTTGGCTGTACTTGGCTGGTGCTACTTATAAAAGTAAATGTACCACGGCCAATATCAGCAGCTCTGGTCATAAAAAAGCTATTAGGCGCGCTACCAATACCGACGGTAAAGAGCCGGCTGTCACCTAAATCTGTTTGAATTTGTTTAAATAGCTGCGTTTCGTTACCCACACTGCCATCGGTTAAAAATACTACTTGGCGTACAAAGCCATCATGCTGTTTACCATCAAGTACCTGAGTCAGTGCTTTTGCTATTTCGGTGCCGCCATCGGCTTGTAAGCCATAAATAAAGCGTTCTGCACGGCGAATGTTAAAGTCATTGGCAATTATTGGCGTGTCACTTAATACCGACACTTCGTTATCAAAGCCTATGATGTTAAAACTGTCATTTTCATCCAATAATGAAAGGGCATAAAACAAGGCTTGTTTAGCCTGCTCCATTGATTGGCCATGCATTGAGCCGGAGGTATCTACAACAAACACCATTTCACGAGGCAGTCGAGCTTGCGAGATAAAGTGATCGCTTGGCGGTACTAACATCAGTAAACCATATTCTTGCCCTGCTACTGTTTCGGTAAAAAATGCAGCCTGAGAGTGAGCTTTATCAAGGGGTTTAAATGTCAGCTCAAAGTCTCTATCCATTGGAACATCACGATTAAGTGATAACTGGTACCGACCAAAACTTGGATTATCGATTTGCATGCCCGCTAAATTAGCGTTGATATCACTGAGTTCAAGGCCAATATCCATCGAAATAGCAAGGTTTAGGCTCGCATCAGACTCTTGGCTTTGTGCACGATGAAAAACAGGCTTTAGCCACGCTGATGCCAATTGCGCTGTATCAGCTGTTGCGTCGCTCTGTTGTTCTGTGTCTTTTGTTTCTAGATTCACTTTTTGCTGCAGTTCTGCCGTTAAAGGTTCGTAGCGCGGAGTAATAGTGGTTGGAAAACGCAGTGAAAACACACCATCTCGAAAACCGATTATCTCTTGGTATTGCAAGGTAATTTCAATCTCTTCCCCTGCTCCAAGGTTTGCTACATCAGTAGAGAAAATGTTCGCGCGTTGCTGACGTACTAAAGCGGCGCGTTTACCCTGTTTTTGGGCTTGCTCAAATTGCTGTTCAGCCTGCTGCTTAAGGACAATATTACCGGTGATAATGCGCTCACCAATTTGCATTTGCATGGCATGAACTGCGCTTTCATCTGGTAACGGAAACACATATCGGGCATTAACCGCAAACGGGTGCGGGTTTTGATAACGCTGTTTAACAACAACATGATTAATAAGCCCAGTGAGCGTCATAGTGACATCGTTTTTCACTAATAAGCCCGACGACACTTGGCTATTAGAATCATCATAAAAACGTAGTTCGGCACTGGCATTGGCTGCAAATGCAGGGTTAACTGCATAACCTAATAAGAGGATAAAAAGGCTCCCAAAAAGGAGCCTTTTGGTACGGTTACTCAACATAATATGTCACTCCATCGACCGATGAATTAGTGGTTACTTTGTGCTGTGCGTAAGCTGCTTTGTGAAACAGGGCGTGTCGTTAAGGTTACGCGGCGGTCAAACACGTTGTCTTCGTAGTTATTTGAATCGGCAACACTTTGCTGCTCACCAAAGGCGGTAGCGGTTAAGCGCGTATGAGGCACACCTTGTTTAATTAAGTAGCTTTGCACTGCATTTACACGCTGTTTTGAGAGCATTAAATTAGCCAACTCATCACCACGCTGATCTGCAAAGCCATTTAAGTCGATAGCCAGATTTGGCTGAGCAATAAGTAACTGTGCGACTTTATTGAGCTGGTTAGCAAAGTGTGGGGCAATTTCGCTAGAGCCAGTTTTAAACTGTACCGTCATGGCCAATAAGGTGTTCAATTGGGCTTGTAGTAACTGCTCTTTTTCGTCAGCTAATAATTCAAGCTGCTCACTTAAGACGGCGTTATCGGCAATTACTTGTTGGTAATCAGCGGTTTGCTCTTTCATTACAACTAATGCGTGTGCTTGTTCATCAATGGTGTTGTCTGCCGCTTCTTTTTCGCCAATTAAGCCACCAGCAAACGCGCCAATAAATGCACCCACTGGGCCGCCGACTAGGCCGCCAACAACGGCACCTGCACCTAAGCCAATGGCTGTTTCTTTTGGTGTTTCTTGTTTAGCTTGACTCGCAGCGTCTGCAAAAGGGGCTACAGATACAGCAGATGTGATAACAGCGGCAATAATTAATTTTTTCATGGTTTAATCCTTTTTCTACTTAATTGCTTGGCAACATTGGTTGGTGTTGCGAACTTGGTATGGAGCTATTAAAACAAGTCGAAATGGCAATAAAGGGGATCAAAAAAGGCAAACTGCTGAGCAATTGTGGCAGAAAAATGGCAATCGCGTTTTTGCCAGTACGCAAGGCAAAAAATTAGGTATAGTTCGCTATAGAAAGAATTTAAGTAAGTATTAACAATGAAGAAAATAGCAATCGTTGAAGATGAAACAGCAATCCGCGAAAACTACACTGAAATGCTCAGCGCTCAGGGCTATCAGGTTGTAGGTTTTGCTGACAGAGCCAGTGCTGAATTAGCATTTAGTCAATCTTTACCAGATTTAGCCATTGTTGATATTGGCCTTGGCCATGAAGTGGATGGTGGTTTTTTACTTTGCCAAACATTACGCAGTCTTTCTAAAACCTTACCGATTATATTTTTAACCGCCCGCGATAGCGAAATTGATACCGTATGTGGCCTGCGCATGGGTGCTGACGATTACTTAACCAAAGACATCAGTATGGCGCATCTTGCTGCTCGCATTGGTGCCTTGTTTAGACGCCTTGATGCTTTCGATCAACCCGCCGATCAAACTGCTCTTTTGCATCGTGGCCCGTTAAAGTTAGATACCCAGCGCATGCAGGTTTTTTGGCAAGAGCAACTGGTTGATTTAACTGTGACAGAATTTTGGATGGTACATTCACTTGCACAGCGTCCAGGCCATGTAAAAAGCCGCAACGAATTAATGAGTGATGCGAAAATTTATGTTGATGACAGCACTATTACCTCACACGTAAAACGCATTCGTAAAAAGTTTATTGCTTTAGATGGTGCATTTGACTGCATTGATACCGTTTACGGTATGGGTTATCGCTGGGAGCAAGCTTAATGCTGCGTTTGGGGCTTAGAACAAAGTTTATTTTCTTATCCTGCTTTTTATTTTTATTGCCTTGGCTTGGCTATGAATATGTGTGGGAAATGGAAAAATTCTTAAGACAAGGGCAAGAAAAAACCTTAGTGGGCACCACCCGCGCACTCGCAACCGCATTACATGAGCGCCCTGCTTTGTTTGACTCGCAAACCAACTTTTTAGATCAAGTTGTAAAAGGCCGAGATTTATATGCCTATAACCTAAATAACCCGATTCAACTTGATGGTAAATTGTCAGAGTGGCAGCCTTATCAAAACCTATTTTGGCATTACGACGAGCGCTATTTACAGGGGTTAAGCCATGAGCATCATGATAGTGATCTAAGTTTTGATCATATGGTGGGCAAATACGAAAACTACCTCTATGCGGCTTTTAAAGTCACTGACAGCTCACTGGTGTATCGTGCTAAAAATGTGCTTAGCTTTACCCGTAATGATCACTTACAGATCATGTTAAAAACACCTGAAGGTGAGTTTAAAAGTTATGTGGTGGCTGCCCGCCAAGATGGTTGGGTTAATGCCTTTGATGCTGCTACACAAGAGCCGGTCACTAAAATCCAAGGCTATTTTAAAAGCACCAACGCGGGTTACAACATAGAGCTGCGTTTTCCACTTTCGATGCTAGGTAATAAGCTTGGTTTTGCTATTGAAGATTGGGATGAAGACAAGGTTGAGCCTCAGCTTATGTCGACCTCAAATCTACAAAACCCCAATGATATCGGCTCTGTTTTAGTGCCTTCGCCAGAAATTAACCGTATCTTGAAAGGCATGGGCCACAGTGGCAGCCGAATTTGGGTCGTCGATAACCATCATCGTGTACTTGCACAATCTGGCTCAATTCATCATGCCGATGGCGTTTGGGCAGACGGCCTAAAAGATGCGCCCGCAACAACCTGGTGGCAACGCTTTGAGCAAGATTACTTACACCCACTTTACTATAAAATTTTAACTCGCCCAGAAAATGAGTTTATTGATACCTTACATGATGTCGCAGCGATGCAAGGTACTCACATAGCCAGCGCTTTAAATGGTAAACCCGCATCATCATGGCGCTTAACCCCAGATAACAAAGCCGTTATTTTATCGGCGGCCTACCCTATTTGGATCCAAGACAAAGTAATAGGTGCAGTAATCGCAGAAGAAACCACCAACGGCGTGCGTACTCTGCGTAATAAATCGTTAGAAAAGCTATTTAATGTCATTTTAGCGGTGATGCTTGTTGGTACTGTGACACTGTTCTTTTTTGCTTCAAGAATTTCCAGCCGTATTCGCCGCTTGCGTGACAACGCCGAACAAGCCATTGATGCTCAAGGGCGGATCACCGGCAAAATTACTTATGCCGATTCGAATGACGAAATTGGCGATCTTTCTCGCAGCTTTGCCAACATTGTTAGCCGTTTAAGTGGTTATACTGATTACTTAGAAAATATGTCATCACGACTCTCCCATGAACTGCGTACGCCCGTGGCTGTTGTGCGCTCATCGCTTGAAAATTTACAAATGCAGCCGCAATCTGAACTGAGTCAAAAATACCTCGACCGTGCCAGTGAAGGGGTTGAGCGGTTAGGTAAAATTATTACCACCATGAGTGAAGCAACGCGCCTTGAACAAAGTATTCAAAGTGCCGAGGCAGAAGAGTTTGACCTGACCAAGGTGATCACCGGCTGCATGCAGGGCTATCAAATAACCTATGGTGAAAGCCTATTTACATTGTCGCTTTGTAAAGAGCCGTTAAATGTTAGTGGCGCACCAGAATTTATTGCCCAATTACTCGATAAGCTCATCAACAACGCACTTGAGTTTAAAACCCCGCAAAGCACAATTTCAGTCAGCTTAACCAAGCAAGAGCAGCATGCATTATTAAAAATCAGCAACCAAGGGCCTTTGCTCCCTGACGGTTTAGTTGAACACATTTTCGACTCAATGGTCTCGGTGAGAAGTCAGCAACATCAGCAGCAGCCACACTTGGGTTTAGGTCTTTATATTGTAAGGCTTATTTGCGATTACCATCACGGTAAAGTATTGGCAGAAAATTTAGCTGATGGCACAGGTGTTGTGTTTACTGTGGAGCTGCCTATTAAATAAGCATATTTGCGTTACATATGATTACAGTTTAATGACTAGGTATTCACCGATAATTCAGATTACAGGACGTAATATTTGTAATACAAAAGGCAAATTATTCTTTGGAGGGCATCATGCGATCTGGATTACAACGTGAAGAGATTGAATTCATTATGGGGCTGTTTAGCTATAATGAAGCAACCGATAAACCAGCGGCTCCAAAAAAGCAGCCTGTAAAAGCTGACACTAAAAAAGTTGATACAGCGCAATATAAAGCAAACTACAAAGCAACTTATTTGACCTAGCTAAGGGTAGCTCATTACAATGGCGCACCTTTGGAATATAACGCCTTGTAATGAAAAAACACTCACCTAAAAAAGAACTGATTTTACTGCCCGTTTTATTCGTGGCTATTTTACTTTGTGTTGCAGGTCACTTCCTACTCCAGCCCAACTATCAAGACAGCCATACCGTTGAGTATTTACTCGCTGCACTGCCATTTGCCTTGTTTGGATTGGTGATTATCGCCTTTAAAGTTGCCAGTAAAAACGATAACCAAGAATAGATCACAACACGTGATAGCCAAACCAATCGGGCTTCATTGCTTGTGCTTGCCCGCTTGGCGTTAATTTGATTGATAAGTTGCTATCTAACAAGTCAATCGCAAAACAATCGTCTACATCGTGTAAATCATCTTTATGAAGATGAGTCATTCCCGCCAATAAAGACTCTTTAGCGCGTTGCTTTGCTTCTTCACTGCTACGCGCAACGTACAATGCAAAATCATGCTGCTCTGCAAGGCTATCAGCTCTATAGGCACCTAAGTTCACAAAATACAGTTTTTCGGCTTGGTGATGCGCACTATCAACCACTTCGACCTGATAACCATCAATGTGCTGAATTTGCATGTAGCTATCCATGTGTACGTTGCTTTTATCACCCACCCATTGTGCTTTTAGTTTTGAGTAGGTTTGCTCAATGCTATCGCCTACGACAAATCGAACGTCGTGCATTTCAATGTGGCAACCTTGAATACGACCGCCCAGATAGACTAAAAAAAGCGCCATGTTTTTCCTTATATTAAGCTTTCAACATTAATGTTGTGCTTTTTGATTAATTTATAAAAATCTGAGCGATTACGTTTCGCAAGCTTTGCGGCTTCGGCAACATTACCCGCTGACATTTTCAGCGTATTAATTAAATAATCTCGCTCAAATTCTTTTTTTGCATCATTTAACGAAAGTGGCTCAGCAATACTAACATTACTATTTAA
The DNA here is from genome assembly GCF_015278155.1 of Pseudoalteromonas simplex. Classification (NCBI taxonomy): domain Bacteria; kingdom Pseudomonadati; phylum Pseudomonadota; class Gammaproteobacteria; order Alteromonadales; family Pseudoalteromonadaceae; genus Pseudoalteromonas; species Pseudoalteromonas simplex. The sequence continues at coordinate 151,670 of NZ_JADILN010000003.1, forward strand.
TGCACTTTCAACTAACTGAGCAGCTATCACTTTACCAGGTGTAAGGGCTACTACCTGCTCTATCACATTTTGTAATTGACGGATATTACCCGGCCAATCATAGCGCACCAAAGCATGCATCGCATCATTGGCAAACTGCTTTTGCTCTTGCCCCATACGTTTAGCAATTAGACCTGCAAAATGCTGTGCTAGCAAACTAATATCTTCTCGGCGTTCACAAAGCGGAGGCAGTTTTAAGTTCACCACATTTAATCGGTAATATAAATCTTCACGGAACTGCTGATTATTGATTGCCTCTGGGAGGTTCTTATGAGTCGCCGACACCACCCGCACATCAATTGGGATCTCTTCTTGAAAGCCCACAGGGCGAATGGTTTTCTCTTGTAAAACCCTCAGTAGTTTTACCTGTAAATTTAGCGGCATATCACCAATTTCGTCTAGAAAAAGGGTCCCACCTTGAGCTTGTTGAAACAAACCTTGATGGTCTTTGACTGCGCCTGTAAACGCGCCTTTTTTATGCCCAAACAATTCAGACTCTAAAAGCTCCCCCGGCACAGCGCCGCAGTTAATTGCCACAAATGGCCCGTCACTAACATGGCTATGTTGATGTATTGCTTGTGCAAGCAACTCTTTACCTGTGCCGCTAGCACCGGAGATCAACACATTCACTTGCGTTGGACCAAGCAATTTAACTTGCTCAAGTAAATGCAACATCGCGCCGCTACGGGTGACAATATTTGTTTGTGTCGGTGTTTCATCACCGTGTACACCATGGATCTCAATAGCTTTAGCAAGGCTGTCGAACAGCTCATCTTTATCAACTGGTTTGGTAATAAATGCAAAAATACCTTGCTTCGTCGCTTCCACTGCATCAGGTATCGAACCATGTGCTGTCATCATAATCACCGGCATTGAAGGGTAACGACTTTGTAACTGGCGATGTAGAGCCATGCCGTCCATTTCATCCATTCTTAAGTCAGTGATCACCGCATCATAGGTTTGGTTTTTTAGTGTTTGTAATGCCTCAATGCCACTTTCAACTGTGTTTACCAAATAGCCTTTAGACTCAATTCTAATCGCTAGTAACTTTAATAAACTCGCATCGTCATCTACTAATAAAACCCGTGGTTTTGTTACTTCATTCATGGTTACTGCTCCTTGGTCTCTTCACGTAGCAGAAGTTGTTGTTCGATAGTCGCAAGCGACGATAAGGTTTTTTCCATTTCATCACTCAGTGCTTGCTTAGCTTGTTTTGCCGCTAAATTCTGTTGTAAATATTGCTTTTGTAACCATAGATACTGCTTAATATCATCTGGCCAATAAAAAGCATGGTCACTTTTTTCAAGCTGACTAAGAGCTTTTTCTGGCTCTGAAGCACCGAGTAAACAAATCGACTCAAACAGACGCTTTAGCTCATTTTCGCCAACATAATTTGCTTTATCAGAGCTTGCTTTAAAGCCACCGCACTTGGCAGCATGCCAAGCAATGACTGTACTTGCAGGCGGGTATAACGGCTCACTTTTCGGCCGAGGCTTTGGATTAGGTTGCCCTTGAGATTTCACATCTGCTGTCGGCTCTATTTGCTCTGCCTCAACATGCTTTTGCGTGATCGTGCACCCTGTTATAAAAAGTGTGCCTATAACAAGCATAAAACTGGCTTTATTCGCTAAGCCCATATCAGTTAACTCCTTGGGTTAATTGAATTGGTAAAATGGCTGTAAATACACATCCTTGCGGCTCATTATCAGTAATAGAGAGCTTACCGTTTAATTGTTCAACAGTTTCTTTAACTATGGTTAAACCGAGTCCACTGCCCATTTCAGTATGTTGTTTTGCATTCTTGCCTTGGTAAAAAGCCCCAAACACGGCGGCTTTTTCAGTATCTTCTATGCCTATTCCTAAGTCGCTGACACTCAAAATTAACTGTCCCTGCTTTAAGCTTGCTTTTATTGTCACTGACTCATGTTCTGGCGAAAACTTTAACGCATTTGAGGTAAGCTGAATAAGCACCATTTCAAGTAGCTCAATTGAGATAAACAAAGCTTTATTTGGTAATTCATTCACCCACACAATGGATAAGTCACGCGCTGATAATCGGTGCTCAAAATGACGCTCAATTTTGTTCATCATCAAATTAAAGTTAAGCTCGCTTAGGCTTTGCTTACTGGTGCGAATGGCATTGTAACTCAATAAGCTTTCAATCATGGCTCTGAGTCGCACCATACTTTGCGTTATTAGCTCAAGAACGGCTTGTTGCTCGCTATTGATAGGACCAACAATTTCATCTGCGAGTAAGTCTGTGCCTTCAACCATCGAAGCTAGGGGCGTTTTTAATTCATGTGTCACATGGCGTAAAAACGTATCTTTTTGCTGCTCAAGCATATGTAACTGCGCTTGAACCCACTCTAATTTATTACCTAATTCAACTAACTCTGACGAGCCGCGAACTTGAATTTTTTGCTGCCAGTGACCTTGTCCAAGTTTATCAATCACATGTGTGAGTTCTCTGAGCCGCCCGCTGATCCGCCAAAGAAACCCGCCCCCGACCAATAACGTGAGTGGAATTAACGCAACTAACCAATTAATAAATGAAGCTTGAAGTGCTTTTAATTGTTGCTGATTTTTTGTTATGCGTAATTCATTTTGCTCTTTGAGCCAATTTGTTTGCTCACTGATAAGCTTACTAGCGGGTGCAAACAGCTCACCATCTTGCTTTTGTTCTACTAATAAATGTTGATGCGCAAATTGTAATACCTCAGCCAATTGCCGCCACTGCGAGACATAATCAGCGGTTGGGCTTAAGAAAATGAGCTCATCGACACTTTGCAGTGACGATTGCCATTTGTTGGCAATTAAGCTATCGAGGGATTCACTTTTAAGCACCCAGTTTTGTCGAGTTGCTCGTTCAAGGCTATTTAAGTCTTGTTTGAGGTTGTTAAATGCTTTGGTAATTTCGTAATTGTCACCGACGATTTCTTGAGTCACTGCAAGCTGCTTATTGAGCGCATTTAAAAATAAAATCACCACCAAAGATAACGGTAGTAAAGACAGCAAAATGCTACAGACGAACTGGCCAATAAGACTAGGTCGCCAATTGAGTAACTGTTTTATTTTTACCGCTACTGTATTTTGCATATTCACTCTCAACATAATTGCAGATGCTGATTATTAGCGAACAAACTTAGACACTCGCTGAATCCGACCTTAAAAAGCACTGATTTTCCCCCAAAAACCGATACAAAGTTGCTATTTGGCAACAAACTAACTCATTGAAATAAAATAGATAAACTTTTAACACCTGAAAATCGTTGCAAAAAAGACACAACACCCTGTAACTATTTCGCATTCAAAACCACACAAAAACCATAACCAACTGATAATTAATAACTTTTAATATTGGCACTGATTTTGATTAGTACTAAGCAAATTAGTTATTTAGGACACAAAATGAAAGTAACGGCCCCGGTAGCCACCCTGCTTATAAGTCTGTTCTCAGTTCATAGTTACGCACTTGATTTGCAGACAACATTTAATGAGCTAGATAAAGACAGCAATGGTTTTTTGAGTGAAGCAGAAGCATCTGAAGATGCCTTGTTGCACGGCAACTTTACGCAAATTGATAGTAATCAAAATGGCCAAATTTCATTTTCTGAGTTTCAGTCGTTTATTCAATAGGAGATTGTAATGAAACAACTTTTAGCTGCATTTTCGCTGATGTTTTTAGTTATCAGCGCCACCGTTTTAGCATCACAAATGGATGTTCGATTTGCTAAATTTGATACAAACGCCGATGGCGAGATTTCATTAACTGAAGCAACCAAACACGATAACTTACTTAAGCAATTTGCCGATCTGGATGAAAACGGCGATCAGGTTTTGTCTGAACAAGAGTTTGAAAAATTCAAACCTTAACGGCTTAAAGTGCTTGCCATAATCCCAGAGGGAATGTGTAAACGGATTTAAATTTTGGGAGTTAAATTATGGCAAGCACTTTTATTTAGGAGACAATTATGAGAATTTTCTGGCTTGCTCCATGCACCTTAATTACTATAAGCTTCAATAGCTTAGCATTGGACGTAAAACAACGCTTTGATCACCTAGATAAAGATAAAAATGGCTTTTTATCTGAGCAGGAACTGTCATCGCAACCGCACTTGCAAAAACGCATAGCGCAGTGGGATACAGATAAAGATCAACAAATCTCGCTCCTTGAGTTTAAACACTATTTAACAAACAAGAGTTAAAGTAATGTCAAAATTAACCTTTGCCAGCCTAGTTTTAAGTTGTGCATTTAGCACAATGAGTTTTGCTGCAGATAGTATTGGTGAAAAATTTAAACAACTTGATCGTAATGACGATGGTTACCTGACTCGCTCAGAGTCTGCGAGAGACCCAGCTCTGTGGTCGCGATTTAAAAATTACGACAGTGATAAAGATAATAAATTATCCCTCAGTGAGTTTAAGATTTATGCGAGCAAATAAAGAGTTATAGTTAACTATTAATCTCTGCTGAGTTGCAGTTTACTGCAACTCTGATACTGTTTTCATAAATCAATAAAAACTATTAGAAGATTATGAAACTCATCATCAGCTTACTCGCAACAGCTTCACTTAGCTGTTTTGCCAACACCACTGTTATTTATAATGTAAATGGCTATACGCCTACCTATAAAGGCGAAACCCAACACTTTTCTGCACTGGTTTTTAAAGACGGTAAAATCGTAAAAACAGGCAATGACTCAATTAAAAATAGCTTCCCTGATGCCGCCGCAATTGATGGCAAGCAAGCCACATTGTTACCAGGCTTAGTCGATGCTCATGGCCATGTTATTGGTTTAGGTAATAATCTTTCACAACTTGATGTAAGGAATACGCGCTCGGCAGATGAGGTTGGCAAAATGCTGGCTGAGTTTGCCAAAGATAAACAAAGTTGGATCATTGGTCGCGGTTGGAACCAAGAGCAATGGCCTGGCGGTGAGTTTCCAACTGCAGCTGATTTAGACAAATACGTAAAAGACAAACCTGTGGTGCTTTCTCGCGTTGATGGTCATGCTGTGTGGGTTAACTCAAAAGCCATGGAACTTGCAGGTATTGCCAAACAAACTCCCTCTCCTGCTGGCGGTGAAATTTTAAAGCTAGATTCTGGCTTACCTTCAGGGGTATTCATTGATAAAGCCGAAACGCTTATTACTCAGCATATACCAAAAGTAAGCCATGCCAGCATAAATACAGCATTAGATAATGCAGGTAAACATCTACTAAGTTTAGGCATCACATCAACCCATGATGCCGGTATCGATTACGACACGTGGCAAGTATACAAGCAGCGCTCTGAGCAAAGTACTCTTCCTGTCAGAATCGTAGCCATGCTAAGTGCTGCCGATCCTCAATTAGAAACCATGCTCAAAGCGGGTAAATATAAAGACATGAATGACATGCTGTCGATTCGCAGTGTCAAAGTGTATGCGGATGGTGCTTTGGGAAGCCGAGGCGCAGCCCTCATTGAAGAGTACGCTGATCGTAAAAATCATCATGGCTTAATGCTTGAAACTCAAGAAAAGCTTGAGCAGCTATTTAACCTAAGCTTTTCCCATGGCTTTAGTGCAAACACTCATGCAATTGGTGATAAAGCCAATCACGTAGTACTCGATGCCTATGAAAATGTATTTAAAAAAACCGGTGGTATTTTACTTCGTAACCGAATTGAACATGCACAAATCGTGACTCCTGAAGATATTCCTCGTTTTAAAACATTAAAAATTATTCCATCAATGCAGCCTGTTCATGCAACCTCTGATATGCATATGGCTGAGCAGCGCCTGACTGAAAAACAACTTGAAGGGGCGTATGCTTGGAAGACCTTTTCAGCACAAGGCTCAGTGATTGCAGCGGGTTCTGACTTTCCAGTGGAGCTTGCTAACCCATTTGATGGTTTATATTCGGCCATCACCCGAATGGATCATAATCAATTACCAGAAGGCGGCTGGCGACCACAAGAGCTGCTATCGCGTGATGAAGCTTTGCGTGCATTTACTTTAGGTGGTGCTTATGCTGCACATCAAGAGTTTAAGGTAGGCAGTTTAGAGCAAGGTAAATGGGCTGACTTTATTTTGATTGATAAAGACTATTACAAAGCGCCAATCTCAGAGATCCACGATATAAATGTGACGCAAACTTGGATTGCGGGCGAGCTGAAATATAAAAAAGAGGAATAATATTACTCGGCGTCAGCTTTTTGCTGACGCTTTAATTTAACGATGTGGTAAATATTCACAAACGCCAGTAAGCCATTAGTGAAGGCAACGGGCACGGCTCCTATTGCTAATCCGTAGAAGGTAAATGCAATACACCCTGCTAAGTTAAGCCAACGTAGTTTTACTACATCGCTCATTGTCAAAGAAGCAACCAACAGTGCTGACGCTAAATAGCCTAAATATTCCCAACTCAATTGTTCTCTCCTAGGCTTTAGGTTAGCATTGGAGCTTGTCATTTTTTTTGACGCACTCTGTGCTATTTTGACAATAAAATAAAAAAGCTAACTTACTAAAAACCTTGTAAAGCTTAAGAATAACCTTGGCTTTAAAATCATTACACGGGAAATGAAGGTATCAGTAACGTGAAACACCTTACTAGCAAGTTAGCGTAAATTCTTAGAATCTTAATGCTAACGTCATTAAGATGTAATAAATAGGACAATTGTCCGAAGAGCGGCGTTAATGTTTCAATATCATTTTTCAAGCTATCTTGTTGACCAATTACTGACATTTGCTGGCAGCAGTTTTCAACAAGCTAAAAAAGAGGTGCTGATCCACCAAGATCAACCCTTGTCAAAACTCGTATTAGTGAGAAGCGGCACAGTGTCGTTCAGCTATGACGTGGGTAATGGCCGACGCCTTCTTTTAGGCCAGCTTGATTGTAACAACACACTGATAGGTGAAATTGAAGCTCTGAATAACTATCCGTGTATTTATACAGTTACGTGCTTTAGCGATGTAAGCTATAACCTAATAGAGCTCAAGCATTGGCGCGCACTACTGTTAGAAAAGCCAGAGTTAAGCTTGTACACAGCGCAAACAATTGCCGCTAAATTCCAAGAAAACCAAAAAATAAACTTAGATAAGCTGCTATTACCACTTAGCTACAACATAGCTAAAGATTGCTTATTAAGAGCTGAAAACAGCAACCCAACGTTACTGCGTGCCTACCCTACCGTAAATGCTGAAGCTGAGCGCTTTGCTACCACCGAAAGAGCATATAGACGCGTCGTTACAGAGTTAGTTGAAAAAGGCTTAGTGCAAAGAAGTAATCAAGGTTTACAAGTAGTAGATATCGACAAGCTTAGTGATTACGTCGATAGTTTTGCGCAGTTATAAGTGTAGGACACACTCATAACTGCAAGGGTATTCAAACTTACTTTTCTACAAGTAAATCATGAATATTAGCTAAATCTGACTTACCTTCGATAATTTCGTCTGGCGTTAGGCCTGAAAGCTCATGAGGGAACACAAGCCACTCTTCAGACTCATGAATGAAGTAATCTGGCACCATGTCTACTTTTGAGTTCTTCGGCTTGTAGTATGGGCAAGCAACGCGAATATCACGTGGTAGGTTTAAACGCATTAACTCCGAAAGCTTTTCTTTTAATGCAAAAATACTGCGGCCAGAATCGAACACGTCATCAACGATTAGTAATGAATTGTCTGCATTGGCATTTTCAATGATGTAATGCAAACCGTGAACTTTAATTTCTTTAGATTGCTGGTTAATACCGTAATACGAAGAAGTACGCACTGCGATATGGTCAGTTTCGATGCCTTTATAATCGTAATATTCTTGAACTGCGATACCAATTGGAGCACCACCACGCCAAATACCAATGATGAAATCAGGACGGAAACCATCTTCATAAACTTGTGCCGCAACACGAAATGAATCTTCAAGAAGCTGCTGCGCAGTGATATAGCACTTATCTGACATAAATAGAGACCCCAGTGTGAAATGATCATTCTAGTGTAGCTAATTTAATAAAAACTAACCACAGGATGAGAAAATGTGGGGCGGGATTTTATACTAATTTACTCAAAAAAGCTTGTATCAGTTTGTAAAATTCCCCTTTAGATCAAAAAAGCCCCTTAACTTAGATAAAGTTAAGGGGCTTTGAAAAAGTAAATTGCTTATGCTTTTTCTAGTAAAGTTCTTGCAACGGTACGCATACCTTGTGTTGTTGCGCCTGCAGCCCACTCGCTTGTGCTACCCATGTTAAATGCAGCAGCAAGGTCAATGTGCACCCAACCTTTGCCTTCATTTGGTACAAAGCGTGATAAGAAACCAGCCGCATTAGAAGCACCACCGTAACCACCACCTTTTTGAGGACGGCTATTTGCGGTATCTGCATATGGCGACGGGCAATTTTGTTGATGCCATTTTTCAAGTGGTAATGGCCATGCAGCTTCCATTTCTTGCTCTGCAAAGTCTTGTACGTCACGTACAAGCTCTTTATCAAGACCGAACAATGCATTGTACTCTTGACCAACAGCAACAAGCGCAGCGCCTGTTAGTGTTGCCGCATCAATGATTAATGGCGCGCCAGACTCACCTGCAGCCATTAAGCCATCAGCTAGGACTAAACGGCCTTCAGCATCGGTATTAACGATTTCAACTGTAGTGCCATTTTTATACGTTAAGATATCACCAAGTTTGTAGGCATGACCTGAAATTAAGTTTTCAGCACAACATAAAAACAATTTAATACGTTTGTTGATACCACGGCTAATAGCAAGTGCTAAGCCTGCAGTTACTGTAGCAGCACCGCCCATGTCGCACTTCATGCCTAACATGCCTTCACTTGCTTTGATTGAGTAACCACCTGAATCAAACGTAATACCTTTACCAACTAAAGCGGCAGCAACAGGTGCATTTTCGTCGCCCGTTGGGTTGTAATCTAATGCTAATAATACCGGTGGACGCTCACTACCACGGCCTACCGCGTGAATACCAATCCATTGTTGCTCTAATAAAGCATCGCCTTTAATGATTTGGTAGCTTACGTGCTCAGGCGCTAATGACTGAATAAACTCAGCAGCTTTACCAGCTAGGCTCTCTGGGAAAATATCATCCGCAGTGCCATTGATCATTTGACGAGCCCACGTCGCAGCTTGCTTTAACGAAGTCAGCTCTTTGCTGTCTGTTTTTGCATTTTCAACAAACTCAATTGCGTCTAAATTCTTTGGTGATACAAAACCTTGATAAAAAGCCCACTGTGTTTCTGTGCACCAAACATCGCCTACTAAGGCAATATTTTTTAAGCCTTGATTAGCTAACGTACGTGCTGCTTTTTGTACGTTTTTAAGTGTATCTTGCTCAGTTAAATGAACAGTTGCGCCTTGTTCAGTAAAAGAAAGAGCGGCTTTTTCGCCCCAATGTGCGGCAGCGCCCTGCTCGCTAAGTTGAACTAGAAATTTTTCTGACATGTTAGAATACTCTTTGCGCTAAAAATGTTGATTGAGTTTACTACAGCCAACGTCAGTTCCCAACAGCTTGCGATAAATAGCGTTATGAAGTGTGGTTTAATCCGCGTAATGAATCACTTACAATAAAGAAAAACCAATCAGGTAAAGTCATGAAGTTTACTCCTGCATTACAATCAGCCACCTTAATTAAGCGCTACAAGCGCTTTTTAGCCGACTTAAAAACTGCCGATGGCGCAGAGTTTACAGCTCACTGTGCTAATACAGGCAAAATGACGGGCTGTGCAGAGCCTGGGTTTAAGGCTTTTTATTCAACCAGTGATAATGCTAAACGTAAGTACCCTCAATCCTTGCAATTAACTCAGAACCAATTCGACCACTTAATTTGTGTTAATACCGCTATTGCAAACCAGGTTGTGCTAGAAGCTTTAAATACAGGCGCGATTGCTGAACTTGTTGGCTATCAAACCATTGCTGCAGAAGTAAAATACGGCCAAGAAAATAGCCGTATCGACTTTTTACTAACAGATGAACATAAACCCCATTGCTATGTAGAAGTAAAATCTGTGACATTACTTTCACAAACAGAACCACACTCCGGACAAGGGTATTTTCCGGATGCAAAAACTGAACGTGGCCAAAAACATGTCAGGGAATTAGTAGAAATGGTACAGCAAGGGCATCGTGCCGTTCTGCTTTTTGCAGTTTTACACGACGGTATCAATCAAGTAAGTGCAGCAGAACATATCGATCCGAAATATGCCCAGCTTTTGACTGAAGCTATAAAAAAAGGGGTTGAAGTGATTGCTTATAAAGCAGAAATTTCAGCCAGCCAGATCAGACTGGCTGAAAAAGTACCTTTTATTGCTTAGTCATTGACAGGTCGACTTCATCAATCAGGTTAAGCTCAATATCTTCATCTTTAAAAAGTAAAGGTCTAAGCTTAGCCGACTGAGAATAATAGCGACTTTGATCATCAAAATGTTCTGAATGTGAGTCTGAACTTTGTGACATGGTTAACAAACCTTTTGCCTCAGGGCCATTTTCTGTAAAGTTCATTACAAACATCCAACTAGAGCCATAGTTAACAGGGTATCCCTGCGGCGTTAAGTTTGATGCAAGAGGTTTACCCGTCACAGCATCATTTAGAACAGCATAATCCGTGTAAGGGATCAGTGTCGAACGCGTTAAGTTACTGCGATCATATCTGAACACGTTAAACCCACCTTCCACATGCATAGGACCAGCCCAAGGTAGCTTTTCACCTGAGCCACTGCCACCGGCAAGTGATTTTTCGACAAACTGTAATTCATCTAAGCGACTATCCAGTGCAACATTATTTGCTTGTAAATTATAAACAGCATGTGCCAATGCAGTTAAAGCAACTTTATCTTTGCGTAATGTATTTGGCGTATTAGCAGGGTTAGTCACATCAAAATTGTCATAAAGATGCTCTTTTGCGTTAAATAAGTGCGCAAACTCGCGAAATAAAGCAGCACCTTGCGTATCTAAGTTCATTTTACCATCGGCATTAGCTAATAAATCACATGCTTGGCTGATATAAACTTGCGTACCGTTACTTAATTCAATTGGTAAGTCCCCTTGTGCAAAACATTGTAATGCCAGCTCTTCAAACACTAAACTCTCAAGGTAAAAGTGATTACCAACTAATGCCTGCTCTAACTCATCCAAGGTAAATTTAGCATCTTCGCCTCCTCCTTGCTGAAGAAGCTTCAATCCCATTCTTGTTCTTAGTGATAGGGGTTTATGCACATCACCATATTGAGCCGCAAAGCCGATGAGTGGCTCGTTAAGATTAGTAACCCAATAGCTGTCATTAGAATTTTGTACATAATCTGTGCGTGTTAATTGCGGCGCTTCGTTAAATGGTACTTTGCCTTGGCTTTCAAATAGCTTCATATTGCCAGGAACAATGTCAAAGCCGACGGACTCTCTCAAAGCAACAAGCTCTGGTTGTAATCGAATGGCTAAGTTCGCTTGATCGTCAAGCTTTAAAACCGTGCTATCGTCAACATAAAAGACATTACCTTCTTTGTCTGCTGCCATGGTGTTATTGAAAGACACACCATCAAACTCAGCAAAGGCTGCTTTCATATCTTCAAGGCTTACAGCTTGGTTTAAAGCCGACCACTGAGCAACGACATCCATATTAAATTCGTTAGCATCTTTTATCGTAAATGCTTGAGTATCACTCCAACCTAAGCCATTTTCTACAGGTGTTTCGAGCATTAATCCATGATGGCTATAATAAAAGGCCTTGCTCAACTCAATTGTACTGCCAGCACCAGTAGCCACTTCAACAGTAACGACTTTTTCAGTAATTGAGTACTGCTCATCTTCAACACTATAACTCATTCTATCATTTTCATTTAAAGCCAATTGATAAATTAAAAAGTGACGCGCAGTCGAAAAAGTATGCGTCCAAGCTACATGCTCGTTAAAGCCAATATTAATAACGCCCGGCATTCCCTGAAGACTCCCCCCCATTACATCCATAGCACCAGGTATGGTCAAATGAGACTGCCAAAACCGCAAATTTCCCTCATAAGGAAAGTGTGGATTAGCGAGTAATCCTCCTTTGCCATTGGCCATCATGTCTTTACCTAGGCCCCAACCGTTTGAACCCAAATGTTTATATTTTTTTTCAAGTTTAAATTGCGCAGCTTGCTGAGCAATGTTGTTAGTGATACTAGAAACAGCTGAAGGAGCACCGCTCATTGGTACAGGTAAATATTCATTGCTATCCCCAGGGTTGGCAAAAAAAGCTAACTCTAAAAAATTAGCTGAACTGGCTAACTGCACGGTAGCCATTGAATAGGCAAGCATATCTTGTGCTGTTAGTTGGGTAACCCAAGGTTGCGATGCACACTCTGGAGCAAGGTTTTCAACACCGGTGTCTGTTACGTATTTATTAAACCCCTGTACAAACCCCTCGTAGTGGGCGCGACTGTCTTCATTGAGTTCATCATAATGTTGCAGTGCGTACTCATTCACTCCTAATGCTTTATAACCAAAGTCTGATATTAAGTGCTGTGAATCTCCACTTCCAGCAACCTTATCTGGGCCATAGTATTTTGAGCGTTCGCCTCGCACTTTAATAATTTGGTCCATTAATAAGCAAGCATGATCTTTTGCATATGCAAACCCTGCTCCAAACGCCAAACTCTCTAAATTTGCTGCTGTGATATGGGGTACACCATAGGTTGTCCATCGCACATTCGCTTGTAACGTATTGCCTTCGGAAAATGCAGGAATATCTACTTTTACAACTGGATCTGGGTCAGGGGTAACAACGGGAGCTGTGGTGTCATTGTTATCTTTATCTGAATTACAGCCGACGAGCAAAGCCGCAGCAATACCGATTAGCAGGGGATTGAGTTTCATTGTGGATCCTTATTATGATTGTATGTCCACCCCCCAGCTTGCCTTAAATAGTAGGCTAAATCTTGACCTTTCACGCAAAAAATTGACTTTGCGCGCCAACTAATGCAGCGTTACTTCTATTAAAATAATAATAACTATGAATGACCTATGTTTTATATCAGTTGCCAGATAATTCGCTCACTTGTATTTTTTTTAGAACGCCAAGGCATGTGTAGCAAACAAATTGAAGCTTTGCTCGGTGAACGACTGAAAGATTTGGACGATGTAAGCGCCCGCTTTCCTATCACTGACTATGAGTCACTCATGCACTATGGCGATAAAATATTACAACAAGAGCATATTGGGCTGGAGTTTGGCAACTCTTTAAAAGCACAAAATTGGGGGCTACTAGGTCATGTTGCATTAGTGAGCAAAAACTTAGAAAAAGCACTGGAGCATGCACAGAGATTAAGCAAAACAATACGAAACATTGGTCACATTGAACTCGTTTCTGAAGACGAGTTTTGTCGTCTAAGCTGGCATGCTCAAAGTAACATACAGCATTACATGGTAGATGAATTATTTAGCAGTTGGCTTTCATTTGCTAAGCACTGTTGTCACAATCATGCCGATGTTAGCCTTGAAAAAGTACAGTTGACTAGACCCACCCCAACCCCAGAAAGTTTAACTGTTTATAAACAGGTTTTTAATTGCCCTATTGAGTTTTCAGCTAACTCAAATTCTCTTATTTTTAGTAAATCGATTCTTAAATGTCGACTGCAATCTCCTAACCCCGAGCTTGAAAACATTTTATTATCTCAAGTCGATACAGCTGTATCACAGCATGATTATGCCTCGCAGTTAGTTACTTTCATTAATACCCGATTGCCTCACATACCGACCCTTGAGCAAGCATCAATTCAACTCAATATTAAAAAACGCACTTTACAACGTCACCTTTCAAATCAGCAACTTAGTTTTTCTAAACTCATTGATCAGCAACGAAAACTGCTTGCAAAAGAGATGCTTCTAAAAGGCCTATCTGCACTGGAAATTAGCAACAAGTTAGGCTTTTCTGAACAAAGCGCTCTACAACGCGCCTTTAAGCGTTGGTACAAAACCACGCCAAAAAAGTTTTTAGCTTTATATACTATTTAAGTTGTATTATTTTTTTTTGCCCATATAACTTAGCAAATTTAAAAAAATGACGAGTAGTTAAGGGCTTACCAAACCGCCCATAATTATTTGAGCAATCATTAGCACAAGGTCAAGAGGATTAATTAAAAATAAATTTGCCTCAGTCTAATGATTCTGCTATTTATAGCCGCCGGCTAACGCTGGGCAAAATATTAAGGATTTAGGAGAAAGTTATGCCAGACCAAAAAAGACTAGGGTTATTGGCTCAGGCCGGGTTGGAACCATACCAAGAACAGCCAGGTGAAGAGTACATGAATGAAGCACAACGTGCTCATTTCAAAACAATTTTAGAAGCTTGGCGTAACGATTTACGTAACGAAGTAGACCGTACTAAATCGCATATGCAAGACGAAGCAGCTAACTTTCCGGATCCAGTAGACCGTGCAGCACAAGAAGAAGAATTCTCATTAGAACTTCGTACTCGTGACCGTGAGCGTAAACTGATCAAGAAAATTGAAAAAACGATTCAATTAATCAAAGAAGATGACTTTGGTTTCTGTGAATCATGTGGTATCGAAATTGGTATCCGCCGCCTAGAAGCGCGTCCTACAGCTGATTTATGTGTAGACTGTAAAACGCTTGCGGAAATTAAAGAAAAGCAATCTGGACGCGGTTAATTACATCCTTTAATTAGCCCATGTCTACCACAGCCGTTAACACGCCAATGCGTGAATATCGTGGCCGCTTTGCGCCATCCCCTTCAGGGCCATTACATTTTGGCTCACTTATAGCGGCTGTGGGTAGCTTCCTTGATGCAAAAGCAAATCAAGGAAAATGGTTAGTACGCATTGAAGATATCGACACAACGCGTGTTGTAAGCGGTGCTAGCGACGATATATTACATACCTTAGAGGCTTACGGCCTTTACTGGGACGAGCCTGTCATATACCAAACCCAGCGTCATGAGCAATACCAAGCCATTGTTGACGAGTTAATTTCGCAAAACCTTGTTTATGCATGTCATTGCACGCGCAAAGAAATTAAAGCAATCGGTGGAATATACCAAGGCCACTGCCGGTATAAAAACCACGCTTTAACTGATTCAGCGCTACGTTTAACCCAGCAATTTGCAACCAGTCACTACCATGATTTAATTCAAGGTGAAGTGTATGTTGATAGCCAACTTGCCAAAGAAGATTACTTAATAAAGCGCAGCGATGGTTTATTTGCTTACCAACTGGTCGTAGTCGCCGATGATATCGCACAAGGTATTACAAGAGTCGTTCGCGGCGCTGATTTACTCGAGCCGACTGCACGACAACTCAGTTTGTTTAAGCAACTAAATAAACCGGCCCCAGAATACGCCCACCTTCCTTTAGCGGTAGCTAAACCTGGTTTTAAGTTATCAAAGCAAAATTACGCCCCCGCAATAGCAAAATCAAATCCAAAGCCCGCGTTGTTCGATGCCTTGCGCTTTTTAGGTTTAAAGCCAGAAAGTTCACTATTATCGTTAAGTACCGAACAGATGTTAGCTTGGGCTGTTGAAACTTACCGCCTTGAACACATACCAAAGGTGCAAGAAATACAAGTTAGCGAGGATCCTAACTCTCCTTTTTGTAACTTTGTTACTATTGAAAAATAAATTGCCAATTTTAAAGGCCGAGTAACTTAATTTTTCAGCCCTGCTGGTATATGATAGCGACCCAAAGTGTGCGAATCATCAACACCTTAATTTAGCGCCATTTAAAACACACTGATTACACGTCAATCTCACATCGGCGAAGTATCAAACAAACGCTATACTTGATGAGTCGCAAAGTCCGCGTCGTAGGAGACAGATTATTATTTCTAAGCTTTTTCAATTTTGTCGGCAGATTATTGGCCCAAATGCCACGACATCAAGTGATGCTTTGCCAACGAGCGAGTTACCTTTGGTGATCGAACGCAGTGAACATGGTATTTCGCGCAAACAATTTAGCCCAAATGCAATCAAAGTATTGTACCGCCTTAAAGAAGGTGGTTTTGATGCCTACCTTGTAGGTGGTTGTATTCGAGATATATTGTTAGGCCAACAACCAAAAGACTTCGACGTTGTAACAAACGCAACCCCTGAGCAAATCAAAAAGCTATTTCGTAACTGTCGTCTAATTGGTCGTCGTTTTCGTTTAGCCCATATCGTGTTTGGTCGAGAAATTATTGAAGTGGCGACCATGCGCGGCCATCACGAAGCCGAAGAAAGCAAAAATCAAATTAGCCAATCAAGCGAGCACGGCCAACTCCTGCGCGACAATGTCTATGGCAGCATCGAAGAAGATGCCGAGCGCCGTGACTTTTCGATTAATGCACTTTACTACTCAATTAACGACTTTTGTATTTATGACTATGCCAATGGCATTAGCGCGATAAAAGCAAAACAAATTGAGCTGATTGGCGACCCAGAAACACGTTACCGTGAAGACCCTGTGCGCATGTTACGCGCAGTGCGTTTTGCCACCAAACTAGGAATGAGCATTGCACCTGGCACCGAAAAGCCAATTAAAGGCCTTGCTAATTTACTCGACCATATTCCGCCAGCTCGTTTGTTTGAAGAATCACTCAAGTTGTTCTTAAACGGCAAAGCAGAAGAAAACTACTTAATGCTTCGCCAGTATGGTTTATTCAAAGCATTATTCCCTGCGCTTGATAAGATCTTAGATGCCAACCCTGAAGGCTTTGAACATACATTTATCCTGCAAATGTTTAAAAACACCGATAAACGTATTAATGCTGATAAAAAAGTCACTCCAGCCTTTATTTTTGCAGCCCTTTTGTGGTTCCCATTACTGAGCATTGCTAAAAAATTACAACAACGCGATCAACTTTCAGAGTACGATGCATTTGCACAAGCGATGAACAAAGTACTGAGTGAAAACGCACAACATGTAGCAGTACCAAAACGCTTCACACTGGGTGCACGCGATATTTGGCATATTCAGCAACGTCTTGATAAACGAGGTGGTCAACGTGCTTATAGGCTGACTCAACAGCCTCGCTTCAAGGCAGCCTATGATTTCTTACTTTTGCGTGTGCAAGCTGGCGAAGAGCAGCAAAAAGAGCTTGCTGATTGGTGGACAACCTATCTAAGCCAAGACATCAACGGCCAAAAAGAGATGGTTAAAAATTTAGGACACCAAGGTGGCCCTAAGCGCCGTCGTCGCCCACGCAAGAAAAAAGTAGACTAAGTATGCATACCGTTTATTTAGGTTTAGGTGCCAATTTAAACGCGCCACGTAAACAAATTCATGCTGCTGTCGCTGCCCTAAAAGCATTAGAAGATGTTGAGTTTGTTTGTGTATCCCATGATTACGCAAGCAAACCCATGGGGCCACAAGATCAACCCGATTATGTAAATGCGGTCGCATGTGTTAAAACTGCACTTATGCCAGAGCAGTTGCTTGATTTAACGCAAGCCATTGAGCTTGAGCATGGCCGTGTTAGAAAAGAACAGCGCTGGGGTCCGCGTACCCTTGATATAGATATTTTATTGTTCGGTAATGACGTAATAGACACCCCTCGCTTAACCGTGCCTCATTATGGCCTAACAGAGCGAGAGTTTGTTGTTTACCCCTTGTTGGAAATTGCACCAACACTTGTACTACCGAATAATCAATCACTTGCTGATATAACAAAAACGTTGCCTTTAAACGATTTACAACAACTCCCTCAGCAGTAATCAACCAAGGCTAAGCCTTAGAGGAAATTATGTCTAAAATCACCGTTTCAACCTTGAATAAAATGAAACAAGAACAACAAAAAATCACCGCATTAACAGCTTACGATGCCAGTTTTGCTAAATTGTTTCATGATAATGGCGTCGAGGTGATTTTAGTTGGTGACTCTTTAGGTATGGTATTGCAAGGTGCTGATGACACATTAGCAGTAACCAACACAGAGATTGCTTATCATACACGCTGCGTACGAGCAGGTAGCCGTGAATTATTTGTAATTGCTGACTTACCCTTTATGACCTATGCCAACCCAACTGATGCCTGTAAAAATGCTGCAGAGCTGATGCGTGCTGGGGCAAACATGATCAAGCTTGAAGGTGGCGAATGGCTGCACGACAGCATTCGTGCGATGACCCAACAAGGTATTCCAGTATGTGGCCACCTAGGCTTAACACCTCAGTCAGTGCATGTATTTGGTGGTTTTAAAATTCAAGGTCGTGAGCAATCTCAAGCTGATAAAATGGTTAGCGATGCGAAAGCACTTGAGGCGGCAGGTGCGCAGTTACTTGTTTTAGAATGTATTCCAAGTGAGCTTGCTAAACGTATTACTGATGAGCTGAACATTCCTACCATTGGTATTGGTGCAGGTAATCAAACTGATGGGCAAATCTTAGTAATGCACGACCTAGTTGGTATTTCGGCAGGCTATATTCCTAAGTTTTCAAAGAACTTTTTATTAGAAACCGGCAATATGCCAGCAGCAGTGCAAAAGTATTGTGAAGATGTAAAAAGTGGTGCTTTCCCAAGTACCGAACACGAGTTTAAATAAATGCAATCAATCACTGAAATCAAATCGTTACGCAGCCAAATCAAAGCTTGGCGTCAAGCGGGCCTGAGCATTGCACTAGTGCCTACTATGGGCAATTTACACCAAGGTCACTTTTCACTGGTTGAAAAAGCCAAAACCTTAGCTGATAAAGTGGTTGTGAGTATCTTTGTGAACCCAATGCAGTTTGGGGCTAACGAAGATCTTGATAGCTACCCACGTACACTTAACGAAGATAAACAAGGTTTAGCTGAACTCGGTACTGATATCGTGTTTACACCATCCGTTGAAACGATTTACCCAAATGGTTTAGGCGAGCAAAGCTTTGTCGATGTGCCGGGTGTTTCTATGGGTTATTGTGGCGGCTCGCGCCCTGGTCACTTCAAAGGCGTCGCAACCGTTGTTACTAAGTTATTTAATTTAGTACAGCCTGACTTTGCTTGTTTTGGTGAGAAAGACTTTCAGCAGCTGCAAGTGATTAAAACCATGACACGCGATTTATCTATCCCTGTAGAGATAATTGGCGTACCTACTTGCCGTGAAATCTCTGGGTTAGCAATGAGCTCTCGTAATGGCTATTTATCTGATGAGCAAAAAGACACTGCAAAAGTACTGTTTGCCACGTTAAATAATACAGCAACAGCACTGAAGCAAGGCAATGCAGACATTGCTACACTTGAGGCTGATGCAAAAGCACAGCTTGAAAGTGCAGGCCTTAAACCTGACTATTATGCGGTAGCAGAGCGCTCAACATTAAAGCCGGCAACAACGGCTGATAAACAACTTGTTATTTTAGCTGCTGCTTATTTGGGCTCAGTACGTTTAATTGACAATTTACAAGTTGAGCTGGATTAAATAGCAATAATCTGGGTAAGATGGATTGCAAATAAAAGACATAAACTAGGGATAAGCATGAAAAAACTACCTGCAATTGCAGCAACATTATTTGCTATGACATTACTGTCTGCTTGCTCAAATAAAATTGAAAACCCAGAAATGCAACAATGCGCTCAACAAAACTACCAATGCGAGGCAAGCTGTGAACAACAAAGCACCGCTGATGGCTTAGTTCATAAGGTGTGTAGTAACAAGTGCATTGAAGCTTATAATCAATGTAAAGCTAATGCCGAAAAATTAGGTGAAGTTAAATAATACTTACTTTTAGCTCGCTTATTAGGGCACTGAAACCTGTTCGGTGCCTGCACTTCTCTTCTCGATTACAATTTCATTTCCATAATTAAGCCTCTGGTAATTTTGTTCATATTTTTGTTTACCCTTTAATCTATTCATATTAGGGCAAGCTTTCGTTCATTAAACTTCTCTATATTGGTGACGAATAAACAACTGCAACCATGTAATTGTTTCTCACTAATTTCAAAATTTTACTCTTCGCATTTAACTGCACCAACTCAAAGTCATTGAGATTATTAGTTTTTATTTTGGGTTCAGTAATTGCTAAGGGATATGAATGAATTAACGTGATTTACGGCTAAAGGAAAATTGAATGAGACCAGAAACTCGAACCAAGCTCTTCAGTGCTGCTAAAAAGAAGACCTTATTGGGCGTATTATTAGCCATGAGCGCAGGTCATACATACGCAATTGAAGAACAAGAGCAATCAAACGTAACTAAAACAGAACAAACAGCCGTTAAAGTTCAAGCAGCCGAAAATGAAAAACTGGCCTCAAAGGAAAAGGCTGCTGTTGAGCTTAAGCCTGAGATGATCACTATTCCCCAAGAAAAGCTATTTGATGTTATCACTGCGCGTGCTAAAAAACTCGCTTCAGAGCCTTATGTAGCCCCGAAAGATCTTGAACTTGAGGCGCTCACAAGCATCAATTACCAAGACTACCGTGCAATCCGTTTTCGTACTGAGCAAGCAATTTGGAAAGATCAAAGCCTTTATGAAGTGCAGTTGTTCCACCCAGGCTTTTTATATCGTTCACCGGTTGCAATTAATACTCTTGAACAAAACGCTGAAGTAAAAAGTTTACCTTTTAAAACAGATTACTATCGTTATGATGCAACTGCTGCCCCGTTAGAGCAAGAGATCAGTACTGCGATTGCCAATACACAACTTGGCCATGCAGGTTTTCGTTTGCATTTTCCACTGAACAACAACCAGTACAAAGATGAAGTGGCTGTGTTCCAAGGTGCTTCATATTTTCGTTTAGTTGGTCCGCACCAAGTATATGGTCTGTCAGCCCGTGGACTTGCGGTGGATACTGCTCTTAGTTCAGGTGAAGAATTCCCTGTATTCAAAGAGTTCTGGTTAGTAAAACCAGCACCCGAAGATACCACTATCGTGCTCTACGCATTATTAGATAGCCCATCTGTGTCGGGCGCCTATCGTTTTGAATTAACACCTTCGACCAACACTGAAGTGAAAACTCAAATGCAAATTTTCGCCCGCAAAGACATCAAAAAGCTTGGTATTGCCCCGCTAACAAGTATGTTCTACCACGGTGAAAACAGTACAAAGTTCTTCGACGACTACCGCCCTGAAGTACATGACTCTGACGGCCTTCTAATGCAATCAGAACAAGGTCAATGGGTTTGGCGCGCACTCAATAACCCGAAGAAGCTAAGTGTCACTTCGTTTAGCTACGAGAACCCGAAAGGCTTTGGTCTTGCACAGCGAGACCGTGACTTTAATAACTACCTTGATACCGAAGCACATTATCACAACCGTCCGAGTATGTGGATTGAGCCAGAAGGTAATTGGGGTAAAGGGCGCGTTGAGTTAGTAGAGATCCCAACAGATACAGAAACCAACGACAATATTGTTAGCTACTGGGTGCCAGAGCAGCCAATGAAAGCCGGTGACAGCTTAAGCTTTAGTTACAAGCTTTCGACTTTCAATGCCACGCTTGCAACTCAAGATAAAGCGAGTGTGTTAAGAACTCGAATTGGTAGTGCAGCATTACCTGGTGAAGACAATCCACCACCAAAAAGCCACCGCCAATTTACCGTTGATTTTAGTGGCGAAACCATTAATCAACTATCAGCTAATTTTGCCATGCAAGCGGATCTTACACTCTCTGCTGGGCAAATAAGCGATAAAACGGTACAGCAGTTACCAAACAATCAAGGATGGCGCGTAGCCTTTAAAGTGGCGCCAGAGGGAGATAAGCCAGTTGATATGCGCTTATCGTTAAAACTACGTGATAAAGAAATCAGCGAGGTATGGAGCTATGTCTGGTATCCAAACGACGTCCAATAGTAAAGCGTTAGAAGCAACAGCAATGCCATTTAAGAAAACCCGCGCTTGGCTTTTTTCGAGCCTAGCGCTCAGCATTACCGCCTATGGCGTGTGGATCATGTTCGATATTTTAAATTCTAACGGCATGACACCGCTTGAGTACGCTTTACTGGCATTATTTACAGTCACCTTCGCGTGGATTGTTACAGCCTTTTGTAGTGGCTGTATGGGCTTTATCTTGCAATTATTTCGTATTGACCCGTTGACCTTAAAACGTCAAAAGCCAATCGAGATTAATCAGCATGCCTTGAGCCAAACGAAAACAGCCATTGTTATGCCTATCTACAACGAAGATACAGAGCGTGTAATTGCCGGTTTTGAGGTTAGCCTTCGCTCGCTGGCCAAAACAGGACAAATGCCACATTACGATTTTTACTTACTTAGTGATACGCAAGACCCTGAAATCGCACGTAATGAACTAAAAGCATGGAATGCTCTCACTAAGCGTTTAGGTGATTTAGCTGCGCATACTTTTTATCGTCGCCGTGAAGACAACAAACACCGTAAAGTAGGTAACTTAACTGATTTTTGTGAACGTTGGGGCAGCCAATACGATCATATGATTGTGCTTGATGCCGATAGCATTATGACGGGTCAATGTATGCTTGAACTGACTTCTAGCATGATCAGCAATCCAAAATCAGGTTTGATCCAGACGATCCCTATTCCGGTTCGCCAAGACACGTTTTTTGGTCGCTTTTTACAGTTTGCATCGATTTTATATAGCCCAATGTTGGCAACTGGTTCTGCTTTTTGGCAAACAAACCAAGCAAACTACTGGGGTCACAATGCAATTATTCGCGTTGAAGCATTTACAAAATGCTGCGGCCTGCCAGTTTTAAAAGGCAATGCCCCATTTGGCGGTGAAATCTTAAGTCATGACTTTGTTGAAGCCTCACTGCTACACCGTAGTGGTTGGGATGTGTTACTGCTGAGTGATGTTGAAGGTAGCTACGAAGAAGTGCCAAGTAACATTCTCGATTACGCAATTCGAGATAGACGATGGGTGCAAGGAAATATCCAGCATTTAGGTTTATTGCCTAAATCTGGCCTTAAGCTAATGAGTAAAATGCACTTTTTATTTGGTGCCACAGCGTATATTTCATCGTTAATCTGGTTATCAATGCTGGCATTAAGTACCTTAGATGCAGTGACTCGTGCTCTTAATAGCGACGTATACTTTAACCATGCTTATC
Source organism: Pseudoalteromonas simplex (assembly GCF_015278155.1). Classification (NCBI taxonomy): domain Bacteria; kingdom Pseudomonadati; phylum Pseudomonadota; class Gammaproteobacteria; order Alteromonadales; family Pseudoalteromonadaceae; genus Pseudoalteromonas; species Pseudoalteromonas simplex. Next base: position 174,649 of record NZ_JADILN010000003.1, read on the forward strand.
AGCTTTTCCCAACCTGGCAAATTGCCAAAACGGATCTAATTGATTCGTTGTTATTCATTACTGCCGTATTACTGTTACTACCTAAATTAATGGGTATTATTGTGACTTTAGTACACCGTAATAAAGCCTTTGGTGGCACGATGAAGCTAATTGCAGGTTCACTCATCGAAACGGTTTTTGCTATTGTGATTGCGCCGCTAATGATGGTATTCCATAGCTATTTTGTCGTGTGCGTATTTTTAGGTAAAAAAGTGAGCTGGGATGCACAGCCTCGTGAAGGTAGAATGGTACCGTGGAAGGAAGCGATTGGTTATACGTTATTTTCGACTATTACCGCGATTATTTGGGGCTCGGTTGCTTACTATTACACACCGACCTTCTTTTGGTGGTTATCACCTATTTTAGTGGGCCTTATTTTAGCAGCGCCAATTGTACGTTACTCAAGCAGCATCGGCTTAGGTGTGAAAATGCGTAAAATGGGCTTATTCTTATGTCCAAGTGAAGTTGAAAACGATGATACCTTAGCGGCACTTCGTGTACATCAACAAGAAATTGGTTTACCTAAGGATGAGCACGCTAACTTTAGTGTACCTGCACTACCTAATGAATATCCAACGGTAATGCCAATTCAAAGCTTTAAGGCTCCCTCGGGTAAAAAGCGTAAGCAAGTACGCCTTGCTCAGCAACGCATTAAGGCAAAATTATTTGCTAAAAGCTAAACGAAAAAAAACCGCTCACTGAGCGGTTTTTTCGTCTATGTCTGTATGGTTGTTACAGAAGGCCTAGCTTTTTAAGTTCAGCCATTGCCATTTTACCTGAAAGTGGCACATAGCCATCTTTCTCAACAATTTTTTGACCGTCTACAGAAAGAACCATTTTTAAGAACTCTGCATCGATTGGTGAAAGCGGCTTGTTAGGGTGCTTGTTCACGTAAACGTATAAGAAACGAGATAGTGGGTATTTACCTGTTGCTACGTTTTCTAATGTTGCATCAACAAAGTTGTCGCCTTTCTTAGAAAGTGGAACCGTACGTACACCTGATGTTTTATAACCGATACCTGAGTAACCAATCGCGTTCACTGAAGAAGAGATTGACTGAACTACAGATGCAGAACCAGGTTGTTCGTTTACGTTGTTACGGAAGTCACCTTTACAAAGTGCTTTCTTCTTGAAGTAACCGTAAGTACCCGATACTGAGTTACGACCGTAAAGCTGGATATCTTTTGCTGCCCAATCGCCCTCAAGACCTACTTCGCTCCAACGATTAACCTGTGCATCAGCACCACATTTACGTGTTGAAGAGAAAATCGCATCAACTTGGTCAATACGTAAACCTTTGATTGGGTTATCTTTGTGTACGAATACAGCAAGAGCATCGATTGCAACGCGTACTTCAGTTGGCTTGTAGCCGTAACGCTTTTCGAATGCTTCAATTTCTTTTGACTTCATACGACGGCTCATTGGGCCGAAGTTTGCTGTCCCTTCAGTTAATGCTGGAGGAGCAGTTGAAGAACCCGCTGCTTGGATTTGAATGTTTACGTTTGGATAGAAGCGCTTGTACTCTTCTGCCCAGAACGTCATCATGTTTGCAAGCGTGTCAGAACCTACAGATGAGAAGTTACCAGAGATACCACTTACTTTAGTGTACTCAGGCATATCTTTATCAACTGCAGCTGCTTGTGCTGATACAAATGTTGTTACAGCCACACCCATTGCGGCAACGAGATTTTTGAATTTCATAGGGGTTACTCCGATTTGTTCGTCCCATTTCCTAACTGCGGTCTACTCTAATGACACTAGATGACAGTTAGATTACCCTTAAATGACATTTTTATGACTTTGCAGTTTTCTTAATATTATCTGTTAAACGCACGACTTTTTCGCTACCAAATGCAAACGCAAAGGTCGAGCCTTGGCCTAATTTACTGCTGATATCTAAACGACTGTCATGCCTTGTAAGTACATGTTTTGTAATCGCTAAACCTAATCCAGACCCACCTGTAGTGCGGCTACGAGCCTTATCAACACGATAAAAACGTTCCGTTAAACGGTTAATATGTTCAGCAGCAATACCATCACCATTATCGGTCACACTAAATGCGGCTTGGTTATTTTTAAGCTGCCAATCAACCACAATCTTGCCACCGGGCTTGGTGTAATGAATGGCGTTAAACACAAGGTTAGAAAAGGCACTTCGTAATTCATCTTCGGCCCCTTTAATGTCTAAGCTCGCATCAACATTAAAGATAAGCTCATGGCCTTTGTCTTGGTTTAATGACTGTGCTTCGGTTTGAATATAGGTAAGTAACTGCGGCACATTAACCGGCTTATCGTTATCTTGACGACGTGCCCCTTCAATACGCGACAACGACAATAATTGATTAACCAGACTGTCCATGCGCTTACATTGTTCAAGCATGGTAGTTTGCGCTTTTTGCCACATTGCAGGAGGTGGTAAGCTATCTGAATCAAGCATTTCTAAGTAACCGGTTACCACTGTAAGTGGTGTTCTCAGCTCATGAGAAACATTGGCCACAAAATCTTTACGCATCTGCTCAAGTTGCTTTAAGCGAGTAACATCACGCACCACCATCATCAACTGTGAACTTGCATAGGGCATAACACGAAACTCTAAGGTTTGATCGTAGCTGTGGCCACCATCAAGCTCGAGCGGTTCATCGAAACAGGCTTTATTCATGTACTTTGCAAACTTAGGATCGCGAATAAGATTATCTAAGCGTTGCCCATGATCGGTAGGCCACTGTAACCCTAAAACCTTTAAAGCCAATTGGTTACACCAAATGATGCTGAGATCTTTTTGTAAAACCACTACCGCATCAGGCACAGCCTCGGCGCCATCACGAAAGCGGCGTATTAAGTCTGCAAGTTCATTACGTTTTTTACGGTTTCGATGTTGTAAGTGATAGATCCCTTCAAAGACTTGCTCCCACGCTCCCTCCCCTTCGGGTGGGTTGAAACTACGTTGATTAAGAAGCCAATCGCTGAGGCGATATAATTGATGATAATGCCAAATTAGCAGTGCAAAAGAGCCTAAAAATAAAAGCAAAAAAGGCGCACCTACAAGTACGCCAACTAATAACAAGGGTAAGAAATACATAAACAGGCGTTTTGCTAACGCCTGTTTATTCACTACTCGATACATACACTCACTTTACCTTAAGTATGTAAATTAGCTTGTTAAGGTCATTGCTATGACACTTATAATTTACTTGAAAAACGATAGCCTGCACCGCGAACGGTTTGTACTAAACGGTCATGCCCTAATGGTGCAATCGCTTTACGTAGACGACGAATATGTACATCAACTGTACGGTCTTCTACATATACATTTGTTCCCCATACATGATCAAGTAATTGTTCACGGCTGTAAACACGTTCTGGATGTGTCATGAAGAAATGGAGTAATCTAAATTCAGTAGGACCCATATCTAATTCACTCCCTTCTGATGTTACACGGTGTGAGATTGGATCAAGGCGTAAACCATGAACTTCAATGGCTTCTTCTAATGAGGTTGGTGAAACACGGCGAATAACCGCTTTAATGCGCGCCATTAATTCTTTAGGAGAAAATGGTTTTGTTACGTAATCATCAGCACCTACTTCAAGACCGCGTACTTTGTCTTCTTCTTCACCGCGAGCTGTTAGCATGATGATAGGAATTTGACGAGTGTATTCGTTTTGCTTAAATTTTTTCGCAATTTGAATACCGCTACCACCTGGTAACATCCAATCTAATAAAACCATATCTGGGTATGGTTCTACCATAGCTTCAATTGCAGAGTCATAATCTTCTGCTTCAATTGCTTGAAAACCATTTTGCTCTAGAACAAAAACCAGCATCTCTCTGATAGGCGCTTCGTCATCGACGACTAGTACTTTACGTGACATTCCAATTTATCTCTTTCGTTAGCGAACTGGTTTCATTATTATGACTAAGTATGACATTTTTATGAAAGTCTAACGAGTAATTCAAAAAGCGCAAAAAAATCAATGCAAAAATAGCCATTTTTTACGCTTTAATAGTAAATTTCGGATTAAAAGTCATACCTTAAAGTGACTGCCAAGTGATCTTCATCAGCATTATTATCTAGTGAAAACTGCGTATACCACATGTACATACGTGCTTGTTTTGACAGGCTTCGTTCAACGCCAACAGAGGTACCACTCCCCGAATCTTTTAACTTACCGAAGTTACCATCAGTATCTTGGTATTGCGCCAATAACTTATATTTATCTATTTTGTAGGATGCACTTACCAAAAAGCCATCTTCTTTATCAGAACCAGCTACTTTTTCGCTTTGTTGATACATACCACCTAAGGTTAAATCGCCTAATTTACCTTGCGCCGTAAACCGTGTTGTATCACAACCGGCTACTTTACTGTCGTGGGCAACACTGACAAAGTAAGGCGCTTTTTTAAATTTACTATCACCATACATAAAGGCCGCAGAGATACCGGTTTCTTCGTCTTGTTTAGAATTATCTTCAGCAATATAGGTGACCACAAATTGCATATTGCCGACAATTGGCGAGCTATAATGAACCACATCGCCAAGGCGATTTTCGCCATTAAATAAGGCTTTAACATCACCATTAAAGTCGTTCATTAAATCAATTTTACCCTGCGATACTTTTAACGCTGTATCATGTCGACCAAGCACTACCTGCCCATAACTGCCTTGAAGACCAACATATTGGTTACGAGCGGTAATATTCTCTTCTGTTTTACCATCGCTATCTTGATCAGCCGCATTTACTGCAAATTCAAACTTATATACAGCTTTTAATCCATCACTTATTTCACCACTGCCTTTGATACCCATACGTGAACTGTAGCTCTCAATAGACGTTTCGCTGCCATCGCCAGTGTCGCTATTAGCAATTCCTAAATGGGCCCGACCATACACATCTACAGCTTCGGCAACACTATGAAAAGAAATAAAGCATATTGCAAAGCTCGACAACATCATGGCAGGTTTGTTCATGGTAGCGATCCTTAATTTAAGCAGTAACTTAAAAATCGAACATAAAGGGCTTTTGGTCAAGGCAAGGTGGCTATATTTCACACAAAAATCACGGATCACTGATCTACTAACTCTATCAGATCAAGATCAGGTTTTTACTAAGTTGATCAGCCCGAGATCAGTATTTTACTTAGAGAATAAGATAACTTGTTGATTTAATGTTAAGGGGATCAGTATTTAGTTTAAAAGCTGAGCAAAGAAAAGCCGATGATCAGTGCGTAACTAGTAAAATAATGATCCGTGAAAGCGAAGGTTAGTAAAACACTGATCCTGAAAAACACGAGTAAGTAAATCGCTGATCCGTCTTGATCAAGGCAATAAAAAACCGGCATGCAAGCCGGCTTTTTCAACTTATTATCAATTACTTGATTTGTGGATCAAGTTCACCTGATAAGTATTTAAGGTGCATATCATCTAAAGAGATAGGCTTGATCTTACCAGCTTGGCCTGCCGTACCAAACGCTTCGTAGCGAGCAACACAGATCTCAGTCATTGCTTTCGTTGCTTCAGCTAAGTATTTACGTGGATCGAAGTTAGCTGGGTTTAAAGCTAAGTGGCGACGAATTGCACCTGTAGATGCTAAACGAAGATCGGTATCGATATTTACTTTACGAACACCGTATTTAATACCTTCGATGATTTGCTCTACTGGCACACCATAGGTTTCAGGGATTTCACCACCGTATTGGTTGATCACTTCTAACCACTCTTGTGGCACTGAAGACGAACCATGCATTACCAAGTGCGTGTTAGGAATACGCGCGTGGATCTCTTTGATGCGATCAATCGCTAAGATATCGTCTGTTGGTGGACGCGTGAATTTGTACGCACCATGTGATGTACCACAAGCAATAGCAAGTGCATCAACTTGAGTTTTACGAACGAAATCAGCGGCTTCTTCAGGATCTGTTAGCATTTGATCAGTAGATAATTTACCTTCTGCACCCACGCCGTCCTCTTCACCTGCTTCACCTGTTTCAAGTGAACCTAAAACACCTAACTCGCCTTCTACAGACACACCACAAGCATGTGCCATTTCAACAGTTTGACGAGTAACATCAACATTGTATTCATAACTTGAAGGAGTTTTACCATCAGACATTAATGAGCCATCCATCATAACTGATGAAAAGCCTAACTGGATTGAACGCTGACATACACCTGGTGAAGTACCGTGGTCTTGGTGCATTACGACTGGAATATGTGGCCATTCTTCAACGGCAGCTAAAATCATATGACGAATAAAAGGGGCACCAGCATAGGCACGCGCGCCTGCTGAACCTTGTACAATTACCGGGCTGTTTGTTTTGTCAGCCGCTTCCATAATTGCGCGCATTTGCTCTTGGTTATTAACGTTAAAAGCAGGTACGCCGTAACCATTTTCAGCTGCATGATCAAGAAGTTGTCGCATACTGATTAAAGCCATTTGGTATTCTCCAAATTGTATCGACAGTAGTTTCCTACTATCTAGTTTGAACGGATAAGTTATTTTTTGATGCATCACTGCATCACGAAAAGCTCGCGCCTACCGTAACAGCTGTAAATAAAACGAGGGTGAGAGGTATTTTATTAACAGCTAAACCAGCGTAATTACCTAATAACTACGCTGGCATACGCACTAATTACTTAGCACGTTCTTCAAGCATAGCAACTGCTGGTAATTTTTTCCCTTCTAAAAATTCAAGGAAAGCACCACCACCGGTTGAAATGTAAGAAACTTTATCGGCAATGCCGTATTTATCAATCGCTGCAAGCGTATCACCGCCACCAGCAATCGAGAATGCACTTGAGTTAGCAATCGCATCAGCAATAGCACGTGTGCCGTTGCCAAATTGGTCAAATTCAAATACACCTACTGGACCATTCCATACAACGGTGCCTGCATTAGCAATGATTTTTGCTAATTGGTTTGCTGTATCAGGACCAATATCGAAGATCATGTCTTCGTCTGTTACTTCATTCACATCTTTTAGTGTTGCCACTGCAGATTCTGAGAACTCATTACCTACAACAACATCAGTTGGTACCGGGATTTCACCGTTATTAGCTTTTGCTGCCGCACTTAATTTATTTGCTTCATCAATTAAATCAGCTTCAAATAAAGACTTACCTACTGGGTGACCTGCTGCTGCGATGAAGGTATTAGCGATACCACCACCTGTTACAAGTTGGTCAACCACTTTAGAAAGTGAATCAAGTACAGTTAACTTAGTCGATACTTTAGAGCCACCAACGATAGCAACTAAAGGACGAGCTGGGTTATCAAGCGCTTTACCTAGTGCGTCTAACTCTGCCGCAAGTAGTGGACCTGCACATGCAACATCAGCAAATAAACCCACACCGTGAGTCGATGCTTGTGCACGGTGAGCCGTACCAAATGCGTCCATTACGTAAACATCACATAATGCAGCTAGTTTTTTAGACAATGCTTCGTCGTTTTTCTTTTCGCCAGCGTTAAAACGCACGTTTTCGAAAACAACCACTTCGTTATCAGCAACGTCTACGCCTTCTAGGTAGTCTTTTTCAAGACGAACTGTTTGCTCAAGGGCATCATTTAAATAATTAACCACAGGGGCAAGTGAAAACGCTTCATCATATTCCCCTTCCGTAGGGCGGCCAAGGTGTGACATCACCATTACTTTAGCGCCTTTTTCTAACGCTAATTTGATAGTTGGTAATGCTGCACGAATACGCGCATCAGAGGTCACTTTACCTTCTTTTACAGGCACATTTAAATCTTCACGAATTAACACGCGTTTGCCGTTTAAATCTAAATCTGCCATTTTAATGACCGACATGGACTTCTCCTTAGTTAACGATACTAATATTATATTTATAAATTATTGGCTTACAGCCATCATCGCACGCGCAGTGTCGAGCATACGATTCGCAAAGCCCCACTCATTATCGCACCACACTAACAACTTTATCAGTCGTTTATGACTAACACGTGTCTGAGTGCCATCTATGATACAAGAATGTGGGTCATGATTAAAATCTACCGATACCAATGGCTCTTCAGTGTAACTTAAAATACCGTCAAGGCGGTCTTTTGCAGCTAACTTAAGTGCTTGATTGACAGTCGCTAAATTCACATCGGTATTCACTGTTACACTTAAATCCATCGCCGTCACGTTGATAGTGGGTACCCTAACAGCAATGGCTTCAAAGCGACTATGAAACTTAGGCAAAATACGCTCAATACCACGAGCAAGCTTTGTATCTACCGGAATAATAGATTGGCTTGCAGCACGAGTGCGGCGTAAATCATGATGATACGCATCAATCACTTGCTGATCATGCATCGAGGCATGAATCGTTGTAATAGCCCCAGATTCAATCGAAAATGCGTCATCCAGCACTTTAATCACTGGCACAATACAGTTTGTGGTACATGAACCGTTTGAAACAATCGTATGTTCAGCTTTTAGCTCATCATCGTTAATACCATACACAATTGTGGCATCGACATCAGCATCTGCAGGCTGCGAAAACAATACTTTTTTTGCACCAGCAGCTAAGTGTAGTTCTGCATGTTCACGAGAGTGATACACCCCAGTACATTCAAGAACCACATCAACATCAAGCGTTTGCCATGGCAGTTCTGCAGGGTTTTCTTCTGCAAATAAGGCTATAGAGTCGTTAGCAACCGTTAAAGTATCTTCGCCAAGATTAACTGGAAATGAAAAGCGGCCATGAGATGTATCGTATTTAAGGAGATGGGCAATGCCCTTAGGGTCGGCTAATTCGTTAATAGCGACAATTTTGATTTGATCTTCAAGCCCAGACTCATACAGAGCACGGACGATGTTGCGCCCAATTCGACCAAAACCATTAATTGCAAGTTTGATTGCCATGAAGAAGAAAATCCACTCTATTTGCTTGCAGATAAAGGCAGCTGCCTTTTAGATGGCGGTATTGTAATCGACCTGAAGAGTTTTTATAAGAGGTCAGCAAAAATAAAAATTGCTTAGCATATTTTAGATGGCGCAGTTTTGGTAATCGACCTTAGACATTTTTATAAGAGGGCAAGGTAAATAAAACTGCGTTAGCAACCTCAATCTTACTTTTTTCCTTTATAGCCAGCGACGAACAGATTTTTGGTATTGCTGGTATGCTGACCCAAACTTCTCAGCCATAAACGTTTCTTCTGGCATAATTTGAAATCGATTCATATAGAGAATAAATATCGGCAGCATTATAAAACTCGCAATATTACCAAGATAAATTCCCCAACCGACTAGCATTAGTAACATACCAACATACATTGGGTTACGGCTAAATTGATAAACACCACTTGTAACAAGACTCGCTGACTTTTCTGGAATTCGAGGGTCAACAGTCGTGCCTTGCTTACGAAATTGATAAACCCCTAATAAAGCAAACATCACACCTGAAAATGCTATGAGTATTGCTACAAAAGATGATGCAAAAAACGAGAAGCTAAAACTCGTAAACAACTCTGCTATGCCCCACATCATCAACGCAATGATCAGCAGTAGCACAACTGGGGGCACTTTTAATTCTAACTGATTCACACAAGCTCCCCTACTTTCAATGCCTTACCACGACTAATTTGATGACACTGGGCTAAGAATAACTCGGCCGTTGCCATGGCATCAGTCAGGGCATGGTGCGAGCTGTAATGCGGTAAGTTGTAGCGCTTACGGCATTCGCTAAGTGTTAAATCATCGTGGCCAATTTCGTGGCCTTGCTGGTGCAAGCGTTTTTTTTCAATAACGAAGGTATCAAGAATTAAACGCGCTTTTGCATCTAAACCAAGTGTTCTGCAGGCCTGTTTTAAAAACCCCCAATCAAGTGCCGCGTTATGAAACACTAAAATGCACTCACCAAAATGCTGATGCAGCTTGCCAAGAATGCTTTCGAGGCTTTCACCTGTATCTATGTCTTGTTTTGCAATACCGTGATAAATCGGGCTTTGCTCTAAGCTTTGCACGTCTTTATTTATTAAGTGCTGCGCACCGCTGAGTTTAATGCATTGTTCTTCTATCATCACCCACGCCACCGAGACAATTTCGTGCTGGCGAGGATCTAGGCCCGTTAATTCCATGTCTATCACTACGTAGCGTTCTTTATAGGCATCGGCTGCCAAGAGTTGCTTGCGCGCTAAATACCGACTTAACCAGCGTTTAACCATACCCTCTCCTATAAACTACCGCGAGCAAATTTAAATGCGGCAGCTTGCTGTGCCTGTTTAACCAAATAAAATGCTTCTTTTAATTGATGTCGCTCCAATGAATTCAACGCATTTGGGTTAATACAGTTGCTTGGCAATCCCTCTTCGTTAATTTGTGTGCCTAAACGCAGCTGGGTTAAAAAGCGCCAACAGTCTTTTAGGTTATATAAATCATCTTTATTGAGTAGCGAAAATTTCATTAATGCATCAATACGCTCTTGCGTATTAGCACGCTGAATACCCGCTTTGAGGGAATATAAACGTACTATGTCGTTAATGATCACCACACCGCGTTTTTTTAAGTCGAGGTACTTATGCTGCTTTTCGTCTTTCTCTAATTTAAATTGATTAAACAAACCAATGGGCACTGGCGTATTTTTAATGTCGCTGGCCATAGCCGCATAGAATAAGTCATTTTTAGAAATGCGTTTTAGCTGCTCACAAAAGCGCGCATATAAGGTAGTGGAACCTTCAATAAAACGTAGGTCAAAAAATATCTTACAATTGAGCATCGCCTCTGGTGTAGGTGAGGTGATCCACTTATGAAACTTTTCTGTCCAAGCATTAATGCCCATACGGCACTGTGCATTGCTCGCCATAATATTGCCAGGGCAACGTTTTATACCGCACTCAATTAAATGCTCACAGACATACTCGCCCATGCGCTTAAAGTAATCGTGTTGTTCTTCTGTTAAATCATCAGGTAGCAACAGGCCATTATCTTGGTCAGAATGCAGTGTTTGTTCTTCTCGTGCTTGTGAACCAAAACAAATAAAACTAAAGCTGGTTGGTGCCGCACCATTATCTTCTTGGAACAAACGAATTAACCGCGAAGTCAACGCATCGGTTAAGCCACTTAATAATTTACCAATCAAGGAGATGTCATCAATATTGTTTGAAAAACCTTTTAATAAACCGGGTATCTCTTGCGAATAACGCTTTAAATCAACCACGCTGTGCGCTTTGTAAATTCGTCCAATCAATTGTACTGGGTCGCTTTTTTGCTGACGCAGTAAATCAGTACTGGTGAGCATACCAAGCGGTTTGTGATGTTCATCAAGCACAGGTAAATGGTGAATATTGTGCTTAAGCATTAAGTGTAGCGCCGAAAACACGCGGTTATTTTCAAAAATAAACTTGGGCTTACACGTCATGATGCTACTTACTGACTCTTGTGGGTCAACCTCATCGGCTAATACGCGGTTGCGTAAGTCTCTGTCGGTCACGACTCCTACAAGACGCTCATGTTCAGTCAACATAATCGATGAAACACCCTGTTGTTTCATTTTTTTAGCGGCTTGACGAATACTTGCATCTGGCGCCAAGGTGACGGCTTTGCGATTCATCAACTCGCAAATTTTTTTCTCCGACCAACTGTCGTTTTGACTTTTATAATGAGACGACAATAAACGGTTTTTATGGGCACGAACAAAGTATTGCTCAAACACTTTATACTCACGGCGTAAGTAATCAAATGCCGCTTGGTTAAGCATGTAAACAATGCCTTCCTTTTGCACTGAAATGCTATTTTGAATTGCTTCGCCAGTTAACAATGAAGGAAAACCAAAGTAATCGCCACTTGATAACTTAGTGATCACATCGCCTTTTGGGTCAACTAAATCATAATCGCCAGAGCGAATTAAAAATAATCTTAGATTATCCGAACTTAACCACTGATTTTGATTCTCACGGGTCAAATAAATAATATCGAGATGGTTTACAAAATACTCACTGGCAGCGCCATCAAGCTGATTAAATGGCGTTTGCTGCATCACAAATTGGGCGACTTCCTGTTGCTCGGTATTCATGGTCATTCTCGCTATATAATAGAGACAATATCTACACTACCCCTGTTTGAAATAAATAAAAAGCCCGACTTAAGTCGGGCTTTTAAACGTCAAGAGTGTGTTCTTATAAAATGGTTTTATTAGTGCGCGTGTGCTGCGCTCGAACCTTTAGGGTTACGGATACCTTCAACCATTTCTTGGATTTCAACTGGTGTTTCAGCCGTTAGTTTAAGTACGATAGCTGCAACTACAAAGTTAACAATCATACCAATAAGACCGATACCTTCAGGTGAAATACCAAATAACCAGTTTGCCGGTGTATTCAACTCAGGGCTTACGAACTTGAAGTAGATAATATAAGCCGCTGTGAATGTAATACCTGTCACCATACCCGCAATCGCACCTTCTTTATTCATCTTCTTAGAGAAGATACCCATAATGATGGCTGGGAAGAAGCTCGCCGCTGCTAAGCCGAAGGCGAAGGCAACAACCGAGGCCACGAACCCTGGCGGGTTAATACCAAAGTAAGCTGAAATCACAATCGCTATCATCGCAGCTAAGCGCGCTGCAAGTAGCTCTTGTTTGTCACTTATATCTGGTTTTAAGGTACGTTTTAATAAGTCATGGGATACCGAGGTCGAGATCACCAATAGTAAGCCTGCTGTTGTTGATAGCGCTGCTGCGATACCACCTGCTGCGACTAATGCAATCACCCATGCTGGTAAGTCTGCGATCTCAGGGTTTGCAAGTACCATGATGTCGCGGTCAACTTTAACTTCGTTTGCGCTGTTTGGATCATCAATCTTACCTGCTGAGTAGAACATTTTGCCGTCACCATTTTTATCGTTAAAGGTGATTAGGCCTGTTCTTTCCCAGTTTTTAACCCATGCTGGTGCTTCTGCGTACTCTGTACCGCTTCCGTCTTTACCGTTAATTGTATCAATCATGTTTACACGAGCGAATGACGCTACAGCAGGTGCTGTTGTATAAACGACTGCAATGAAAACAAGTGTCCATGCAGCTGAGATACGCGTGTCTTTAACACGTGGAACAGTGAAGAAACGAACGATTACGTGCGGTAAACCTGCAGTACCAACCATTAATGCGCCTGTAATTGCGAATACATCAATCATGCTCTTCGAGCCTTCGGTGTACTGCGCAAAGCCAAGCTCGGTACTGAGTCCATCTAGTTTATCAAGTACAAACTGTCCTGAGCCATCGCTAAGGGTTGCACCGAAACCGGTTTGTGGGAAGAAGTGACCTGTCATCATCATTGAAATGAAGATTGCTGGAACAAGGTAAGCAAATACTAGTACACAGTACTGAGCTACTTGCGTATATGTAATCCCCTTCATACCGCCTAATACAGCGTAGAAGAATACAATCACCATACCAATGTAAACACCGGTCTCAATATCTACTTCTAAGAAGCGAGAGAAAACCACACCTACACCACGCATTTGACCTGCGATATATGTGAAACAGATAAAAATAGCACATAAAATTGCAACAACACGTGCAGCTTGTGAGTAATAACGGTCACCGATGAAATCAGGTACCGTGAACTTACCAAACTTACGTAGGTAAGGAGCTAAACAAAGTGCAAGTAGTACATAACCACCTGTCCAACCCATTAGATATACACCACCGTCATAACCCGCAAACGAGATAATACCCGCCATTGAGATAAACGATGCTGCACTCATCCAGTCAGCAGCGGTTGCCATACCATTTGCTAGCGGCGGTACACCGCCCCCTGCAACATAGAATTCATTTGTTGACCCAGCACGAGCCCAGATTGCGATGCCGATATAAAGCGCGAAGCTTAAACCGACGATAATAAACGTGAGTGTTTGAACATCCATTGCTTAGCTCCTATTCGTCTACGCCGTATTTTTTATCTAACGTATTCATTTTGAAAACGTAAACAAAAATCAAAGCAACAAAGGTGTAAATAGCGCCTTGCTGGGAGAACCAGAAGCCGAGTTTAAACCCAAAGAAACGTATCTCGTTAAGTACGTCTACCAGTAAAATGCCGAAGCCAAATGACACGACAAACCAAATTGCTAATAATTTAAATAGCAGTGCGAGGTTTTCCGCCCAATAAGCTTTTGCTTGTTCTTCATCTTTAAAAGCCATTTTTTATCCCCTTATGCATTACAAGAAAGTAATGAGTGGTATTAGTTGTCATTAACTAAGTTAGCAAGGGTTCTGATTTATGGAATTGAGACCATAGTCGTAACAGTTAGTTTACGTTTACGTAAACTGCAAAACACCGTTTGTTAACGAATGGTAAAAAGCAATATTTAACAACAACTTAACCTATAAAGATAAATTTGCGAAATAGCGAAAATAGTAAAAACGAATGATCTGCGACATTAGTCTAATAACAGCGCATAAAACAGTACTATCTTTTAAATATCAACAACTTGCTTTTTATTAATTTTTATTGCAAAAAATCTAGCCATCGAAATCGCGCATAATTCTGGTAAGGTAGTGTTATTACAATAATTACTGAATTTAAACATGACAGCTGCGCTTTTATTTGTTGCACTCGCCTATATTGGCGTGTTGTTTTGGTTGGCAAATTGGGGAGACAAAACCACTCCTCTTGCAAAAAGAATTAGTCACCACCCATTTGTTTATTCTTTTTCACTAGGGATTTACTGTACGTCTTGGACCTACTATGGTTCGGTTGGTACAGCAGCCACCAGCAGTTGGAACTACTTACCTATTTTAATTGGCCCTGCGCTGCTATTTTTCTTCGGCCAAGGGTTTTTACGTAAATTAGTACTGGTCAGTAAAAAGCAAAATATCACGACCATCGCCGACTTTATTTCTGCTCGCTATGGTAAACGGCAAACCACCGCGATTATGGTAACGATTATCGCTTTATTAGCGACTATTCCGTATATCGCACTGCAATTAAAAGCACTAAGTAGCAGCTTCTTACTGCTGCAAAACGACGATCGTATTTCGGGATCTATGCTGGCCCTTTCAGCAACACTTATCATGGCAATGTTTGCGATATTCTTTGGTACTCGTAAGGTGGATGTAACCGAATATCGCTCGGGGCTGATGCTGGCTGTTGCCTTTGAATCGATGATTAAATTACTGGCTTTAGTGGCCGTTGCTGGGCTTGCTTTATACACATTATTTAATTTAACTTCGGTGCAAACCGAGCAACTAAAGGGCTCTATTTGGCAGCACTGGCATAACTTCGACTTTTTTAGCTTTAACTTTATCGGTCAGTCATTAATGGCAGCTGCGGCGATTATCTGTTTACCAAGGCAGTTCCATGTAACTGTGGTCGATAACCAAGATAAACGCCATCTTTATACAGCCCGCTGGGCATTCCCCCTGTATTTGTTACTGACTGCGGCAATGATTTTCCCTATTGCAACAGCAGCTATACACCCAGGCATTGGAAGTGGCTTCTCTCCAGATAGCTTTGTATTAGCCCTACCGCTGATGCACGAAAACGCCTTTTTAACGACCTTTGTATTTATCGGTGGTCTATCTGCGGCTACAGCGATGATTGTTGTAGCCACACTCACGCTCAGCACTATGATCTCAAACGATGTGGTATTGCCGCTAATGCTGCGTCGTAAGTTTAAACGTAACCTCATCACCAGCAGCTATAAATCACAAATTCTGTTAGTTAGACGATTCACAATTGCTGGCATTTTGATTTTGTCGTATTTCTACCAGCAATGGTTTGGCCATGGTAAAGCTTTGGCTAGTATGGGTTTAGTGGCCTTTTCTTTAGTGTCGCAATTACTGCCTGCTATTGTGGGTGGTCTATATTGGCGAAAAGGCCATGCTTATGGGGTTTATGCGGGATTATTAGCAGGCTTCATTTGCTGGGTTTTATTCTTAATGCTACCTATTTTAGATGCAGGCAATACCTTAAACGCAGAGCTACAACAAACACTCATTACTCGTGGCACCCTCATTGCTTTATTTGCCAATATTGGCTGTTACATTAGTTTTTCGCTCGGTGCAGATGAGCGTTTAATTGATAAAATTCAGGCAGCTGCCTTTGTTAATCCTAAAGATCAAGCTGTGTTTGCTAGACGCTTGAATAAAAATGTGAAAGCCACCGTCTACGACTTTAAGGTTCTGCTACAAACCTTCTTGGGCGTACAGCGCTCGCAACAAGTTTTAGCCCATTACTCCTTAACTCATAACTTAGATAATAATAACGCACACCCAGAACCTGAGTTTATTGCCTATTGTGAACGCGCCTTAACTGGTGTGCTTGGTGCCTCTTCAGCACAGGCGCTGATCCACACAGTTGCCTCTGGTAAACGCATGGCCTTTGAAGAAGTCGTTAACTTTTTTGATGAAACCACACAAGCTCTGCAATTTAACCAAAACCTATTATTCACCTCACTTGAAAACCTCAGCCATGGTATTTCTGTTGTTGATAAAGAGCTTAATTTAGTGGCATGGAATAAGCGCTACGCAGAAATGTTTGACTACCCAGAAAACTTTTTAGAGGTTGGTCAACCCATAGAGGAAGTGATCCGCTACAATGCCGAGCGCGGCGAGTGTGGTCCAGGTGAAGTTGAGCGCCATGTAGAAAAGCGCGTGCAGCATCTTAAAAACGGCACGCCCCACCACTTTATTCGCCACCGCCGTAATGGCCAAGTGTTCGAAATGATTGGTAACCCACTGCCAGATGGTGGCTTTGTAACAAGTTTCTCTGATGTTACCACGCATATCGAAACGCAAAATGCGCTTGAAGAAGTAAACATGGACCTTGAAAACCGTATTGAAGCGCGTACTCAAGAAATCCGTACTATCAATAAAGATTTACAAGCACAAATCGATAGCCGAGTACAAACTGAGCAAGCACTTACTTTAGCTAAAAAAGAGGCAGAACAAGCTAATGACAGTAAAACGCGATTTTTAGCCTTAGCAAGTCACGATATTTTACAACCGCTGAATGCGGCGCGCCTGTACCTTGCAGCCATTGATGATAAAACCCTCTCGAACAACAACTTAAATAACTTTGAAAAGCTTGGCGCAAGTTTAGATTCAACGGTGCATTTGATGTCTGCGCTGTTAGAAATTGCCAAGCTCGAGCAAGGGGCAATGACGCCAACTCCACGTCACTTTAGTATTGATGACATACTTGCCCCGCTTAAGAACGAATACGCCATTATGTCGAGCGAAAAAGGCTTAAAGCTGACGGTGCGTTCAAAAGGAGTTATCGTTCACAGTGATATCACTTATTTACGACGAATTATTCAAAACTTGGTGTCAAATGCAGTTAAATACACTGATAGTGGCCGAGTTTTAATTGCTTGTCGCAAACGCAAACATCATTTACGTATTGAAGTATGGGACACAGGCCCCGGCATTACAGAAGTAGAGCAAGCGAAGATCTTTAATGACTTTTATCGTATTGAAGCCGGTGATAACAAAGGGGTTGGCCTTGGCTTAGGAGTTGTAAAACGAATGGCCGACTTACTTTCTTTACGATTAGATGTCAGTTCAACGCCTGGCAAAGGTAGCCGCTTTAGTATTGAAGTACCTTATGGTGAAAGCCAATTTATTCAACAAAAAGAGGCACCTAAAAAAGGTGTTGAGAACCGCAGTGCAATGAATATTATTGCGGTGGATGATGACCCAGAAAACCTTAATGCCATGGCAAGCCTATTGCAAAAGTGGCAGGCCAATTATCAGCTCTTTGATCAAGTTGAAACCGTGATGGCCTATGCCAAAGAGCACCGAGCGCCCGATGTGATCTTAATGGATTATCAGCTCGGTCATGATTGCGATGGCATCACGCTTATTAAAACCCTACGAGAAATTTGGCAAAGCCCAGTACCGGCGATTTTAATCACAGCGGTACGTGATGAAACGCTAAAACAGCAAACCAAAGAAGAGCAAATTCATTACCTTAGTAAACCTGTTAAGCCCGCAAAACTCAAAGCACTGCTTAACCACAGTACTTAACAAAAGCGCTGAACTAACGTTTTTACCAACAGCGCTTAACAATACCAATTTAAGGCAAAGCTGCGGGCTTTGCCTTAAATTTTTGGAACAACCAACTAAGCGCAACTAACGACAAGCCTAAGCCGATAAACGAAATAGCCCGCAATAATCCAGTTAAGTTTGCCATATCAATCAAGAACACTTTTAACACCACCAGCGCC
Source organism: Pseudoalteromonas simplex (assembly GCF_015278155.1). Classification (NCBI taxonomy): domain Bacteria; kingdom Pseudomonadati; phylum Pseudomonadota; class Gammaproteobacteria; order Alteromonadales; family Pseudoalteromonadaceae; genus Pseudoalteromonas; species Pseudoalteromonas simplex. The sequence continues at coordinate 192,845 of NZ_JADILN010000003.1, forward strand.
AATAAGCCAAGGCCAAGCTTTTGTAATAACGTATTGGTTTTTAAATGCCCTATCACAACTAACATAGCACCGATAATAAGCCAAACTAAAGAATAACTGTAAAGCTCGGCATCTGAGGTTGGCAAAGCAATATTTATAAACTCGCCTTGCCAGTTGTGGCGAATTTCCGCATTGATATATAAAACACTCATCACACCTGCAAGTGCTGTAAACAGCTTTTGTAAATAGTGTTGAGATTTCGTCAGTCGGCTTGCCCAAATTGCAATTAAAGCTGGTACTAACCAAAGTAATAGTAACCAGTTAATAATCGGCCAGCTGCCTATATTTATCGGTTCAAAAAACGGATTTACAGCGGTAAAGCTTTTCACTACTAGCAAACCGCTTAATGTTAATAACGCAAAACCAGCCATTTGATAGAGCTTAGCCAATTGCGCAGTAAAGCGTGAGCGCAGTAAGTAAACACAGCCCAAGATGCCCCAGTTACAGGTCAGTAAAATATGCTCATACACAGACAAATTCTCAAAGTCAGGATAACGCCCTACTAACTGATAGCTCGTCTCTGTGGTAATAAATAAAGCAATGCAATGTAGGGCTGCACCCTCTAGCCACATTCGAACAGATTGCTGCTGCCAATGCCTTGCTGCCAAGTAAAATAAGCAAGCACATACAGGATAAACAACCAAACTCCAATGTACACCGAGCAGCAGCGCATCACTGTAATCCGCTGACCAAGGTGCAAAACTTAATCTAATGAGTAAAGCACCAACTAAACCTTTAAGCGGCCAAGTCAGTATGCTGAGTGACTGTTTATTCACATAAAAACTGATCAACAACACTTGCACAGCAAGCGCTAAGGTCAAGCTGCTACCTTCAAGGAGCATGGTTAATGCCAAACTAATATTGGCATTACCGCCGAGCCAGTAACTAAATACTCGCATTGGATTTGTGCTATTGATGGATAACTTAAATAGCCAGGCAGACAGTGCCAGTAATACAAAGCACCAAACCGGGTATGCCGTCATCAAGGCATGGTCGGGAGTGATGAGATATAAGCAACTAATAATCACAAAACTTGAAAGTGATGCGAGTAACGTAAAGCCAAAGCGTTTAGGGTATTTACGACCAAATAAAAAACCATAGCCTGCAAACAGAGCAATAAAGAACAGCCCTGCTCCGTAGTTTTGCCTAAAAACAAAAAGTTGCTCAGAATAATCAACAGTATTATTTTGCCCTGTCAGCAAACACACCACACTCACCACAGATATTATTAGCCAGTGATCCCATGTACTGTTTTTTAATACCAAAAACAACAGTAAAGCCACTAACAACAACATACTCAATTGCCAAGTAAGCAGTTGGTTACTACTCATGAGTAAAAGATAAAGTGGTACGACAACCGCTAATAACAAAGGGTTGTCGGGCAGTTGTTTCAGTAGCGTTTTAAAGCGATGTGGGCGGTATTCAATTTGCTTAAAGCCCAGCCCAAGGCGTGGAATAGCAATTAACAATATGATGCTAAATAGAGCATAAAGATTAATAAACCAATGCAGGTTTTTAGATACTGTCAATGCAACTAAAATGTACCAACCTAAATGACCTGCCCATAACAGATACCACAGCCAATGACGTTTTACATAATGCGCTACCAGCGAAGCAGAAACACTAACAAAAGCAACATAGGTAAGCAGCGCTATAAAATCATTATTCCCAGTATTGACCCAAACCGGCACGCTGTAGGCGCCAATAATACCAATGACCGCAAGCACTGGACCAAAACGCAGCGCCATCCAGCTTGCAGCTACAGAGATTAAGGTTAAAACGCTAAATGCAGGTAATGCTTGGAGTAAGCCATAATGGCTGTAGGCCAGTAAAGTGAGCGCAAAACAACTGATAAAGCCGCCGCTAGCAAGCGCAGCGGGAATATAGTTACTAAACCCATCAAAGATAATACCTTTACGATGTAACACCTCAGCCGCAACAATTAAGCTCAGACCAAAAATAGCCCCAAGTGTGAGTCGCATAGTTTCGGATAATAAGCCTGCTTCCAGTGAATAGCGGGCTAAAAAGATACCACCAAAGGCAAGTGCAACCGCTCCTACCCAAGTTAGCCAATTGGCTTTGATTTGTGTAACGAGTTGGCTTACTAGCGGATTTAAAATGGCAGGCTTGGGTTTTGTTGGCTCTGGCTTTTTAGGGATAGCCTCAATCGGCTTAATAATGACTTTCGGCTTTGGTTCAAATTTTGCTGAGTCAGTCAGATCTTCGTTTGAATTTTCAAACGTGTTTGCAGTATTTGTTTGAGGGTTATTAACATATGTCGCGTTAAGTTTTACTCGAAGAGCAGCCACCTCTCGCTTTAAACTAGAGAGTTGAAAAAGGGCAATAATGCCAGCAATTGAGCCACCTACAACAACTAGTGCTAGTAAGACTAGTAACGCAATACCGCCGTCCATACTCTCTCCTTGTGTATACTTTAAACAAAAAAGCAAAAGCCTTAATTGTTTATACAATAAACACTTAGCAAGAGTAAATAAACAACGATATTGCGTTTTAGCCGGTTAAGACTGTTCAGTCACCGTACGCTCTAAGGTCATCTTGTAACCTGAATCAGTGGTTTCATCGTGTTCAATCACCAAGATATAGTTACCTTCTTCGGTAAAATCCATATCGCTTTGTTGCAAGAGCACAATCTGTTGGCCGTTATCTTCAAACACCACATAAGTTGTATAAACTTCGTTATCAACCACCTGCTCTTGTTGGTCGTATTGATCTAACCCTTCAACAACATTGCTAGTATCTTCAACCGTTTCGCCATTGAGGGTAAAGTACACATCGACTTCGTCTATCTCTTGCCCTGCATAGCTATCAATTAAGTTAACCACAGTAACTGCGTGGCTGTAGCTGCTTGGTGTTAGATTTTCTTCAATGGTCATCATACGAGGGCCGTAATCTTTGTCATTGTAGAAAAGACCAACCGCACTTTGCTCACGCTCTAATGTCATTAAGAAATTATCTACAATCGTGTCGCCAGCTTCATCTAACATGGCGACGCTGTAACTATTTGGCGACATACTCATGTATTCAGAGTAACTATCGTTGCTAACAACTTCGGTGTTAGTCGCCGTTGTGCCTCGGGTTACTTTAAACTGGGTTTGCGTGTAATCATCAATGGTATTAATAAAACGCAGCTGACCTTGCGCGTCTTGGTGGTTTAGTTGTGTTACAGAGCTACTTGCCGTAACGACATCAAGTGTAATGCCATCTTCTTCTGTTGCATAACTTGGGCGGATCATCGCCATGTACGTTGCTTCATCATTAAAATACACGGTTGGTGATTCAAAAATCACATCTGTGCTGCCGCTAGCGGTAATATAAATAGTGTAATAACCTTCCTCAAGCGTCGCTAATTCTGGCTCAACGAGGTATTGCGAAGTCATTAATAACTCTGCGGTATCAAATACACCGTCGTCAGTGGCAACATATACATCGTAAAGATTGTCTTCGCCAACAATATTAAAAAAGCCGACATTGAATTCATCTTCATCGCTTGACGTCGGCACACTTAGCTCTGTAAAAATTGGTTCAGCAAAGTCACCATTCATTACTAATAACTGAGTTTGATCATTTTTTATATTGATAGTTTCTTCGTCAATCGTAATATAACTGTCGTTGGCATCAACATATTCAAAACTGAGATCATACTCCCCCGAACTGTAGTTATGACGAGTTGATACATCACCAAAGTCTGCCCCCGAGCGCTCAGTGTCATCAACAAATAAACGCGTGTATGGGCTGTTGTAAGAGCCATTGTACAGTTGCACATAGCCACTATTGCTACTGCTGCTGTCATCGCTTGAGCAGGCAGCTAGTACCGAAAGCAAACTTGAGGCAACAATTGTTTTAAGCAGAGTGCTTTTCATGGAATTTTTTCCTTATTGTTTGTAATACCCCATTCTGACTCGAATAAATCGAAAAAATTCTATGTTTTACAAACTATTACCTTCACTTACAGTTACTTACGATAAGGTTAAAAAGTGTAGAAAATGATGTAGAAAAGCACTTAATTAATCATAATTATGGACAGAAAATCACATTTATAGTGAAAGCAGCTTACTTTTACACGAAAAGTAAATAATGGTTACATTTTAGGCGTTTATGCAATCAAATCAGATAAATTATTAGATAGTTAAATTTGCGCTATGCAGCACAAAAAAATTAGCAAATAATGGTGTTCACACAAACGGGATTAGAATGAGGACTATGAACACGATTTTAACCACACAATGCGATGATGATGTTGGTCTAATTGCCAAGATCACTGGCCTTTGTCATCAGCATAATTTAAACATTACGCGTAATAACGAATTTGTAGATAAAGACGCTAAACGCTTTTTTATGCGTACAGAGTTAAGCGGTGTTATTGCTGAGGACTTTTTACCAAGGCTTGCTGAGCTACTTCCTGATGGCGCAGAGCTTGCCCTGCACAGCAGCGAAAAAACGAAAGTGGTATTGCTTGCCACTAAAGAAGCGCACTGCTTAGGTGGTGTATTACTTAAGCAGTTCGAAAAAGCCTTAAACATCGAAGTACTGGCTGTGATTGCCAACTACGCTGATTTAGCGCCATTGGCTGCAGGCTTTGGCGTGCCATTTCATGTGGTATCGCACGAAGGTTTAAGCCGTGCGGAGCATGATCAAAAAGTCGGTGATTTAATTGCCAGCTATCAGCCTGATATTATCGGCCTTGCAAAATATATGCGTATTTTAAGCCCTGAATTTGTGGCGCGCTTTGAAGGTAAGATTATTAATATTCACCATTCATTTTTGCCTGCCTTTATTGGTGCAAAGCCTTACCATCAGGCGTTTGAACGCGGTGTAAAAATTATTGGTGCGACCGCCCATTTTGTTAATAATGAGCTTGATGAAGGGCCGATTATTTTACAAGATGTGACGCATGTCAGCCATGCGGATACCGCAGAGATGATGGCAAAAATGGGTAAAGATGTAGAGAAAACAGTATTCTGTAAAGCGCTGCAACTCGCATCTGAACATAAACTGTTTATCAATGGTAATCGAACCGTGGTGTTCGCTTAAGCAATAAAATGAAGAGGCTGAATGGCCTCTTTATTATTTTTATTATCGTTTGTTATGCCGACTCAATAGGCTCTAGTTGCAATTTAGAGGCAATTAATACCGCTTGAGTACGGTTATACACACCTAGCTTTCTAAAAATTGCTGTAATGTGTGCTTTAACGGTTGCTTCAGAAATATGTAACTCGTAAGCAATCTGTTTGTTTAACAAGCCTTCGTGTAAGTATTGCAACACCTTGTATTGCTGCGGTGTCAGTGAAGCCACTTGCGCTGCAATTTCTTTGTCTTCGCCATCTACAGCAGCCACTTTATCTTTAAGTTCAAGTGGCAGCCAAACATCGCCTTCAAGAATGTGGTTGATTGCCAGCGCAATATCATCTGATGAAGATGATTTAGGAATAAATCCCATCGCACCATAACCCATTACTTTAGAAACTACATTGATGTCTTCGCTGCCAGAAACAACAGCTATTGGTAAGCTTGGATAGTCTTCGCGAATGCGAATAAGGCCGTATAAATCGCCATTGCCTGGCATGTGAAGGTCTAGTAGTAAGATATCAAGATCTTCTTGCTCGCTTAGCACCTGCAAAGTGGTATCAAAGTTTTCCGATTCAAACACTTCTAAATCAGCGAACTTAGCACTCAATGCCCCTTTCAGCGCTTCACGAAATAACGGATGATCGTCCGCTATTAAAAACTGACTCATGGTTCACTCCTAATAAATTCGGCTGACACCTATTTCTAAGTGACAGCCGATATACTACGTTTAGAATCAACTTCTAATCAAGTTTTTAACGCGATTTTAACGATTTAATCGGTTTTCGATTAGCTCATCAACAACGCTTGGATCGGCTAGTGTAGAAGTATCTCCAAGCTGTTGGTGCTCATTTGCCGCAATTTTACGTAAAATTCGACGCATGATCTTACCAGAACGAGTTTTCGGTAAACCCGGAGACCATTGGATCATATCTGGTGATGCAATTGGGCTTAACTCTTTACGAACCCAGTTACGTACCTCTTTTGTTAGTTCATCACTCACTACAACACCCTCATTTGGAGTGATGTAAACATAGATGCCCTGACCTTTAATATCATGCGGGTAACCAACTACAGCCGCTTCTGCTACTGCTTCGTGAGCAACCAATGCACTCTCGATTTCGGCAGTACCTAGGCGGTGGCCTGATACGTTAAGTACGTCATCTACACGGCCTGTGATCCAGTAGTAGCCATCTTCATCACGACGACAACCGTCACCAGTGAAGTACACACCAGGGTATGCTGAGAAATAGGTTTGTTCAAAGCGCTCATGGTCGCCATAAACTGTGCGAGCTTGTGATGGCCAGCTGTCTAAAATAACAAGGTTACCGTCAACCGCGCCTTCTAATGTGTTGCCTTCAGCATCAAATAGTGCCGGTGCAATACCAAAGAACGGACGAGTTGCTGAGCCTGGCTTCATATCTGTCGCACCTGGTAATGGTGTGATCATGATGCCACCAGTCTCTGTTTGCCACCACGTATCTACGATTGGGCAGTTTTCGTTACCAATATGCTCGTAATACCATGCCCACGCTTCTGGGTTAATTGGCTCACCTACAGAACCCATAACACGAAGACTTTTACGAGTTGAAGTCGCTGTTGGCTCATCGCCTTTCGCCATTAGAGCACGAATAGCAGTCGGTGCTGTGTAAAGGATAGTCACGTTGTGCTTATCAATTACTTCACCCATACGCCCCGCTGTTGGGTAAGTTGGTACACCTTCAAATACGACTTGCGTGCAGCCATTCACTAATGGGCCATAAGCAATGTAGCTGTGACCTGTGATCCAGCCCACATCGGCACTACACCAGAAAATATCGTCTTCTTTAAGATCAAACACATATTCATGTGTCATCGATGCATAAACAAGGTAACCACCGGTAGTATGAACCACACCTTTTGGTTGACCCGTTGAGCCTGAAGTATAAAGAATGAAAAGCGGATCTTCTGCATTCATTGGTTCAGGTTCGCACTCAGCTGGTAAATCAGCGACAAGCTCATGCCACCAAACATCATGACTATTCCATTCAACTTCACCACCGGTCAGCTGATGAACAATAACGTGCTCAACGGTGGTTACCGAGTCTTGTGATACCGCTTCATCAACATTTGCTTTAAGTGGTACGCAGTTGCCAGCACGGCGACCTTCGTCTGAAGTAATTACCACTTTAGCGCCTGAGTCATTAATTCGGTCAGCAATCGCTGATGGAGAGAAACCACCAAATACTACAGAGTGAATCGCACCAATACGCGCACACGCTTGCATAGCGTAAATAGCCTGCGGTGTCATTGGCATGTAAATAGCGACACGGTCACCTTTCGATACACCTAATTTTTTAAGGCCATTAGCTAATTTAGCGACTTCGTCGTGAAGCTTTTGGTAGCTGATGTTTTCGTTATGTTCAGGGTTGTCGCCTTCCCAAATGAGGGCTGTTTTATCGGCTTTAGTAGCAAGGTGGCGGTCAATACAGTTATAAGATGCGTTTAGTTGGCCGTCTTCATACCAGCGAATACTGATGTGGCCTTTGTCGAATGAAGTATTCTTTACTTTATTATAAGGAGTTGACCAATCAAGACGTTTACCGTGTTCTCGCCAAAATCCCTCAGGGTCATCAATCGATTGCTTATACAGTGTATTATATTTATCGTTATCAACTAATGCAGCATTCTTGATATGCGCTGGTACTGGATAGATACTTTCTGACATTGTTGTCGTCTCCATTTTAATTACTTGCCTACGGCCTGCATCAAGGATCACTCAGCAAAGCCCCTGAAAGTATTAGACCTTAGTTGTATATCTTGTCATTTAACAAAAAACGTCGAAATCGCCTTCTATAATCTAGTTCAATGTTAGATTGGTTGTGATTTAACCAGATATTCCACCTTAGTCTAATAGACCAATAGATAATTGAGAGAAGTCTTATCTTAAACAACAGTGGTACAACAACATTATTAAAAAATCATTAATGCAACAAGTAGCTTCGACAGGAATACACATTATGACAACAACAAAAGTAACCGCATTAAAAACACTAGCAGCTTCAGCTGTTTTATCAGCACTTGCCAGCAATGCTAACGCTGCAAACATTGGTAACACAGAGGTTTCTTATGGTGGCTATGTAAAACTTGATGCCATGTGGAGTGATTACTCAGCAGGCGTACCAGCCGGTGGTAGTATTGGCCGTGACTTCTATGTACCAGGTACAACACCAGTAGGCGCAGACAGCGACAGCGATGCTGTATTTGACATGCACGCGCGCCAATCTCGCTTTAACCTAGGTACCGCAACAAAGTTAGACGATGGCAAAACCATCAAAACTAAAATTGAAATCGACTTTATTGCTTCAGCACCAGGCGGTAACGAACGCGTTAGTAACTCTTATGCGCCACGTATTCGTCAAGCATTTGTAACTTATGATGGCTGGTTATTTGGTCAAGCATGGTCAAACTTTCAAAACGTAGGCGCATTACCTGAAACACTCGACTTCGTGGGACCTGCTGAGGGTACCGTGTTCGTACGCCAAGCACAGGCACGTTACACTACTGGCAACTGGTCATTCTCTATCGAAAACCCAGAGAGCACAGTCACAGTAGACGGCGCTCGCGTAGCCACTGATGATGCATCAATGCCTGACTTTACAGCACGTTATGCACATAAAGCTGATTGGGGTGAATTAGTATTTACCGGTCTTGCTCGTCAATTAACTTACAAGCAAAATGGCATTGATGCAGATACATCATCGTTCGGTATCAGCGCCTCAGGTAAAGTTAATTTTGGCCAAAACAACCTAAAATTCATGCTAACTCAAGGCTCAGGTTTAGGCCGCTACATTGGTTTAAACGTAGCAAATGGTGCTGTGCTTGATGGTGATGATTTAGATGCGATTGATTCAACATCAGGTTTTATTGCCTACCAACAACACTGGAACAGCCAATGGCGTTCTACTTTCCTTTACTCATTCTTCTCAGCAGATAACAACACAGATTTACTTGCAGTGACTGGCGACCCTACAGAAATGAGCCAAAGCTATAGTGCCAACCTTTTATACTCGCCTGTTAAAAAGCTCACCTTTGGTGTTGAGTTTAAACATGCCGAGCGTGAGTTAGAAAGCGGTGCTGACGGAGATATGGATCGTCTACAATTTTCTGCAAAATACGTTTTTTAAGATTTAAACTTATTTACTTCCTGAAGCGGCTTCGGCCGCTTTTTTTATATCTCCTTTTTATATTTCTGTGCCCTTTAAACTTTTTTGCAATCAATTATTCACTAAAACAGCAAACCTTAATTGCAAATTATTTTCATTTAGATTAGATTACGCATTAATTTCACGATTCATTGAACTAATTGGAACTTTGCATGTCATCAACAAAAATTTTGCGCTTATCTCAATTAAGCCTTGTGACCTCAGCACTTTTAAGTGGCCACGCTTTTGCAGAACAACAAAAAGAAGAACAAGCAATTGAAAAAATTGCCGTGTATGGCCAGCATCATAAAAACTACATCACAGAAGAAGCACAGTCTGCGACCAAATTAGGGCTAACAATTAAAGAGACACCACAGTCAATCTCTGTTGTTTCACGTGCATTAATGGATGACTTCTCACTCGATAATCTAAACGCTGTACTTGAAAGCACACCGGGTGTGACTGTTGAGCAAATTGAAACTGATCGTACTTATTTTAAAGCTCGCGGTTTTGAAATCACTAACTTCCAGGTTAATGGCATGGGTATGCCACAAGACAACGGTTCAATCCAAGGTACTCTTGATACCTCTATTTTTGATAGTGTTGAAATTGTACGTGGTGCCAATGGTTTAATGACAGGTGCGGGTAACCCTTCAGCAACCGTGAACATGGTTCTAAAACGCCCTACTTATCAAACACAAGTAAATGCGTCTGTATCGTATGGCTCTTGGGACAACAAACGTTTAGAGCTTGACGCTTCAACAGCTATCAACGAAAACCACGCTGTACGTGCAGTATTCACTAAGCACAAAACTGAGTCATACCTTGACCGTTACGAGCAAGATAAAACAATTTATTACCTAGCCTACGAAGGTCAATTAACTGATAGCACAGTAGTCACTGCAAACTATGTAAATCAAAAGAAAGATGCCGACAGCCCACTTTGGGGTGCCTTACCACTTTATTACAGCGATGGTTCAGCAACAAACTTTGATGCGTCAACCAGCACTGCTTCAGATTGGTCATATTGGAATAACACAACTGAGCAGCTGTTCTTATCAATTGAGCAAGCAATCACCAATACTTGGTTCTTAAAAGCCAGCTACGCGCACTTAGAAAATGAGCAAGATTCTGAGCTTTTCTATGTTTACGGCACACCAGACAGAGAAACAGGTCTTGGCCTAACTGGTTATGCGAGTGAATATGACCACAAAGATAAGCACGACATTTTAGATATCTACGCAACAGGTAAATTTGATTTATTTGGTATGGAACATGATCTGTCGTTTGGTGTAAACCAAGCAGATATGGATAACAAAGATAAATCATTGTATGACCGTACAACAGGCAATGGTTTCCCTGCGATGCCTGAGCTAGGTGGTTGGGACGGTGTTGCGCCAGTACCAACACTTACTGATGGTTTAACAGGTGCTGATATCACTAGTCGACAACGCTCTGCATATATTTCAACACGCATTCGTGCAACTGACGCATTCAGCATTTTAGCGGGTGTAAGCCAAGTAAATTGGGAAACGGAAGGTGCCTCTTACGGCGTTGCAAAAGACAAAGATAGCGACCAAACAGTGCCGTACTTCGGTGTTGTTTATGATATCAACGAAAGCTTCTCAACTTACGCAAGCTACACAGAAACCTTTGTTCCGCAAACAGAGCGTGACGTAAACGGTGATTATTTAGATCCAATCACAGGTAAAAGTAGCGAAATTGGTGTAAAGGCACAGCTACTTGATGACGACTTATTTGTAACTGTAGCCTACTTTGATGCAAAACAAGTTGGCCTTGCTGTTGCTATCCCAGGTTCATTACCTGATGACACTCGCTACTATGGCGCAGATGGTATTAACAGTGATGGTATTGAAGTAGAGCTTAGTGGCAAAATCAACGAAACGCTGAGCGCGAGCTTTAGTTTCAGCAATCTAAACATTGATGGTGATGAATTAGTTAAAAACTACACACCTGAAAACCAATTTAAACTTGCTGTAACTCATAAAGTGCCTGAAGTTGATGGTTTAACCTTTGGTTTAAACTACCAATGGCAAGACGACACTAAACGTGTACAACCTACTCAGCCGTCTGGCGTTGTTCCTGTTACTAAGCAAGATGCTTACGGCTTATTAAATCTAATGGCAACATACGATATTAATGACCACATGAGCGTTAACTTAAACGTTAATAACGTAACTAACGAAAAGTACTTACATAGCTTGTTCTGGGAGCAAGGTTATTACGGCGCACCGCGTAGTTATTCAGTATCTTTCAACTGGCAGCTATAATTTTATAAAGCGACAAGTTTTAAGCTTTAAGTACATGAAAAGCCGCATCATATGCGGCTTTTTTATTACCCCATTTTACTCTAAGAGCAAAAAACATAGCGAATAACCTTCACTTCATTGCACCTTATAAATTTTTCTGTAGTGTATTAAAAAATGAATATTTTAGTTATTTGGTACAGATTAATGGATGCTAAAAAATCGAAACGCTCTAGAAGATGTCCAGATTGTGGATGGAAGTTTCCAATAGCCAAAGCGAGTACACCAATAGACAGGGTTGACGGTAAACTATTCACTTGCCCTGATTGCCAAACAGCTCTCATATATCGAACTGATACAGAACTTATGTATCGAATTTTCACGCTGATGACAATACCAGCTACCAGCTTGGCATTCATATATGACGATAATGCGCTATTTGAAACAATAGCGATTTTTTTGATAATCCCTCTTGCAACCCTTGCTGCTATTTTATGGCGTCGTAGCGAATATATTGAACGTGTAAAATAACTTAAAATTGTCACTGAATTGAAAATGCGACAAACTACTGCCTACTCCAACAACTGCGGGTATATCCCGCATTAAGTTCTGCAATTAAACGCGATATAAAATCGCTGCTACAAACAACCATAAAAAAACCGCTAACTGTGTAGCGGTCTTTTTGTGTTAAGTGCGGGTCAAATCACGCTTAACTATACTCTTTTGCGGTGTTTATAGCTCGTCTTCAGCTAATAGGCCTGCATCTTCACCATCTTCTGGTTGCACAGTTGCTTGAAGTAATAGCATCTCACGTAACTTACCTTCGATCTCATCTGCGATCTCTGGGTTGTCTTTTAAGAACTTAATTGAGTTTGCTTTACCTTGACCAACTTTGCTGCCATTGTAGCTGTACCAAGCACCTGATTTTTCAACAATCTTATGCTTAACGCCTAGATCGATTAGTTCGCCTTGTTTAGAAATACCTTCACCATACATGATGATGAACTCAGCTTGTTTAAACGGCGGAGCAACCTTGTTTTTAACAACTTTAACGCGGGTTTCGTTACCAACAACCTCATCGCCTTCTTTCACTGAACCAATACGACGAATATCGATACGTACTGAAGCGTAGAATTTAAGTGCGTTACCGCCTGTTGTTGTTTCAGGGTTACCAAACATAACACCAATTTTCATACGGATTTGGTTGATGAAAATACATAGTGTGTTTGAACGCTTGATGTTACCTGTAAGCTTACGTAATGCTTGTGACATTAAGCGAGCTTGCAGACCCATGTGTGAGTCACCCATGTCACCTTCGATTTCAGCTTTAGGTGTTAAAGCTGCTACCGAGTCAACAATCACAACATCAACAGCACTTGAACGAACTAACATGTCACAAATTTCTAATGCTTGCTCACCCGTGTCTGGCTGAGAAACAAGTAAATCATCAATGTTTACGCCCAATTTTTGTGCGTATACAGGATCTAAAGCGTGCTCAGCATCTACGAATGCACACGTTTTACCTTGCTTTTGAGCTTCAGCGATAACTTGTAAAGTAAGTGTTGTTTTACCTGATGATTCAGGACCATACACTTCAACAATACGGCCTGTAGGTAAACCACCAATACCTAGTGCGATATCGATACCAAGTGAACCTGTTGAGATTGCTTCAATATCTAGGGCTTTGTTGTCGCCCAGTTTCATAATTGAGCCTTTACCAAATTGACGCTCAATTTGTGATAAAGCAGCGTCTAAGGCTTTTTGTTTGTTATCGTTCATTCTGTTCTCCAAATCCGGCTAATGCAGACAGTATACTGTATGAAATCACAGTATCAAGCTAATTTTCAGATTTTATCAATTCAATTATGTTTTTTAACGAATAAACAATAGCTTGCAGTCTAACTTCAGCTCTATCACCAGCGAAAACCTGTTTGCTTGAGTAGTTTTGACCAGCCAAATGAATACAAAACCACACTAATCCCACAGGTTTATCCAGTGTTCCACCACCGGGGCCTGCTATCCCCGAAATAGCTATTGCAATATCGGCGTTTGCAGCTTTTGCCGCCCCCGATGCCATTTCAACAACGGTTTGTTCACTCACCGCGCCAAAGCTGTTTAAGGTTTGCTCGCTAACGCCAATGAGCTCATGTTTTGCTTGGTTACTATAAGTAACAAACGCTCGGTCAATATAATTAGAACTGCCCGGGGTATCGGTGAGCGCATAACTCACTCCACCGCCAGTGCATGATTCTGCGGTAGTGATCCATAAGCGTTTATCCGTTAAAATAGCTCCTAATTTCGCAGCAAGTGTTTTAATCTCTTGATGTAATTCCATATTCAGCCTTTGGGTAAATACATGTCGTTTGATCTTTATGCACCGCACACTATAAAACAACAAACCCCTATGATGCAGCAGTATCTAAAAATAAAAGCCGAGCATCGGGATATTTTATTGTTTTATCGTATGGGCGACTTTTACGAACTTTTCTTTGATGATGCCAAGCGTGCAGCACAACTTCTTGATATTTCTCAAACCCACCGAGGTAAAGCCGGTGGCGATCCCATTCCAATGGCGGGTGTGCCCTATCACGCAGTAGAGAACTACTTAGCTCGCCTTGTACAAATGGGTGAGTCGGTGGCTATTTGTGAACAAGTTGGCGACCCAGCTACTAGCAAAGGCCCTGTTGAGCGTAAAGTTGTGCGCATTGTTACACCGGGCACTATTTCTGACGAAGCGTTATTACAAGAACGCCAAGACAACTTGCTAACCAGTGTGTGGCAAAGTAAACAAGGCTTATATGGTATTGCTTATTTAGATATTAACTCTGGCAGATTCAATGTGTTAGAAGTAAATACTGATGAAGCATTTAGCTCAACATTACAACGTTTAGCCCCTGCTGAGCTGCTCTATAGTGAAACATTTGCAAATGTGCATTTAATTGAACATATCAAAGGCGCACGTCGTCGCCCAGAATGGGAATTTGATTTAGATACTGCACAGCATTTACTTTGCGACCAATTTGGCACCAAAGATTTAGTTGGTTTTGGTGTAGACAAAGCACACGCTGCTTTGGTGGCTGCGGGCTGCTTAATGCAATATGTAAAAGACACTCAACGTATTGCCCTGCCGCATATTCGTGCGATTACCCTTGAGCAAAACGAACACGCGGTGATCTTAGATGCCGCAACCCGTAAAAACCTTGAACTAACAGTTAATTTATCAGGCGGCTACGAAAACACGCTTGCACAAGTACTTGATAAAACAGCGACTGCGATGGGTTCACGCTTATTAAAGCGTCGTATTCATACACCAGTGCGCAGCAAAACAGAGCTCAACTCTCGACTAAACGCTATTAGTGCAATTATCGATGCGCAATTATGTGGTGAGCTACAAGAGTCATTAAAGCAAATTGGCGACATTGAGCGTGTTATCGCCCGTTTAGCGCTTTGCACAGCACGCCCGCGTGATTTAACGCGCCTGCGTAGCGCACTGCAAGCTCTGGCACCATTACACGAATTACTTTTGGACGCCAACGATCCGCGTATTAGTCAAATAATAGCGCAATCACAGCAATTACCTGAGCTACAAGACTTACTAGAACGTGCTGTCATCGAAACCCCACCGGTACTTATTCGTGATGGGGGTGTTATTGCCCCGGGTTATAACAGTGAGCTTGATGAATGGCGTGCCCTAAGCCAAGGCGCAACCGATATTCTCGAAAAGCTTGAAGAACGTGAGCGTGAACGCACAGGCATTAGCACTTTAAAAATTGGCTATAACAAGGTGCATGGCTTTTTTATTGAAGTAAGTCGCGCTAACTCGCACTTGGTTCCTGCCGATTATATTCGCCGTCAAACGCTAAAAAATAATGAGCGCTATATTATCCCTGAGCTTAAAGAGCACGAAGATAAAGTACTTGGTAGCCAGTCAAAAGCGCTAGCACTTGAAAAACAGCTTTACGAGCAACTCTTTGAGTTTATTGCTCCGCACATTGAGCAGTTACAAACAATGGCAGCTGTTTTAGCAGATTTAGATGTACTGAACAATTTGGCCGAACGTGCGCAAGCGCTCAATTATGCTAAGCCAACACTGTGCGATAACGATAATATCAGTATTAAACAGGGTCGCCACCCAGTGGTAGAACAAGTAATGAAAGACCCGTTTATTGCCAACCCTGTAGAGCTTAATAACGACCGTAAAATGTTAATTATCACAGGTCCAAATATGGGTGGTAAATCGACCTATATGCGCCAAACCGCACTTATTGTTTTGATGGCTCACATTGGTTGTTACGTTCCTGCTGATAGTGCAGAAATTGGTAATATTGACCGTATTTTTACGCGTATTGGCGCAAGTGATGACCTAGCATCAGGGCGCTCAACCTTCATGGTTGAAATGACCGAAACGGCAACAATTTTAAATAACGCCACAGCGCAATCACTGGTACTGATGGATGAAATTGGTCGCGGTACTTCAACTTATGATGGTTTATCGCTTGCCTATGCAACGGCTGATTATTTAGCATCAAAAATTGCTGCTAAAACTTTGTTTGCAACCCACTATTTTGAGCTAACCGAACTGGCCGAGCAAAAAACGGGGCTGGTTAATGTGCACCTCGATGCCATTGAGCACAACGACACCATTGCCTTTATGCATACCGTGCTTGAAGGCGCAGCAAGCAAGAGCTTTGGTTTACAAGTTGCTGCTTTGGCTGGTGTACCAAAAGCGGTTATCCAACAAGCAAAACAAAAGCTTAAAATGCTTGAGAATCATCAACCTGTTACTGCCCCTATTGAGCAACAACAGCAAACATTAAGTTTTGATGATGAGCCTTCTGAGCTTGAATTAACCTTAAAACAGCTTGATCCAGACAGCCTAACGCCAAGACAAGCACACCAACTACTGTATCAATTAAAAGATTTATTGTAGTGCAATAAAAGAGCTATAAAAAAAGCTGACATGACGTCAGCTTTTTTGTGTGTTCTGAACCCGTGGGTTCTATACCCTTGATCAGATATTCATTGTTGTCAAATCAGGTGAATTGGTCGAATAGGCTATCTGTACTTAAACCTTCGTGTTGCAAAATGTCTTTTAAGCGACGTAATGCTTCCACTTGAATTTGTCTTACACGTTCACGTGTTAAGCCAATTTCACGACCAACATCTTCAAGGGTTGATGGCTCATAGCCCAGTAAACCAAAACGACGAGCAAGTACTTCACGCTGTTTCGGGTTTAACTCTCCAAGCCAATCAACAATGTGCTTGTTGATGTCATTGTTTTGTACTTCGCCTTCTGGACCGTAGTCTTTCTCATCGGCGATAATATCTAATAACGCTTTGTCATTTTCACCACCGATAGGTGTATCCACCGAGGTGATTTTTTCGTTTAAACGCAGCATCTTAGTAACATCTTCAACCGGCTTATCTAAGCACTCTGCAATTTCTTCTGCAGTGGGTTCATGGTCAAGTTTCTGCGTTAATTCACGGGCTGTTCTTAAATAAACATTAAGCTCTTTGACCACATGAATAGGTAAACGAATCGTACGTGTTTGGTTCATGATGGCACGTTCAATGGTTTGACGTATCCACCAAGTTGCATAAGTTGAAAAACGGAAACCTCGTTCTGGGTCAAATTTCTCAACGGCTCTGATAAGGCCTAAATTACCTTCTTCAATAAGGTCTAGTAGCGCAAGGCCACGGTTGTTATAGCGGCGGGCAATTTTCACCACTAAACGTAAATTACTTTCAATCATTCGCTTGCGAGAGGCTTCACAGCCTTTCAGTGCTTTTCGAGCAAAATAGACTTCTTCTTCTGCGCTTAACAGCGGAGAAAAACCAATCTCACCAAGATACAGCTGTGTAGCATCTAAATTCTTGGCAACTTCTTCTTTTGCAAAAATTTCATCTTCGTTGTCGACTTCTTCAAGTAATTCAGAAGACTCTTCTTCGACTACCGTGTCATCAAATTTATCGTCAATCGCGTCAGTTTTTTTCTCAAGTTTTGCTGTGTGACCCATAAGCGTCCTCCCGAGCAAATATGTGATTGAGCTAAATCACTTTATCAATACCCTAAATGGCTAAGGTAGATACTTAGCAGGATTGACTGCTTGACCCCGATAACGAATTTCAAATCTCAAAGCCGTAACCGTAGAGTCTGAACTGCCCATTTCTGCTATTTTCTGCCCCGCCTTTACTTCCTGTTTTTCCTTTACAAGCAACTTTGAATTGTGCGCGTAAGCACTTAGGTAATCATCATTGTGTTTCAAAATGATTAAATTACCATACCCCCTCAATGCGTTGCCCGCGTATACCACAGTTCCATGTGCAGCAGCTACAACAGAAGCCCCTTGTTTATTAGTGATCTGTAACCCTTTAAAGCCATTCTCTTTATTAGAGAAGCGTTGCGTTACTTTACCTTTAGCAGGCCAGTTCCATACAACTTTTGCATTAGAATTACGTTTTTTTTCACTAATTATTTTGTTGGCTTGTTTCTGAACATACTCTCGTTGTTTTGGCTGATCAAGCTCTTTCTTTAATTTTTTGTTATTTTTTTGTATAGAAACAGTAGACTTTTTACTCGGATTCGTATATTTTTTCGTCTTTTTTTGTTTTTGTGCCGATTTTATGAGCGAAATATTCTGCCCAGGGAAGATGGTATAAGGTGCTGGAATATCGTTTATTTTTGCGAGGGTTCGAAAATCTTGCTGAGCACTAAAAGCAATTGAATATAAAGTATCGCCCTTTTTGACTACATATTTTGAACCTGAGATATTAACTTTGCGTGTGGCGGGTTTAACTTTATTATCTAAACTACTCACCGGTGCTGGGGCTTCGCGAGAAGTACAGCCAAAGAGCAAAATACTAAGAAACAAAGTAACATAGACTGTTATCTGCCTGCTCATCGTAAAATGCTCCTTATCGTACTAGTTTAATGGTTTTACGGGTTATCGCAGTAAAAAGTACGCAACCACAACTAAAACAACTAATCCCCAGCCAAGCGCTTCAACATATTGACGTAATTTCTGCTCCATTTTAACGCCGCCCCACTTCATTAAAGCCGACACTAAGAAAAAGCGTGCGCCACGACCAATTGCCGAAGCAATTAGAAACGGCAGAAATGCCATTTGCATCAAACCTGCACCTATGGTGAAAACCTTATAAGGTATGGGGGAGAATCCCGCTAAAAACACCACCCACACACCGTAGTTTTCAAACCAACTTAGCGCTGTGTCAAATTTCGCTTGCCAACCCATTTGCGCAATCAGCGGCTCGACCACAGGTTCGAATAACCAAAAGCCAAGTAAGTAACCTAAAATACCACCAATCACTGAAGCAATCGTCGTAAAGCTGGCAAAACGCCATGCTTTATCTGGTTGAGCAAGTGACATAGGTGCTAGCATGACATCCGGTGGTACCGGAAAAAAAACAGATTCAGCAAAACTCATCCCTGCTAAATAACGCTCTGCATGGCGATGTTTAGCCCATACCAGTGCCATATCATATAACTTAGTAAACAACTTCAAAGTTTAACGTCCTATTCAATATCACCAGGTACCAAAGGTACAAATCTTACTGGTGCAACTTTATGTTCTGTGAAAGTATCGCCATTTCTAACGACCATCATTAATTGCTGATCTTGCTCACCGATAGGTGCAATCATAACGCCCCCATCAGCCAATTGAGCAAGTAACCCTTGTGGCATAGTGGCGGCTGCAGCTGTAACAATAATCCCCTCAAACGGCGCTTGTGATTGCCAGCCTTGCCAACCATCACCATGTTTCATGGTGACATTATATAAATCGAGTTTGTGCAAACGGCGTTTTGCTTGCCACTGTAGTGCTTTTATACGCTCTACCGAGCACACTTTAGTGAACGTTTTTGCCAGTATTGCCGTTTGGTAGCCAGACCCTGTGCCAATTTCGAGCACTTTATCACGTACGCCCGCTAAGCGAAGTAGCTCAGTCATACGTGCGACAATATAAGGCTGCGAAATCGTTTGTCCTTGACCAATTGGCAATGCGGTATTTTGATAAGCTTTGTGCTGTAAAACATCATCGATAAAAATGTGTCTGGGTGTTGAGGCTATCGCTTCAAGCACAGTGCTGTCTTCTACACCTTCGCGTTTCAATAACTCTGCTAATGCCAGTGCGCTGCGATTATAATTAGTCAGCACTATTAATCTCCATATTTGCTAACCAGCTATCGACTGCTTGTAAACTTTCTTTCGCTGTCATATCAACACTAAGCGGGGTCACTGATGCGTAACCATTATTTATGGCGTAAAAATCAGTGCCTTCACCTGCATCACTTTCAGCACCAAGGGTACCATACCAATAAATGTCACGGCCCCATGGGTCTTGTTGTTTCGTCATGGTTTCAGCTTTATGACGCGAACCTAAACGGGTTACCTTGACTCCTTTTAGCTCAGTAAGTGGAATATCTGGCACGTTTAAGTTGATGATTTGATCTTTCGGTAATGGGTGCGATGCCAATTCTTTGATAATACTCACCGCAACCGCAGCTGCAGTTTCAAAGTGATTTCCTTCTTTAGAGCATAACGACACAGCAATGGCAGGAAGTCCTAAGTGGCGACCTTCAGTGGCGGCGGCAACAGTACCTGAATACAAGGTGTCATCACCTAAATTGGCGCCGTGGTTTATTCCGGCTACCACGAGATCTGGCTGCTGCTCGGTTAACTCGTTAACCCCTAAGTGTACACAGTCAGTCGGCGTGCCATTAATTGAAATGAAACCATTATCAAGGGTAGTTGCACGCAGCGGATTCATTAACGTTAATGAATTACTTGCGCCACTGCAATTGCGATCTGGCGCCACTAAGGTCACATCTGCAATTTGCGTTAATGCATGATACAAAACCGCAATCCCTTTAGCATGTACGCCATCATCATTGCTCAATAAGATTTTCATTTACGCATCCTTTTGTTTTTGTTCTCTGGGGCTTGCATCTTGATAGTCCACCAACTCACGCAGTAAGGCAGTAGCAAAACAGCCTTTTGGTAGACCAAAACTTAACTTTAAAGTAGTTTCGTCAATCGTTTCAACGGCTAATGAGTCTGGGATCAGTCGTAACATTCTACGCTCATTCTTAAGGCCAAGTTCGCTAAGGCCTTCTATCCAAGATTGATAAGGTTCTAGCCACACTTTTTCGGTTTCGGTCAGGCCTTTTTCGCCTTTACCAACCATGGGGGCCGACATCACAATATCACCAGACGCTAAGCGAGCAATATTGTCATCACTAATGTTGTCTTCAAAAAATGCATTACTGCCGCAGAGCATAAACACTTCGTGGTGCATTGTTTTTGCAAGGCCATGCTCGGCAACCCGCATACTCACAATTTCATTAAATACATAAGATCGTGCAGCTGAAATAACTAAACCACGCAATTTTTTATCGCGGATACGCTCTCCAGCAAACATGCGCTTTGCCATTTCAAGGTTGTGACCACCATGCCCAAAGCGCTGCTCACCAAAGTAATTAGGCACCCCTGCACGCACCGCGTTGATACGGCACAAAATATCCAGCGGCTCAGTCACGTTGCGTAACGTAATGGTAAAGCGATTGCCTTTATGGCAACCCGTTCTGAGCTTACGATTATGACGCTGTTGCGAAATTACAAAAAATTGCTCGTTATTCAGTTCACTAAATTCTATGTGCTTTTTAATTGGTACTGGCACGCTAAACCACTGTGTACACACGCCATGACGGTCTTTTAAGCCTGCATAACTCACGTCACGAGGGGATACCCCTGCTTTTTCGGCAATGCGTTTCGCAATAAACTGAGTATTTTCGCCTTTTTTTACAACCTGCAAGCAAACATGTTCACCAGAACCAGTAAACTCAATACCTAAGTCTTCATCAACCATGAAGTCTTCGGCGTGAGTTTTAAAGTCAGCCTTAGAAAGAGGTTTACCGTATAGGTAGTTTAACTCACTCATGCGCTTAGTTTGCTCATAATCACCACTGCGTGGCTTGAAATACCTTCTTTGCGGCCTTCAAATCCTAGCTTCTCTGTGGTTGTTGCTTTCACATTAACTTGTGAAATATCAGCTTCAAGGTCTTGGCATAAGTTTTCACGCATTGCTTGAATATGTGGCAACATTTTTGGTGCTTGCGCAACAATCGTCACATCGGCATTGCCAAGTACGTAACCTTGCTCTTTAGCAAGCCCAACCACGTGGCGTAGTAAAATTCGGCTATCAATATTTTCGTATTCGCTCGCAGTGTCTGGAAAATGCTTGCCAATATCCCCCATTGCTAATGCACCTAAAATAGCATCACACAATGCGTGAATGGCAACATCACCATCTGAATGCGCTAAAAAGCCTTGTGGGTAATCTATTTTTTCACCACAAATTACCAACGGGCCTTCGCCGCCAAATTTGTGTACATCAAAGCCATGGCCAATTCGAATCATGAGGTACTCTCGTTTTGTTGTTTTTGCAGTAAAAATGCTGCTAAATCTAAATCTTCTGGGGTGGTGATTTTAATATTGTCACTGCGACCGGCAACCAGCTTAACAGGCTGCTTAGCCCATTCAATTGCCGATGCTTCATCAGTGATAGTCACACCATTTTTAAGGGCACTTGATAGCGCATTAGTCAGCGCTTGATAAGGGAAAAACTGAGGAGTGAGTGCCTGCCATAAATCATCACGAGGCACTGTTTGCTCACTGTGGGTATGACCGCGCTTAATGGTGTCTTTTACTTTTGACGCTAAGATACCGCCTTCATTGGCAGCGATGCATTCTGTCATTAAACGCTGAATATCAGCCAAACACACTAACGGCCTTGCCGCATCGTGCACAAGTACCCAATCAGGTGGATTATCAGCAAGTGATAGCAAGGCGTTAAGCACTGAATCAGCGCGCTCTTTACCACCACTCACACGCTCAATACGCTTATCTATGTGTGGTAAATCAGCAAAGTAGCCGTCATCATCGCTAATTGCTACTTTGATGGTGTTTAATTCGTTAAGTTCTGCAAGTTTACTCAGGGTGTGTTCTAAAATAGTTTTACCCGCCAGTTCAATATACTGCTTTGGCGCCGAATGCTGCATTCGACTCCCTACCCCCGCAGCGGGAACAATGGCGGTTATAGTTTGCTTAATTTTCATTTTGTTGTTGGCCCGGCAAAACGCGAATAAAGGTTTCGCCAGGTTTAATCATTCCTAATTCATTACGCGCGCGCTCTTCGATACCTTCTTGACCAAGCTTTAGATCTTTTATATCTGCTTTAAGTACAGTATTGCGCTTTAATAATTTCGCGTTAGTGTCTTGATGAGAGGTAACCGCTTGTTTCAGACGAGTGTAATCTTGCACACCATTATGACCAAACCATAAACGATATTGCAGAAATAAAGCCAAACATAACAAGGCGAATTGAAAAACCCGCATTGAACACTCCTTCGCGGTTAAATTAAGTCAAAGGGCGTTTTAAATTACGCCAATTTATATTGCTTGCTAGTAGCATTTCTCTTAATGACAAACGCTTAGGTGTGATGCGTTTATTAAATTGCCATTGATGACCGCAACACGCCGCCGCCATCACTGCCTTTGCAGGCTTAAGCAGTTGAATATGCGTGTTTTCTAGCGATTCACCTGAAGTATCAAACCAACCAAGCTCGTTGCAATGTACCTTATTGTCGCTTACTTGATCTAAGCTGTCTATGCGCACAGTTGTACATTGCTCGTCATTAATTAGCACGGGAACAATTAACCCGCGCTTAGCATGTTGACTATAAAAGTCTTTTGAGTCTTTTTTATTATAAACAGGTGGCGTTGTTTTTTGTTTTTCAAGCCAACTGCCATTTTGTGAATCAAGCTGTAATGGTGCATCGCCACTAACTATACGCATGGCTAAACGCTCAATATAGTAAGGCAAACTTGCTAATAAGCGTTTAAGCCTTGCAGTATCAGGTTCATCGACTAAACGCGGGATCTCACGAGCATAAAATGCATTACATAACTGCGCATACAAAGCACGTTCGGCATCAGTTTGCCAAATTTCGGCTTGTTGCGAGTGTTCGCTCTGTGAAGTTGGTTTAGACAATGCGCGCTCTTATAAAACAATTGCTTGACTGTTTTATAGCATAGAGCGTTTATTGAGCGCTACTTTACTGCGCCTTTTTTACCCAATTTTGCATTACCAGATTCTAAAAACTGCACCACCGCATCACGCTTTTTACCTAGTAACAAACTACCATCAGCTAAAAACATAAAGTTTTGCCAACAACGCTTAAAAACGGCAAAGCTGGTTTCAATGATATTATCGCGAGCCATACAAAAATAGACCGTCGTGTTTGCTTCCCACGCTAAGTGGTTTAGGATTTCTTCAGGTAACTGCTCGTCGCCCGCTTCCCATGCGTTTTCCCAGTTAATGGTCTCTGAAAAGCTGTCGTCTTTGCCGCACCAATCTGTTTTATCAAAAAAGTCAGGGTGATCATGCTCTCGGCTCACCATGGTAGTCCATAAGACCGCAGCGCGTTCAGCACTCATTGGCTTTATTTGCGCTGCGTCTTCGCTGCTTATCGGCATATCTTTATGACGAAAAACCCAGGCTTTTTTGTATTCATCTAACGAAATATAATTCATAGTTCAGGCAGTTTGTTTCAGCGTAAAATGTGCAAACTGCAATTATACCCAAATGACTCCAAGATGCGAGATAAACACATGACAATCAAACCCGGTATTTACCAACATTACAAAGGTCCAAAATACAAAGTTGAATATGTTGCCACTCATAGCGAAACGAATGAGCCATTGGTAATTTATCAAGCGCTTTACGGCGAATTTGGCATGTGGGCACGCCCACTTAGTATGTTTACAGAAGTAGTTACTGTAGAGGGCAAAACGGTACCGCGTTTTGCATACCTTTCAGACGCCGACTAACTGTGGCATCATGACGTTATTAATCACTGCTCAGACCAGATAAGGTGACATCGTGCTTTTTAATTCAACCGATAACTACATTGCCAGTAACTCATTAAAACAAGCGGTTAACGCAGCGATATTGCTCGAAAAACCCCTGCTTATAAAAGGTGAACCCGGCACAGGTAAAACTATGCTGGCCGAGGAACTTGCAAAAAGCTTAGACACTACGCTAATTCAATGGCATATCAAATCAACCACTAAAGCGCAGCAAGGCCTGTATGAATATGATGCGGTATCTCGTCTTCGCGACAGCCAGTTAGGTGATGAGCGTGTGCACGATATCAGCAACTACATTGTAAAAGGGAAATTATGGCAAGCCTTTACCTATGGTGAGCAACATAACAAGCGCCCTGTGCTATTGATTGATGAAATAGACAAAGCCGATATTGAATTTCCCAACGACTTGCTATTAGAGCTCGATAAAATGGAGTTTCATGTTTATGAGACTGGCGAGCGCGTTGTTGCAAAGCAACGCCCGATTGTAATCATCACGTCAAATAACGAAAAAGAGCTGCCAGACGCCTTTTTACGTCGTTGTTTTTTCCATTACATTGATTTTCCAAGTAGTGAAGAAATGGCACAAATTATCGATGTGCATCACCCGCATGTTAAACAAGATTTAGTTCGCCAAGCACTTGAGGTGTTCTTTAATCTACGTGACGTAAACGGCATTAAGAAAAAGCCATCAACCAGCGAATTACTCGATTGGTTAAAGCTACTAATGGCCGAAGACATTGATGCTAAAACACTGCATGATAAAAGCCAAAAAGGCGGCCTAATGCCCATGTTTGGCGCGTTATTAAAGAACGAGCAAGACATTAGCTTAATCGAAAAACTTGCGTTTATGAGCCGACGTTAAGATGTTAATTGCGTTTTTCTTTAAGCTTCGCGAATACCGCTTACCAGTTAGTTTGCGAGAGCTACTTGATTTGATCAATGCGCTCAAGCAAGGGGTTATTTTTGCTGACGTTGACGCGTTTTATTATTTAGCGCGTACCATCATGGTTAAAGATGAAACCCACTTTGATCGTTTTGATAAAGCCTTTGCAGATTACTTTAGTGGCGTGGCCGACCTTGATCTGCTCGAAAGCTTAAAACAGCAACATGCCTTGCCTGATGATTGGCTACGCAAAGAGTTTGAAAAGCACTTAAGCGAAGAAGAAAAAGCGCAATTACAAGCCATGGGCGGCCTTGATAAACTCATGGAAACCCTCAAGCAACGCCTTGAAGAGCAGCAAAAACGCCATGCTGGGGGTAATAAGTGGGTGGGTACCGGTGGCACTTCACCATTTGGCGCCTATGGGTATAACCCTGAAGGTGTGCGCATTGGTCAAGACGGTAACCGACATCGCCGTGCGGTAAAAGTGTGGGATAAGCGCAGCTACCGAAACCTTGATAGTGACCGTGAAATCGGCTCGCGCACCATTAAACTCGCTCTAAAAAAACTGCGTAAATTTGCCCGTACTGGCGCCAGCGACACTCTCGATTTAACCGAAACCATCCGCGCAACCGCAAAACAAGGCGGCATGCTCGATGTGAAAATGGCACCAGAGCGCCATAATGCGGTAAAAGTATTGATGTTGTTTGATATCGGCGGTTCAATGGATGATTACATTCATACCTGCGAAGAGCTATTTAGCGCCGCCCACAGCGAGTTTAAACACCTTGAGTTTTACTATTTTCATAACTGTTTATATGAGCATGTTTGGCAAGACAACGAGCGTCGTCACTCAAACGTCATTGATACCATGACCTTGATTAACAAGTTCACCAGCGACTACAAGGTGATCTTTGTTGGCGATGCCACCATGGGCCCTTACGAAATCGCCTACCCCGGTGGCAGCGTTGAGCATTGGAATGAAGAGCCCGGTAGCGCTTGGTTAAACCGCATAACCAATCACTTTGATAAAGTCGCTTGGCTCAACCCACAGCCCGTTGAACACTGGCGCTATTATCAATCAATTGATTTTATAAAGCAGTTAATGGATAACCGCATGTACCCACTCACGCTAGATGGGATTAGTAATGCGATTAGGGAGTTGAGTTAGAGCTATCAGCCGTCAAACAGCATAAAAGCTGAGAAATGAATGTAAAGTTATAATTGTTTATAAATACAAATAACTAAGCCCCTTCTCGATCAGCTATAAACTGACGGCTGAAAGCTGACAGCTCCCATTTACATTCCCTTCCAAACCAAAAACACCAGCGCAAAGCCCACTAAGTAAACCAAACCTAGCCAGCTTAGGGTGCGTAATAAAGGTGAGTGATGAATGCTGGGTTCTGAGCGCACTAAACTAAAGTTCAGCCACGCAAATACTGGAGTAGTAACAAAAGCGAGGGTCATAGCAAAAGTGAGCATTGGGCCAAGGGCTGATTTAAAGAATAAAATCACTGCCATGCCAGAAAATGCTTGTAGTAATAACCACATATTTAAACTGTGCTTAGATTGTTTAATCGGTAGCAGTTTATGCGACTCATTTAATGTTCTCGCGTAGCCATCAAGTACCGTAAGCGTGGTGCCAAACATACATAAAAAAGCGATACCTGAAACCAGAGGCCTTGCCCACTCGCCCATGGTGAGGGCATACATATCAATTAGCTGCTTGGCAAAGGCGACTCCACCTAATTGCACTGCTTGTGCTTGGCCATATTGCACTAATACGCCTAATGAGAAAAACACTAACGCAAGTGCTGCGGTAAGCCAGTAGCCCAAATTAAAATCAAACAAGCCTTGTTGTTTTGTCACTGGTTGTTGGTGCTGCTTTTCTTTTAACCACAGTGAGCTAATTGATGATATTTCGATAGGCGCAGGCATCCAGCCCATGAGAGCGACCATAAAGCCGAGCATAGCAAGTTCGTACGGCGACGGCCCCACATAGTCAACCGGTGCCATTGGGCCATTATTAATAGCAACAACTAGCGCAGCTAAAGTGGTAACTGTTAGCAGCCCCATAATGAGCTTTGAAACGTTATCGAGCGCCTTAAAGTGCCCTAATAATAAAATGAGCAAACACACAGCCAAAATCAGCCAGCATAATAAGGTTACAGAAACTGTGACAGGTAATGCATAGTGCAGTAGGCTGGCCGTTAATAATAAAACCCCCGCAGTATTCACTACGGCGGCGACTATATTAAGCGCAATAAAGCTATAGAAATACCCAGGTCCTTTTTTCTTGTAGCCCTCAACTAAACTTTGTTTGGTCGCAAGGGTGTACTCCATACCGAATCGAAAGAATGGGTACTTCAATACGTTAACTACAATGATTAGCCAAAATAGCTGCCAGCCGAATAACGACCCGGCTTGTGTTGATGCTACTAGATGTGAGCCACCAATGGCGGCTGTAGCCATTAAAATCCCCGGCCCTAAAGCATTTAATTTAGACTGCCAATTTGATACTGCTGATTGCATAAGTTGTGTGTGTTTTATTCTTAGTTACAAGCAACTTACAGCGTTTTAGGTGAGATTGGAAGGCAATAAGTTCTATAAAACCAATTTGAAAAAATATAGTAATTATCTATTAAAATTCAAGTATTAGAGTTTCTAATATGATAGCAGGTAAAATCTTTCAACCAATTTAGGTTTTTGCGTACGTACACTCTATCTTTACGGTGATTATCTAAATAAATATGCTCAAAGCCAAATCTATCTAGATGCCTACTTGAGTGCTTAATATCAATTACCGCAAACGTAAAATTTATTTTCGACAAACATTCTAAATCCAATACCTCTAATAGCTTTTTAATTAAGACAGAACCATCTTTACTATTTAAAAAATACGCAAATGAAAAGTAAATGCAATCACACTCATTTATTAACCCTTGGTTAAAAAAACCTTTTTCATCAATATCTCCTTTACAGTAAAGTTCAAATAAAAAACTATCTGTAAATGCAATTTGAAGTACAGATCTAAGAGTATCACCTTCAATTATTCCAATACTTATAGTCTGATTTGACAACAGTATCTCTCTTTGTTCTTTGTAGCTATAAGATACTCCGTTTATTTCGTATTCTCTTTCTTTATTTATAAACTGCTCTAAGTAAGGTAACAAATCAGCATTGGTTTTTATTGATATCACCATCGATTATAAAATTCTACTCTAGCTTTATTGCTTGTTGGTGTATTGTGCCTTGCACTTGTAATCACTTCACCTTCTGCTAATTGAGCTAAACTATCTAATTTGTATAAAGCACTACCAAAAACATCGACCCCATTATCTGTACAATAGAATGACAATTGAATATATCGTGATTCTGTTATTTTTCCTTTAAATTTATAAATAGTGTTACTATTTATAGCTTTTATTTTACCACGAATAGATGAGCCAAACTGTTTTACTTGAACATCCTCTTCATGGATATAATTTTCTCCATCATAATATGATACTTTCCAGCTCCCCTTTAATTTTGGAATTCCTCTAAACTGTATTTTTCTTATTACATTCACGGAATTTAGTAAAACCCCTCCTAAAACAACACCAAAAACATTAATTAACACTTCTTTGTACATCAAACCTCCTTTTGAAATAAGATTAAAGTGTAAAGCCACATACCACCATCTAAATAAACTAGATCTATTATCTTTATAGATCTACCAAACTTAAAACAAGTAAAAATATAAAAAATCAGTCTATGATAATTAGCCAAGTTTGAAAATCGTTGAAAACAATTAATAGTTAACCTTCATACACGAAAATATCACTATAAAAGTGCTTTGATTTGATAATGGGGTATTATTTAGCTTCATTTCATAAATATATTAAAACCAAAAAAGCCAAGCGTTTCGCAACGGTTGGCTTTTTCAGATTTAGTTTAAGGCTAGCCAATTAGGCTAGCGCTCTGTGATTAGCTCAGGTTCATTTCCTGAATGATTTCGTGGGCAATTTCCGGAGTTGTACTTACCGGCTTTTCGTGTAGTTTGGCTTTCATTTGCCCTTTACGATGTTTCAGTGATGCATCAAGTTTTTTTGCAGCATTTGCAATTGCTGGGTACATCACCTCGTCTTCACCTTTTACTGATAAACGCGCACCTTCATAGGTTGTACTGATCTCAGCTTGGTGTTTGTGATGTTCTTTTGAAAGAATAATATCAAGTGATATTAATGATGGAAAATGGCTAGCAATTTTCGAGAATTTCTCGTTGATATGAGCTCTAACAGCCTCAGTAACGTCAACATGATGACCAGAAATATTAATCTTCATAGGGTATCCTTTTTTCTTGTTACCTCACAGTTAGTATTGGGGGCGAATTGAATTAACACAAGCGAAAATTGCAGATAATTAGTAATTGATTGTAACCACAGATGATTTAGATCATGCGTTGCGGATAAAATATGCAAAAGCCCGCATCGCACGGGCTTTTCAGAGAGGTTAACAACTGCTCATTAACTATACGAACAACAGTAATCAGCAAATTCGCTGACCTTTACTAGAAAGGTAACATTTGCATCAACGGTAAATGACTCTCCAGCTTGCATTGTTTGCCATTCGCTCTCACCGGGTAAAAGCACTTGCCAACTGCCACCGTTAAGCTCCATCAACTCTTTTTTGCTCGTAGCAAATTCAAACTCACCCGGTTGCATAAAGCCTAACGTCTTCGTGCTGCCATCAGCAAATACCACAGTACGGCTAGACACTTTACCGTCAAAATACACATTGGCTTTTTTCAGCACACTTACATTATCAAACTGAGACATCCTCACTCCTGTTGTTTTGTTATTAAGCTACAGACAGTGCCAGTTGTCGGTTTAGCATTCAAGGGGGACTGAGTGAGAAATAATCAAGTCGGGTTAGCTGTAAGCTGTCAGTTTTGAGCAGCTCGTGCAATTGTGGTAGATCGTGCTTTAGCGCGAGAATCTCAATATTATTGCTTTAGTTTAAGTTCAAAAATATGGCTTGAACGCTTTGTTACACACCTTGCATCCAAGTTCAATAGATACCACAAATAGGTATCTAATGGTATTAAGAGCCATATCATGGCTAAACACACTAGCATTACTTTGGGTGACCATTTTGACAGTTTTATAGCAAATCAAATTCAAAGTGGTCGCTATGGATCAGCGAGTGAAGTCATACGCTCCGCTTTACGTTTACTTGAAAGCCAAGAAACAAACATGAACATTTTACGCCAATTACTTGTTGAAGGTGAAAATAGTGGAGTTGCGGATTATGAACTTGATTCGTTTATCAATGAGTTAGATAACGAAGAAAGAAAATGAAGCCCTTTCAATTAACTAACAAGGCAAAATCTGACTTCTGGTATTCAACCAAAAAGCATAACTTTTCACGCGAAATAAATTTCACGCCTACGGTGAGGGGTTTTTAAAGCTGATGGCTGACGGCTGAGAGCTAAAACCGTTGGGTTTCACTCCGTTCTACCCAACCTACCAGTCAAACACAAAAAAGCCCGCGCTGTGCTATACAGGGCGGGCTTTAAAATTTTAGCGGCTTAAGCTTAGAACAAGGCGTTTGCTTTGTTTACGATGTTTTCAACAGTGAAACCAAAGTGCTTGAATAGCTCGCCTGCAGGTGCTGACTCACCGAATGTAGTCATACCAACTACTGCGCCATTTAGACCTACGTATTTGTACCAGTAGTCTGCGATGCCCGCTTCGATTGCTACACGGCGTGTAACGCTTGCTGGTAGTACGCTTTCTTTATACGCAGCGTCTTGCTCATCAAATAAATCAGTTGAAGGCATAGATACCACACGTACTTTTTTACCTTGTGAACGAAGTTCTGCAGCGGCATCTTGTGCAAGCTGTACTTCAGAACCTGTTGCAATAAGGATAAGCTCTGGCTCACCGTCACAGCTAAGTACGTAACCACCTTTTTTCACATCGGCTAACTGTTGTGCAGTACGCGCTTGTTGCTCAAGGCCTTGACGAGTGAAAATGAGTGACGTTGGGCCATCTTTACGCTCAATAGCTTGTTGCCATGCAATCGCTGACTCAACTTGGTCACATGGGCGCCAGTTAACTAAGTTAGGCGTTAATCGCATGCTTGCGATCTGCTCTACCGGTTGGTGCGTCGGACCATCTTCACCTAAACCAATTGAATCGTGCGTGTATACGAAGATACTTGGTTGCTTCATTAGTGCCGCCATACGTACTGCGTTACGTGCGTATTCCATGAACATTAAGAATGTAGCACCGTAAGGAATAAAGCCTTTATGCAGTGCAATACCATTCATAATCGCTGACATACCAAATTCACGTACGCCGTAGAAAATGTAGTTACCGCTTGCATCGTTTGCTTCTAGGCCTTTTGAGCCATCCCAAAGTGTTAAGTTAGAACCAGCAAGGTCAGCAGAGCCACCCATGAATTCTGGTAGTAACGGACCAAACGCGTTTAATGCATTTTGTGATGCTTTACGTGTTGCAGGGTTTGCAGGGTTTGCTTGTAGCTCTTCGATGTAAGCTTGTGACTTTTCAGCCCAATCTGCCGGTAGCTCACCGTTTGTACGGCGCTTAAACTCAGCAGCAAGTTCAGGGTATGCACTTTCATAAGCTGCAAATTTTTCGTCCCAGCTTGCTTCTAGTTGCTTACCTTTTTCTTTGCCATCCCACTCGCTATAGATATCAGCTGGGATTTCGAATGCATCGCCAGTCCAACCAAGGAACTCACGAGATGCTTTAATTTCGTCTTCACCTAGTGGTGCACCGTGACAATCATGGCTACCTGATTTATTAGGTGAACCATAACCAATCACTGTTTTACAACAGATTAATGATGGCTTATCAGTAATGCTACGCGCTTCTTCGATAGCGGCGCGAATTGCATCAGGGTTATGACCATCAACATCGCTAACTACGTGCCAGCCGTATGCTTTGAAGCGCGCTGGTGTGTCATCGCTGAACCAACCTTCTACTTCACCATCAATTGAGATGCCGTTGTCATCCCAAAACGCAACTAGTTTACCTAGGCCTAATGTACCGGCTAATGAACAGGCTTCGTGTGAAATACCTTCCATTAAACAGCCATCACCCATGAATGCATACGTGAAGTGATCAACAATATCGTGGCCTTCACGGTTAAACTGTGCAGCTAGCGCTTTTTCGGCAATTGCCATGCCCACTGCATTTGTGATCCCTTGACCTAATGGACCCGTAGTAGTCTCAATACCTGGTGCATATCCATACTCTGGGTGACCCGGTGTTTTTGAGTGCATTTGACGGAAGTTTTTAATTTCCTCTAGTGGTAAGTCATAGCCACTTAAGTGCAGTAGAGAATAGATCAGCATTGAACCGTGGCCATTCGAAAGAATAAATCGATCTCGGTCTGCCCACTCTGGATTCGTTGGATTGTGCTTTAGATAATCGCGCCATAGTACTTCTGCGATATCTGCCATGCCCATAGGGGCGCCAGGGTGACCAGATTTGGCCTGTTGTACTGCGTCCATTGATAAGACGCGAATAGCATTTGCAAGTTCTTTGCGTGATGGCATGAATTCTCCTACCTTTATGTATTTGCGCTGGTTGTTTATGAAGCCCCATTCTTACTTATTGTAAGGGTACAGTGCAATTAAAAATCCGCATTAAATGCACCATTTATGGGCGTTTGTTAAGAACAATACGTTATTACTAATTTTAAATGGACGTCTAGGCGTAAAATTACTATGCAAACATATTTGTTTTAGATAAAATACGCCCCTTAATTTTTTAGCGCTATTACCGACGTTTGTGAAGCGCAATATTTGTGAGCAGAAATACAATGGCAAAACATTTATTTACTTCTGAATCTGTTTCTGAAGGTCATCCGGATAAAATCGCGGACCAAATCTCTGACGCGGTTCTAGATGCTATCTTAGAGCAAGATTCTCATGCCCGTGTTGCATGTGAGACTTACGTTAAAACTGGCATGGTGATGGTTGGTGGTGAAATCACAACTAGCGCTTGGGTTGATATCGAAGAAATCACACGTAAAACAGTACGTGAAATCGGTTACACGCACTCAGACATGGGTTTCGATGCTGACTCTTGTGCAATCCTAAACACTATCGGTAAACAATCTCCAGACATCAACCAAGGTGTTGACCGTGCTCGACCTGAAGAGCAAGGTGCTGGTGACCAAGGTCTAATGTTCGGTTACGCATGTAATGAAACTGACGTGTTAATGCCTGCACCAATCACTTATTCACATCGTCTAGTTCAGCGCCAAGCTGAAGTTCGTAAAAGCGGTGAGCTTAACTGGTTACGCCCAGATGCAAAATCTCAAGTAACGTTTGCATACGAAAATGGCAAGCCTGTTGGTATTGATGCCGTTGTTCTTTCAACTCAACACTGTGATTCAATCTCACAAAACGACTTAGTTGAAGCGGTAATGGAAACGATCATTAAGCCAGTTCTTCCAGCTGAGCTAATCTCTAGCGCAACTAAGTTCTTCATCAACCCAACTGGCCGTTTCGTAATCGGTGGCCCAATGGGTGACTGTGGTCTTACAGGTCGTAAAATCATCGTTGATACATACGGCGGTATGGCCCGTCACGGTGGTGGTGCTTTCTCTGGTAAAGATCCATCAAAAGTTGACCGTTCAGCTGCATATGCTGCTCGTTACGTTGCTAAAAACGTGGTTGCTGCTGGCCTTGCTGACAAATGTGAGCTACAAGTTTCTTACGCTATCGGTGTTGCAGAGCCAACATCTATCAGCATCGAGACATTTGGTACAGGTAAATTAGAAGAAGCGCGTCTAATCGAATTAGTACGTGAGCACTTCGACCTACGTCCTTACGGCTTAATCCAAATGCTTGATCTTGAGCGTCCTATCTATCAACCGACTGCGGCATACGGTCACTTCGGTCGTGATGAGTTCCCTTGGGAGCGTACAGACAAAGCAGACGCACTTCGCGCAGCTGCTGGCCTGTAATAGGTTAGATAAAATGAAAAAAGCGCCTTTTGGCGCTTTTTTTATGAACACGAACCTAACTGACTTATTAAGTTATCTCGCGAGAACTGATTATTGGTTAATTGCTCTGTCAGTGCTTGTAGCGTTTTATAAACGCTTTTTAGCGATACCTTATTGCTCAACCAATGCGGGATTGAGCCACCCGGATCAGCATAGGCCTGATGGCTTACCAATAAATTACTTTGCTGCTCTTCTAAACGCCAATAAGCCCTGAGCTCTTTAATACGCACAACCCCAGAGACTTCTGCTTTAGCGTATGGCTGACTGATAATTTTTAGCTCTGTTTTATGTTCACCTAAGGCATGATAACAAGAGTAACTCACCAAATCGCGATCTAACACCGGCCAAGGCGAGTTAAAGTGAGTGTAAACAAGGGTTTCTGAGGGGCTTAAGCGCTCCATTAAAGTCACGCTTTTAACATTTTCGAGCCAATTGGGCGCGTTGTCGGTATCACTTAACAGCGCCATAAAGTCACTGGCCTTAGCATTTTTTACCAGCACAGAAGCATTAATTTCTATAATGCCAGTTTCGTGCTTTTTATAGCTAACCTTTATATCGTCTTGCTGTTTGTAGGTTTGCCATTCAATAGGGTTAGCCACTGCCGAGAGACTCAAACATGCTAACCCTATCCATAGGCACAAGCGCATTTATTTAAAACCAATAAGGGTCTGTATTAAATGACGCGTGGCGACTTTGCTCCATTGCACTGACCAAAAATTCTGACTTTTGATCAAGCCATGATTGAATTTTTGTTAGCTCTAAGTCGTCTTGCCCTGCACATAACTGCTTTAAGTACTCAAGGGTGCTTAACTCATAAATACCATGAGAGATATCAACCCACGGCATACGAAACTCGTTTCGATCTTCTTTATCGAACAAAGCGCCTAAGCAGTTGCCGCTGAGTAATGAGTTTTCAAGGCGGGTGCGCAGTGCCAAATAGTCTTTATCTGTAAACACTTGCTGCTCAGGAATAAGTTCGTGCATATCGTGCCAATCTTTAGCAAATAAACGCTTAGCAATATCGGCAACAGGTTTTTCAGCAGCTTGAAACTCAGTTTGCCCCCATGACTTACGCCATTGTTTTTCAATCAACCAGGTTGTTAATTGTAATAATAAGCGATTGTATCGGGTGCTATGGAAAAGTTTTTCGATA
The DNA here is from genome assembly GCF_015278155.1 of Pseudoalteromonas simplex. NCBI lineage: Bacteria > Pseudomonadati > Pseudomonadota > Gammaproteobacteria > Alteromonadales > Pseudoalteromonadaceae > Pseudoalteromonas > Pseudoalteromonas simplex. Next base: position 228,423 of record NZ_JADILN010000003.1, read on the forward strand.
TCTTCAATGCTTGGCTGCAACTCTTTTAAGTCATTAATAACTTGAGTGAGCTCAGGCGCACTGTTGATTTTTTTGTAGTACGCATGGCGCTTAGATGTGTAGGTTTTTAGCTGAATAGCATTTTCAACCCATGCTAATTCGCTTAATAACCACTTTAATTCTGTACGTAATGAGTCGGTATCGTCTTTACTAACAATATCGTCAAACAGCCAAAATGTATGGCGAATCAAACGAATACCGTCGGTGACACGCTTAAGGGTTTTTAAGCTTGGTTTTATGAAGTAGCAGGCTTCATGTTTTTGTACAAAGCGAATCGCGTAGTTAATGCTTTCTACTAAGGCTTGTTCTTGGGTTGCACCACGTTTTAGTGGTACAAAACCAATTGATTTACTTGCTTTTAATGGTTTGTCATCTGCAAGACGATAACCTCGAGCAGCTTTAGAATAAAGCCCTAAGCGAACATGGCTTTCACTAACCAGTTTATCTGCCAAAGCAAACAACTCATTGCGACTACCTTCAATCAGTTCGATTTCAAGTTCAGAGATTGGCTCAACTTGGCCCGATGCCGCCACTTCACCTTTATCTAATACCACTTCAATTTTTGCGCCATTTTCGGTTTCGAGTAACCAAGTACGGCGTATAAAGTTAGTGCTAAAAATTGGGTATAGGTTTTCTGCGATGGCAGGCACTTGCATACCATGCGGCCAAATAGCAGCATCAAATGCAAGTAAATCAGGGCGATTACCTGACAGTGGCAAATTGTATTCAGGGCGCTGATGTAAGCCACCCACCACTTCGCCAGCAAGCTTGATGGTTTGCTCACACTCACCATCACAACAGCGAGTACGAAGGCCAATATCTAAAGCACGTAATTCTCGGCTTGGCGTATCGTAATAAGCATTTTGTAAGTTGCGTGACGGTTTATTGGTAACGGTTTTTGCAAATTGGGTAATTAATGCGGGGATCAGTGGAACAACGGCATCTGACACCAAAAACTTCAGTTCTATCTCAGTATCCATTCGCTTTGCGGAGTACATTTAAAATAAATAAGTGATCAAAATAAACAAAGCAGACTGTTAATGCAAATTTTTTCCTGTTTTTTGCGGTTAAGCCCACGCACGGATTACAATATCAGCCTTGCTATTAATAGTTGAAATCCCTACTATCTCTATACATAAAGAAATTATAAATTTAGCCACTTCTAGGCAAGATCACATTAACAAGGTAGATTGATGTTAAAACAGTGTATTTTTGGGTTGCTCCTTGCGGCCACCTCTTTTATTAGCTACGCAGAAGAAGCACCAAGCAGCGACAGCCAAAACACCGCCTACATAGTCGATAACCTGTACACCTTTATGCACTCAGGTCCAAGCAAAAACTACCGCATTTTAGGTTCAGTCGATGCAGGCACACAAATAGTGTTATTGTCGGGTGAAGATAATGGCTACTTTAAAATTCGTGATGATAAAGATCGTGAAGGTTGGGTAGAGTCAAAATTTGTTACTGAAAACGCGGGTATTCAACAACAGTTTCAAGCGCTGAATAACGACATGACGGTAATGCAAGAGCAGCTTCGACAAGCTGAAATTGAACTACCACAACTACAAGAGCAGAACAAATCACTAACAGAGCAAAACCTAGCGCTTAGCAAGCAAATTGAAGCACTTAAAAGTACCATTGAGTCTGAGCGTAACGCTAAGCAAACAGCCAGTGCCAAAGAGAAACGTCAGTTATTAACTTATGGCGGCGCAATTGCGTTCATCGGCTTACTACTTGGTATTATCCTAACTGTGGTGTTATCTCGTCGTAAACGTTACGACGGCTGGGCATAAACCTCCTCCCCATTTTGACAAAAATAAACCCTGCATTTTGCAGGGTTTATTTTTTTAAACTTATCCACTTTTTACTCAAGAGCATTTTTGTCTAAGAGTATTAAACACTTCTTGCTTTAACACTAAAAACCCCTCTTTGTAACCTAAGATAAGCAATAACAATATCAAGCCTCCAGGCAATAGCACTGCAATAAGCAGAGGGCCTAAGATAAAGCTATAAAAGCAAATACCAGGTACGAATAATACATAACCAATTAAGCGTTTTAATTTATTCATAGTGCAACCATCCATTTAATTGAGCGCGCTCATTTTAATATTGAGCACGCTCAATTTACAACACCTTTGATTGAGTTTTTTTTAATTTCTGGTTAAATAGCATAAAAATTGGAGTGTTCAGTGACCAAAAAAGAGCAAACAAAACAACAGATACTTACAGCCTCATGGCAGCTTTTTTCAGAGCTCGGCTACCACCAGACCAGCACACGAGATATTGCAAGAGCAGCTAATGTCGCCAATGGCACAGTATTTAGTCACTTTGCGACTAAAGTTGAGATTCTTAAATACAGTTTTGAGAGTGAACTAGAAGATATTCTAAGCCGCGCTAAACACTCAGATTCGAGTACTACAGCGACAGATAGAATGTACCATTACGCTTGTTTTCTTTATGAGTTTTACCTTGCAAAAAAGGAGTTTAGCCGAGAGTTATTTAAAGAAATTATGTGGCAACAGCACGAGCTTGAACCGCAGCTTAAAGCATTCAAAAAGCGCCTGATCAATGACAATGAAGCAACCGCTTTAGATGCAGATATCATTATTGATATTTACTTTATGACGCTCATGGAAGGGCTTAATCAGGAAGACAGTTCTGTCGATTCGATGCTGGCAACACTCAAAGCAAAACTATCAAAAATTAACATCAATTAGGTTAGTTGTATAAACTGTAGCGCCGTTCGTTCAGTGCTACAGAAAGATAGGAAACCACTCGGTTTCCTTACGTTAAATATCGAATCTAAGGCCTGTGTCCTGTTTTATTTTTTCGATCACCATATAGGTGTGATGCGTACCCACTCCGGGAATATCAACTAAATCACCCAGTACTTGGCGATATTCATCCATATCTGAGACCCGTACTTTTAATAGGTAGTCATAGCCACCAGCGACCATGTCGCATTCAACCACTTGCGGAATATTCAATATATATTCGCGAAACACTTTAAATACCGATGTATTCGAGGTCACCAATGATACCTGTACATGTGCTAACAAGCTCTGGTTAAGTTTTGCTTCGCTAAGCTTTGCGTAATAGCCTTCGATATAGCCTTCTTGCTCTAAACGTTTTACACGATCTAGACACGGGCTTGGGCTCAGATTTACCTGTTTTGCGAGGTTTACGTTCGATATTCTGCCATTTTTTTGCAGAGCGTCTAAAATTGCTAAATCGATGCGATCTAACATGCGTAATCTATTCGGACTGGTCATAACAGAATTTTATGCGGCTAAGTTAACGGTATGCCCTGTAAATTATCGTAAATCGAAAAATTTAACCAGCATATTCTGCTGGATTTTAATTAGAATGCACGAATTATATCAATGGTAAGAAATGCAATAAGTTCATTTCTAGACTCCACATACCAGAGGGTTACATATGCTATTTAATGGCGATTTGACAACTGAATGTCCAATTAGACAAAAGATCCGTGATTTCTACCGTATTGACGAAAATGCGGTTATTGATCATATTTTGCCTTTGGCTGAAGTAGGCGTGAAAGCGCGTAGCCGAGCGTGGGAACGTGCTCGTCAAATGGTTTTAAATATCCGTCGCGATCAGGATGGTCAAAGCGGTGTAGATGCATTACTAAATGAATTCTCACTTTCGAGTGAAGAAGGCGTTGTATTAATGTGTCTTGCAGAAGCACTATTACGTGTTCCAGATAAAGCAACGCAAGAGTCACTAATTCGTGACAAACTTGCTAAAGGTGACTGGAGCTCGCATTTAGGTAGCAGCGATTCTTTATTTGTAAACGCCTCTTCTTGGGGTCTGTTAGTAACCGGTAAAATGGTTAACTACAGCGACAAGTCAAAAGAGCAGCAATTCGGTGTTCTTAAGAAAACAATTGGTCGTTTAGGTGAGCCTGTTATTCGTAAATCTGTGAACTTCGCGATGAAGATCATGGGTAAGCAATTCGTTATGGGTCGTACTATCAACGAAGCGATTGAACGTGCAGCCGATAAAGAGCAAAAAGGCTACGTATACTCATACGATATGCTAGGTGAAGGCGCACGCACAATGAAAGATGCAGAGCGTTACTTCAACAGCTACATGACAGCTATCCACGCAATTGGTAAAGCAGCAAATGGCCGTGGTCCAATCAAGAGCCCTGGTATCTCAGTTAAAATTTCTGCGATTCACCCACGCTATGAATTCACACATCGTGAACGTGTTATTGCTGAAATCGTACCTAAGTTAAAAGAACTTGCGCTTGCAGCGAAAAGCTACGATATCGGCTTTACTGTTGATGCTGAAGAAGCTGACCGCTTAGATATCTCTTTAGATGTTATTGAAGCGGTATTCAGTGATGACGATTTAGGTAACTGGAACGGCTTTGGTTTAGCAGTTCAAGCATACCAAAAACGCGCTATTTTTGTGGTTGAATGGGTTGCAGAGCTAGCTCGTCGCGTTGGTCGTAAACTAATGGTTCGTCTTGTAAAAGGCGCATACTGGGATACAGAAATCAAAACCACTCAACAAGATGGTTTAGATCACTACCCGGTATTCACGCGTAAAGCGACCACAGACGTTTCTTACAAAGCCTGTGCTATCAAACTACTTGAAGCACGTGATGTACTGTACCCGCAATTTGCTACACACAACGCCTACACTGCGGCAACTATTTTAGAAGTTGCAAAAGGTGACAACGAAGGTTTTGAATTCCAACGCCTACACGGTATGGGTGAGTCGTTATTCGACCAAATCGTAAGCCAAGAAAAAATTCAATGTCGTGTTTACGCGCCTGTAGGTCAACATGAAGACTTACTTGCCTACTTAGTACGTCGCTTATTAGAAAACGGTGCAAACTCATCATTCGTAAATGCGATTGTTGATACCACTAAGCCTGTTGAATCACTGTTACCTGACCCTGTAGAAACACTGCAAGGTTTACGTAACAAGTACAACACGCAAATTAAGATGCCAATTGATTTATACGGTGAAGAACGTGCTAATTCAAAAGGCATGGACTTAACTGATATCAATGTAATCACACCATTTAAAGAAAACCTTGATACCTGGTTTGCTGAGCACCGCATTGAATTAAGCGATGTGCCAGAAGGCTCTCTTCCGGTGAAGAACCCTGCGAATCACAAAGAAATCATTGGTCATGTGAAGCTACAATCTTCAGACGAAATGACTGCACTTTTAGAAAATGCAGAAAAAGCATTTGAGTCATGGTCACAAACGCCAGTAAAAGAGCGCGCAAACCTATTACGCCGTGTTGCTGATATCTTAGAGCGTCACCACGATGAGTTAGTGGCACTGTGTATCAAAGAAGCAGGTAAAGTAACTCAAGATGGTATCGATGAAGTTCGTGAAGCAGTGGATTTCTGCCGCTACTACGCTGCACGCGCTGAGGAACTTTCTGAAGATGAGCGTTTTGAAGCACGTGGTGTGATCTTATGTATCAGCCCATGGAACTTCCCACTTGCAATCTTCCTAGGTCAAGTTGCTGCGGCAATCGTGACAGGTAACACAGTTATTGCTAAACCTGCTGAGCAAACAAGCTTAATTGCACTTCGTACCATTGAACTTATGCTATCTGTTGGCTTACCAGAGCACGTTGTACAACCTGTTATTGCTCGTGGTAGCGAAGTAGGTAAAACAATCGTTCCTGATGAGCGTATTCAAGCTGTTATGTTCACAGGTTCTACAGAAACCGGTACTGTTATTTCGCAAACATTGGCTGCGCGTAATGATATTCAAGTACCGCTTATTGCTGAAACGGGTGGTCAAAACTGTATGATCGTTGACTCAACTGCTCTACCAGAGCAAGTTGTTGATGATGTAATCAGTTCAGGTTTCCAAAGTGCTGGTCAACGCTGTTCTGCACTACGTGTATTATTCTTACAAGAAGACGTTGCTGATGGCATCATTGAGATGATCAAAGGCGCTTTAAAAGAACTTCACGTTGGCGACCCTTCATTACTTTCAACTGATATCGGCCCGGTTATCGACGAAAAAGCACTTAAAAACTTAAGTGACCACGTTGAATACTTAAAAGGTAATGCAACACTTCACTATGAGTGTGCTATTCCTGATAACAGTGAAAATGGTGCTTACTTCTTTGCGCCTCGTTTATACGAAATCAAAGATTTATCTGTACTTAAGCGCGAAGTATTTGGTCCTTGTGTACATATCATCCGCTTTAAAGGCACAGAGCTTGATAACGTGATTGACCAAATCAATGGCACGGGCTTTGGCTTAACGATGGGTGTGCATTCACGTATCGAAGAGCGCTGTGAGTACCTAGCGAAAATGTCACGTGCGGGTAACGTTTACATCAACCGTAATATGATCGGTGCGATTGTTGGCGTACAACCTTTCGGTGGCCGTGGTTTATCTGGTACTGGTCCTAAAGCGGGTGGCCCTAACTACCTACAACGTCTAGTGAAAGAAAAAGCATCACCAGATAACGTACAAATGACTAACCTAACACCTGATGAGTTAGATACTCACCACTATTCAGGTGCAGCTGAGCAAGTTGCTAAGCTAATGGATAACTCATTACGCGATGAGAAGATCTGGCGTGCGACACCACTAAATGACCGAGTTTCTGCTGTACGTCAATTACTTGCAAAAGTAGCGACTGTAGAAATTATTGACGAGCTTGCCGATGACTTAGCATTAACGCTAGCTGATGCACGTGCGCAACTTAACCGTCTTGAAAAACACATGCGTAAGCACACTGTGTTGCCTGGGCCAACGGGTGAGTCAAACACACTTCACTTAGAGCCTCGTGGTTGTGTGGTTTGTTATGCAGATAAGAGTACGTCATTTAACTTCTGGGCAATTTCGGTTATCACAGCACTTGCTGCTGGTAACACGGTAATCACGGTTGCTTCTGAGTTATTCTTTGACGAAGCGGTTGCATTCAGAGACAAGTTTATCTCTACAGGTATCGCTGAAGGTGTATTCCAAGTTGCTAAACCTAATCAGTTACAAGCTATCTTAGCGCACCCTCACCTTGCAGGTGCGGTTGTTGCAGCTCGTTCATCACGTTTAGGCTACTTTAGCCAGCAGCTAGCACAACGTAAAGGTGCAATCCTGCCAGTGATCAGCTCTGAGTACTACGACACGCTAATCAAGCGCTTACTGACTGAGAAAACAATCAGCGTTGATACAACCGCATCAGGTGGTAACACATCACTAATGACCTTGGTTGAAGACGACGAGTAAGTTGTATTGCAATAACTAAATGAGAAAGCCCTCGCTAGTCGAGGGCTTTTTGTTTACAGCCATAAAAACCCCTCCTTTTTACTATTATTATTTACTGATACACGAACTTTCTGCTAATTTTATATTATTGTAGTCGTTTAGAAGTAAAGGTCTTGAAAACACTTCCTATCAATCAACTTAAGCCGGGCATGTTTGTACAGAGCGTGACAAAACAAACAGGCAAGATCCGTATAAAAAACCAAGGTTGGGTTAAAACACAGGGAAGTATAGACAAGCTGATCAAAGCTGGCATATTAGAAATTGCGATCGATCCAGACAAAACACTGACCTTAGACAGTGACAATAAAGTGGTTGAGCAGCAACACAATCCGCAACCAGTAGGAGACGCTGCCGCTTTCGATCCTTGGCACACCACTCACAGTGTGTCGGCAGAAATGACTAAAGCCAATAACTTATATAACGAAGCAAGATCATTACAAAGTAAAGCCTTTGACGATATTCGTAATGGCAACAAAATTGATATTGCCCCTTTTCAAGAGCTCGCGACTGGATTTATTGACTCGGTTTTTCGTAACCAAGATGCGCTTGCTTGTATCACCCGTATGCGTGACAAAGATACTTATCTACTTGAACATTCAATCAATGTTTCGATTTTAATTAGTATCTTTGCTAAACACTTAGGTATCGAAAAAACCATTATTGAGGAGCTTGCGACCGGTGCTTTACTGCACGATATTGGAAAAATAAATATTCCCGATGAAATACTCAATAAACCCGGCAAATTAACCGATGCCGAATACCAAACTATTCAAGACCATGCTCGTTTTAGTAAAGAAATTTTAGAACAAGCAGGCTTGAGCGGAATTGCTGTTGATATAGCAGGCTTCCATCACGAACGCTTAGACGGCAGTGGCTACCCATTTGGTAAAAGTGCTGAAGAGATTAGCTTGTACGTACGTATGGCTTCGATTGTTGATGTTTATGATGCATTAACCGCAGAGCGGGTCTATAAAGCTGGTATGGAGCCAATTAAGGCATTTAAAATATTAAAAGACGGCTGTCCAGATAGCTTTGACGGAGACCTAGTCACTAAGTTTATTCAGTGCATCGGTGTTCACCCAGTCGGCACCTTAGTGAAACTTGAAAGCCAAAAATTAGGTGTGGTCACTCACAGTAACCCTACTAGCCCTTTAAAACCTCAAGTTAAAGTGTTCTATAACGCTAAACATGCACGCTATACCGAAATACAGGATATAAACTTAGCAAATAGTCGCTGTCACGACAGTTTAGAAGCCGCCGTCAGGCCGACTGAGTTCAACATCGACCTGATCCGCTTTTTTAAGAACTCAATTTTACCTTAATCCCTTAAGCTCAGGACTGGCTATTCAGGCCAGTCTTGTAATGCTTTTAAGGTAAACTCATAGCCATCGTAACTTAATAAGCTCTGCTCTGGGGTAATTTCAACCACAGATAGAACACCAATGTTATCGCCTTCATATAACTCTCGACCATTTAACTTGATCCAGCGCTTCGATGTTTCTGAAGCATAAATATGCGCTTGGTATTTAATGGTAGGAATAAGGCTTTGTAATGCGTCAGGCAAGAGCTCAATAGGCTCTGCATAAGACGTGTTTTTAGTGCTACGGGTAATATCAACACTATGTTTGTTATCAACATCTTCAACCGCTTTAGCAAAGGCATCTTTCAATGTATCTGGCACATCTCTTAATTCATCATTTGTTGATGGTTGAGAAGCCGGTTGACTTGGCTGACCATCAAGCGGCTTGCCTAGCACCTTATATTTACTTAAATCAATGCCATTACTGCTCATTTGCTGCGGATTGATTTGCTGCATTGGCTGCGAAAACTGTGGCTGTGATTGATACACGGGCTGATTTTGATACATAGCTTGCTGCTGGTACTGAGGCTGAACTTGATAACCTTGATTAGCATACACTGGGGCTGAATTGACAGGTACTTGCACCCACTGATATTGCTGACCTTGCACTGGAGTCTGCTGCATCATTTGTTGCGGTACAGATTGTTGCACTTGCCCTTGTGGCATGGCAGCTGATTGCCCTGAGTTATTGGTCACTTGCGGGGTTTGGCTTTGTGCTACTTGCTGTTGCATCGTTGGTTGTTGTGTTTCAGGGTTTGCCTCAACTTCAGTCGCAACGCTTTCTGCGGCTTCATTACTGTTATTAACAACCTTTGGCTGCTCAGCAACTTTAGTTTGCTGTAACCATTTACCAATCGAAAAACCTGCCATAAGGGTTAATATCGCCGCCAGTAATAGGCCAAATGAAAAGGCCAAACGGCGATAGCGCGTTAATTCTTGCTGTTGTTTGAGCGCAAGAGCGGCTTGGTCATGATCTACAGCAGTTTGTGCATGCTGATCAGACTGTTTAATTGCATCTAATAATAAGGACATAAATGAACACTCGTTATATTAGGTAGGATAAACCAATACCCATTCCTAATACGGCTAAAAATGAAACTGGGTAAAGCCAAACATAACTCGGCTCTTTATTTGTTACTGTTGCAACAGGGGTACTGGTTGGAGGAAGAGCCTCAGCAGCAGAGAGCATTACAAGCTCACTGTCAATACTTAGCTTTTGCTGTGAAAATGCACCAACGAGGCACCGCTCACACAACAAATTGATTAATCTCGGCACCCCTTGAGTAACCTGATAAATCGCTTTTAACGCATCCCCTGAGAACAAGGCTTGCTCTGTCCCCGCTTTAAATAAACGATGCTTAACATAGGCAAACACCTGCCCTTCAGTAAGTGGCAATAAGTGATAACGAGCCGTAATGCGCTGGGCAAGCTGCCTTAATTCAGTGCGTTTTAATAACTCTTGAAGCTCAGGTTGCCCTACTAACACAATTTGCAGTAGCTTTTTATGATCTGTTTCGATATTGGTTAACAGGCGCAATTGCTCTAGCACATCAGGGGCGAGTAATTGAGCTTCATCAATAATTAAAATGGTATGACCGCCCGCTTGATTATTTGCCTCAAGGTGCTTTTTAATCACATCAGTAAGCGTCTTCAGAGTCGCATTCGCGCTGTCATACTCAATCTTTAATTCGTCACAAATACTGGCAAGCAGCTCAAGCTGTGACAAAGCTGGGTTATGAATTTGTGCCACTTGCGTGTTTTCAGGTAACTGCTCTTGCAGGCTTCTTGTTAGTGTTGTTTTACCTGTACCCACTTCGCCTGTTAATAATACGAAGCCTCCCGCTTCACCTAATCCATAGGTAAGGTGCGCTAATGCCTCTTTGTGGCGCTCACTAAGAAATAAATACTCAGGATTTGGGGCAATCGAAAAGGGTTTTTCTGACAAGCCAAAATAGCTTAAATACACCGTGTTATTCCTTGCGTTTAAAATCACGGTCTATAATGGCAAAAAACATCGCTACTTAAAACCTTGTTTACATTTTATTGGTTAAATAACGTAAAATAGCGAAAAGGTAAAATTATAGGTGTTTTATGCAGGTTTATTTAGTCGGTGGCGCAGTCAGAGACGCCCTACTTGGTCGTGACGTTAAAGAACGCGACTATGTGGTAGTTGGTGCCACGCCAGAACAACTGATCAGCCAAGGTTATCAACAAGTTGGTAAAGATTTTCCGGTATTTTTACACCCACAAAGTAAAGAAGAATATGCGCTGGCGCGCACCGAGCGAAAACAAGGTCAAGGTTACACTGGCTTCATTTGTGATTTCGCGCCGGATGTCACATTAGAGCAAGACTTAGTTCGTCGAGATCTCACCGTAAACGCCATAGCACAAGCCCAAGATGGCAGCTTAGTTGACCCATTTTCTGGCCAGCAGGATCTTGAAAATCGTGTCTTACGCCATGTCTCAGATGCCTTTAGTGAAGACCCTCTACGAATATTGCGAGTAGCCCGCTTTGCTGCTCGTTATCATTACCTAGGTTTTACTATTGCGCCAGAAACCCAGTCACTATTGACCGAGATGGTTAAAGCCGGTGAACTGAACACGCTAACTGCTGAACGCGTTTGGTTAGAATGCGAAAAATCCCTCAGTGATGGCGCATTTAGCGAGTTTCTAAATGTACTTGCCAGCATCCATGGCCTGTATGTAATTAGCCCTGAGCTTGAAAGTAAATGGTGTGATGAGCTTTACCGTACCTTACAAGCTCGATTTGCCTATGCGAATGAACAACAAATTAGTGACACTGCGTTATTATTCAGCCAAGTTACCTTAGCGCTTTCAAGCAATGAGATAAAAGCGATAGCTAGCAACATACGCTTACCTAATGAAGTGCGCGATTTAGCGCTGTTTAGCCAAACTCATCAAACAAGTTTAAGTGCAGAAAAGCCGACTAGCGAGACCGTTTTTGCTTGCTTTAATCAACTTGATTTATGGCGTCGCCCTGAACGTTTTGAGCAGGTACTCAAAACATTAGAAGTTAGTCACCAACAGCCTGTAGTTTGTTATGACTCTCTCAAAAACGCAGCCACGCAAGCACGAGCAGTCAGCCCGCAACAGTTTATTGCACAAGGTATTAAAGGCGCAGAAATAAAAACCGCGCTTGAGCAAGCGCGGTTAGAGATTATTAAAGGCTACTTTTCGTAGCGCACTAAACGCAAATAAACATCGGACGTTTTTGCGTGAAGACTGTTGATGCCTTTATCAAATTGATACACCCAAGCTAGATCAGTACGACTGATACCTGAAGTGCTACTCCAATAGTTTTGCAGCTTAGTCGATAAAAATGCGTTTTCGTTAATGCTAGGCTGCACACAACTGTGCTCTAAAATACTGGCTAACTCTTTAACATTTGGCACATGCCAATCGCTGTAATCAGCAAAGGTTGCATTTTCAGCCCCGCGTAAAGCTTCGCCCCAAGTAAGCTGCTGACTATTACCTTCACACGTATCCGTTTCAGTGTTGTAGCTTTGACCAAACGTACAACGTTGCCACATTAGACCTGTTTCGCTGTCGCTCACTGTGCCATCTTCGTTAATAATAAAGCGGCTATCAGGAGTCGTTTCATTGACAGCGCTATAACATACTTGCGCAGCGGCATAACCCGATTGCAGAGCAATAACAGTAAGTGCTGTAATTAATGGTAACTTTCGCATATTACTCTCCTGGCGTTCTAACTAAGCGCACAAAGGCGGTGTTACTTTTCGGATACGCTAAATCATTAGCACTACTCATATCGATAATATAAGCTTGCGATAAACTTGTACCGTCTGCCGCGGTTTGCGAAGTCCAATAAGGCATAAATGAACTGCTACCAGTGCTTAACTGAGTATCACTTGGTTGATTTGGGAAGAAGTCACTGTTAAGTAACGTAGACTCACCTTGCTTGGCATAATCTAATAACCCTAATAATTCCGTGTAAGTTGGCACACGCCAGTTTGTACCACCGCAAAAGTCGCTGCTGTTCACATCATTAATGTAAGTTTGTAGGCCACAGTCACTGGTGCTTGGACAGGTAGAGCCCGCAGCCCCTTGTACACTACCCGTTTGCACACCGCTTGAACCATTTAAATACCAAGTATAATGATTTGATGCTGCACGCTCGGAGGTTGCCGGTGGCAATGTTGAACTTGCTTCTTTTACTTCCCAAATAAGCCCAGTTACATTATCGCGTACGCAACTAAAGCTAGTCGCATCATCTGGAAGTTCGTCAGCAAACTCATTCATCTTAGTAAAATCAAATGCCAAATCACCTAGGCCGACTTTATCGAGCTGATTTGCGACGCTGTCACGACCTATATCTGCGTCTTGGCTTGGGAAGTCTTCGCTGTCACAGTTAATTTTTTGCGAATTGTTGTAGCAATCACTCATCCCGGTATCGTTAATTAACCCCAGTGGTTTTGGGCTAATATCAATAATCACTGTATCTGTGTCGCTACGCGATTTACTGTCTGTCACGGTAACTTCAAAACTAAGCTCTGAATCGGTATCAACATCAGGGGCTACAAACGTCGTGATACATTGGTTCTGGTTTGCCAAGGTCACAGTTTCGCCTGTTAATTGCTGCCAAAAACATGATTTTGTTGCCGTCACAATTTCACTATTGCTGGCATCAAGGGTTACGGTATCAAACTCGATAACCTGCTGATCAACACCTGCATCAGCAATAATTACCTCAACCGTTTTGTTTAAGGTGAACGACGCCTCTGTACTTGCTGATCCACCTTCATCATCCGTTACAGTTAAACGCCATGTCATCGCTGTATTTGATTCAAGTAGTGGGTGAGTAAAGCTAATGGTTTGGTTGTTGTAGCTGTCAGCCGTTAAATCAGGGCCATCAAGTTGAGTCCATAAATAACTGTCAACTGTACCGTTTTCATCTATATCAGCAGATTCTTCGCCACTTAATGTGATCACATCATTATATTTTGACGGTAACTCTTCTGGCGCAGTTTGGGTGATCACTGCAACTGGCAGTTGATTATTCGAGGTAATAAAAATACTGACCTGATCGGAAACAAGTTGCCCATCGTCGGTTTGGTAATTTACTTTTAAAACAAGTTCTGAGTTAAGTTTAATATCAGGAGCTGTAATGGTTTGTTCAGCACCTTCGGCAGGAAAACCTTCTACTGCGGGGCCACTGACTCGCTCCCAGGTAAAGGTACCATCAGCAGGAGAGCCTTTAGCTGAGACAGTAAATTCACTTTTTTCAATAATTTGTTGATCTGAGCCAGCATTAACTGTCGCTGCGATTGTATTCGAATCACTCGAACCGCCACCACCACAAGCTGTTAATGTTGTTAATGCTATTAGGCTAAGAGGCACTAATCTCATGAATACCACCTTAAAATACAAAGCCGGCAATAACCGGCTGCCAAATAAACTAACAACTAGCAATTAAAATGCCAAACTTGGGGTTATAAATAACTTTCTTGGTGGATACGTACGAAGAGCTTGGTGCCTATTTTACTGTAATCTACTTTGTATTCTCTGCCATCTAGGGCTTGGATAAACAACAAACGTTTTTCTTCTGCAAATACATCTGGGCTTGATACATACACCATTTCTAAATAACGCTCTTTAGCCTCGCGACGATTTTTTGGCAGGTCTTCTTTAAACGGCTCTAAACCATTTTGAGTTACTTTAATGCGCGGATGGTTCTCACCATTCACAACCACTAAATCGAGTTTCTTATCTTTATGTATAATTGTGTTTCGACCGCTTTTAATAAAAGAACGTTCTTGACTCATAGTCTTTTCCTACTACATAACTGCCGCCTATAGCTTACTTTTCTGTAAGCGAGTCTCTAAAAACTCTTTAGGGTTCAGTTTCCAACGATTCAAATCAGCACTGAATTGCCAAATATCAACATCAAGAACATTGGCAGGTAATAGTAAATCGTATCCTGTCAACTGCCTTAAATGTTGCGTACGATTGGCAAACATGGCAATCAATCCTTTATAAATCTGACCACTAGGGGCCGTGTAGTCCGTCTCTTCTATTAACCATTCTGATGGGCAATCACCATTTTTGCAATACTTTTGAATGACTTGCATAAATAAATGACGTTGCTCGATAAGTAATCGTCCGGCAATTCTTGGGTGAATCTGTGTTAAAAATTCATCTATGTTATTGAGTTTAATACCAACTGCATTTAACTCAAGGTATTCTAAGCCCTGTTCCACTTTTGGTATACCACTATGATGAAAATTAGCACGATTTAACTGCCAATTCCCAATCTTATGATGATAAATAAGCAAATTCTGAGTAAAAGTTAAGCTAAAGTATGGTTCTTGAGTTTTTAAAAAGCCAATAAAAATTGCCGCTATGCAGGTTGTGGCTAAAAAAATCTCAACAATGCTAATTTCACCGGGTCTCAATAAGTTAACCAGCATAATAATGATTAACCCAATTCCGCCAACAATTAAAAACTCACTGCCATGGCGAGATGATTGAGCACGCACTTTTAGTGCAGGAAGATTTTTATCCATAAACAGAGAAGTAAAAAATAAACATCACAATTGTGACCAATATTATTTTTCTGAGCGTTAAACAATAATTACACTTTGGTGCTTTACTCATTCTAAACCTTTCTTAATTTGTCACAATAAAGGAACAAATTAGCATAACTTTTCACTTTTACGCTAAATGCACAAATTTATGAGATACCTGACATACGTGGCACGTACTAATTTTGTACACTACACTCAACTAAATTTCTGGTAACACGACGATGTACTCTACACAATCTGGTAAGGCACTATTCCCTTTTATTATTACCCTTTTTCTAGGGTTATGCATTTACTTATACCTTCCTTCGAGCCAAGGTGAGCAGAGCAACTTCTCAGGCGCTGCAACTCAAGTAACAGCTCACACTGTCACATCTGAAGAAAATGCTGTGCTCATAGAAGCAATAGGTAGTGCTCGTGCTAACCAAGCGATCTATATTCGCAGTGCGCAAAACGATTATGTTACCGATATATTTTTCAATGATGGCGACTTAGTCAGTAAAGGTCAAAAACTGGTTCAGTTACAGTCTCAAGAAGAAGAATTAGCAGTTAAAGAGCTAAGCATTAATTTACGCGAAGAGCGCCGTCAACTTGATCGTCTCACTGAACTATCACGCTCACAATCAACGGCTAAATCTTTACTAGAAGAGCAGCTTTCACGTGTTGATGCAACCGAGGCGCAGCTTGAGAGCGCCAAAACCAAGCTGGCAGAAATGACAATTAAAGCACCGTTTTCTGGCTTACTTGGCAAGCGCGAGATTTCAATTGGTACTTATGTTAGCAATACTACAAACATCACCACCCTTGATGATATCAGTATCATTAAAGTCGACTTTAAAGTGCCAGAAAAATACCTAGCGCAGTTACAACTGGGTATGAAAGTGATGACGCAAAATGATGCTTACCCAGAAAAAACCTTCAACGGTAAAGTGACCCACATTAGCTCGCGTATCGATTCAGTCACTCGTAGCGTTGAAGTGACAGCAAGCTTTATCAATGAAAAAGGCCTATTACGCCCAGGCATGCTGTTAAATACAGCATTAGAGTTAAGCTCAAACCAAGCGCTAATGGTACCAGAGAAAGCCGTCATTCCTCAGCAAGACAAACACTACGTGTTCCAAATTGAAGATGGCGTTGCTAACAAAGTCGAAGTACATGTAGCGGGTCGTCACAATGGCTGGGTAGCTATTGATAAAGGCCTTGAAAATGGTCAGCAAGTCGTGACTGAAGGCATCATTAAGATCCGTACTGGCAGCAAAGTAAGTATCAAGGGCTAAACCATGAAAATTACTGATACTAGCGTTAAACGCCCGGTCTTTGCGATCGTAATAAACCTGTTGTTACTTACCTTTGGTTTGGTGGCATTTTCTATGCTACCACTGCGCGAATACCCAGATATTGAAACACCGATTGTTAGTGTGAGCACTGATTACACCGGCGCCAGCGCAGAGATCATTGAAACTAAAATCACCCAAGTACTCGAAAACCGCATTTCGGGTATCGAAGGCATTAAAAGTATTAACTCGTCGAGCCGAAATGGCCGCTCAAACATCACCATTGAGTTTAATATCAGCCGCGATATCGATGCCGCATCAAACGATGTACGCGAACGTGTAGCTCGTGCCCTTGATAGCTTACCAGAGCAAGTTCGCCCGCCAGAGGTCTCTAAGTCAAACAGTGATGAAAGCCCTATTGCCTGGTTCGTACTAAACAGTACTACCATGGATTCATTACAGTTATCTGATTACGCACAGCGCTTTATTGTTGACCGATTAGCCGTTGTTGATGGTGTCTCTAACGTACGCGTGGGTGGCGAGCGTAAATACGCCATGAAAATCTGGTTAAACCGTAAAGCGATGGCAGCACGCGGTATTACCAGTAGCGATATTGAAAACACCTTACGCACTGAAAACGTTGAACTACCTGCCGGTGAAATCGAATCTATCGACCGTGATTTTACAGTACGTACCGCGCGTAGTTATAAAGATCAGCGAGATTTTAGAAACTTAGTGATCAAACGTGGTGATGATGGCTATTTAGTACGTTTAGGTGAAGTGGCCGATGTTCACCTAGAAGCTGCTGACGACGAAAGCTTATTCCGTGGTAATGGCCGTAATATGATTGGTTTGGGTATCGTCAAGCAAGCCAAAGCCAATACCCTAACCGTGGTTGATAATGCCCGCGCTGAGCTTGAAAAAATTAAGCGAAACCTGCCAGAAGGCACCACCATTCAAGACAGCTATGACTCATCAATTTTCATCAAAGAATCGATTGATGAAGTATATAGAACCCTTGGGATTTCAATGGCGCTGGTTGTATTAGTTATTTACCTATTCTTAGGCAATATTCGCGCAACCCTAGTGCCTGCTGTAACCGTACCAGTGGCGTTAGTAGGCAGCTTTATGTTCTTGCTCGCTATGGGTTACTCAATCAACTTGTTAACTCTTCTGGCACTCGTGCTTGCTATCGGTTTGGTAGTGGATGATGCGATTGTAATGCTTGAGAATATTCACCGCCGTATAGAGCTGGGTGAACCACCACTGCTTGCTGCATTTCGTGGTGCCCGTGAAGTTGGCTTTGCGATTATTGCCACCACCCTCGTACTGATTGCGGTGTTCGTGCCGCTAGTGTTTATGGATGGCCGTATTGGTGCCCTATTCACAGAATTTGCGATGGCAGTAAGCGCCGCAGTGTTCTTCTCTAGTATTACGGCATTAACACTTTCTCCAGCGCTTTGCTCTAAAGTATTGAAAGCTTCAGAAAAAGAAAGCAAGTTTAGCCAGTGGATGGATAGAACCTTTAACAAAATCGAAAACGCCTATCGTAACTCTCTGGCTTCAAATATGGGCCGTAAGTGGAGCTTGCTACTGACTATGATTTTGGCTGGTGTTGCCAGCTTTATGCTATTTCAAAAAGTGCCATCAGAGCTTACGCCAAAAGAAGACCGCGGTACTTTCTTTATCATGATGAGTGGTCCTGAGGGCGCAAGTTATGAAAATAACGCTGCAAACATGGCAAAAATTGAAGAACGTTTAATGCCTTACTCTGAATCTGGTGAATTAAGCCGAGTGCTTGTTCGTGTACCTGGCTGGGGTGGCCAAGGTGGTGTTGCTATCATTGGTATGGCCGACTGGGATAAGCGTAAGCGCTCAACATGGGAAGTAATGGACGAAATCAGCGGCAAAATGACTGAAGTGACCGATGTGCGTGCATTTGCAATTATGCGCCGTGGTATTGGTGGCGGTGGTTCATCTCGCCCGATTGAATTTGTACTGCAAGGTAACGATTACGACCAACTAGCCGATTGGCGAGACCGTATCATTGAGCGTGCTGAGAAAAATCCTGGCTTGGTAAGAATCGATCACGATTACAAAGAAACATTCCCGCAGTTTTTAATCAATATTGATAAAAACAAAGCCGCTGATTTAGGGGTTTCTGTATCAGATGTAGGCCGCACACTCGAAACCATGTTAGGCCAACGCCGCGTAACGACCTTTATCGACCGTGGTGAAGAATACGATGTGATTTTAAAAGGCACCAAAGAAGACTTTGCTAATCCGACTGATATCTCAAATATCTATTTAAAATCACGCAGTGGCGAATTAGTACCGCTTGATAGCTTAATTAGCTTAAAAGAAGAAGCCACAGCATCGCGTTTAAACCGTTATAACCGTATGCGCGCAATTACGTTAAGTGCGAACTTAGCAGATGGTTATACCCTAGAAGAAGCGCTTAACTTCTTAAATCAAGTTGCAGCAGAAGAAAACGACATCGACGGTGCAATTGACTACAAGGGTGAATCGCAGCTGTTCTATGAAGGCGCATCGGCAATGACCTATGTATTCATACTGGCATTGACAGTCACCTTCTTAGTACTTGCAGCCCAGTTTGAAAGCTTTATTCACCCATTTGTGATCATGCTTACTGTGCCACTTGGTTTAGTGGGAGCATTATTTGGTTTGTGGTACACCGGACTTACTCTAAATATTTACAGCCAAATTGGTATTGTAATGCTGATAGGTTTAAGTGCGAAAAACGGTATCTTGATTGTTGAGTTCGCCAACCAACTGCGCGATAAAGGCGTTGAGTTTAACGAAGCGATTAGCCAAGCTGCTACGCAG
Source organism: Pseudoalteromonas simplex (assembly GCF_015278155.1). Taxonomy (NCBI): domain Bacteria; kingdom Pseudomonadati; phylum Pseudomonadota; class Gammaproteobacteria; order Alteromonadales; family Pseudoalteromonadaceae; genus Pseudoalteromonas; species Pseudoalteromonas simplex. The sequence goes on from NZ_JADILN010000003.1 coordinate 247,787, forward strand.
CGTTTACGCCCAATTATTATGACCTCATTGACCACAGTAATGAGCTCGGTACCGCTGGTTCTTGCAAGTGGCCCAGGTGCAGAAAGCCGCATGGTAATTGGTGTGGTGGTGTTTACTGGTGTTATTGTTGCAACCTTACTTACCTTATTCGTGGTACCTGCAGCATACAGTGCACTTGCTCGAAATACTCAGTCGCCTGAGTACTTACAAAGCAAGTTAGAACAGCAAGCAAAAGACAAGCCGTTAGAAGAAATTTAAAACGCACTTTATTGATACAAAACGCCGTCTTTACGGCGTTTTGTTTTTTCGGCTATAGTCAGCAAAACGATAAGGGAGTTTAATATGGATAACAACATACAAATAGCCACTTTTGGCGGCGGCTGCTTTTGGTGTATTGATGCCGCATTTAGACGTGTGAAAGGCGTGCTTAATGTCAGCTCTGGCTATGCAGGCGGTGAGATTGAAAACCCTAGTTATCAGCAAATTTGTACTGGCTTAACGGGTCACGCTGAGGTGGTTCAGCTCGATTTTGACAGTAGTATCGTGAGCTATAACACCCTGCTTGAAATGTTCTTCACTTTACACGATGCCACACAATTAAACCGCCAAGGTAATGATGTCGGCACTCAGTATCGCAGTGTTATTTATTATCATAATGAACAGCAAAAAGCAGAATCTCAAGCCATGATTGATGCTTTACAAAAGCAAATTCGTGAGCCGATTGTCACCGAGCTGAGTCCGCTTACAAACTTTTACCCTGCAGAGCAGTACCATCAAGACTATTACAATGAAAACCCAAATCAAGGTTATTGCAGTATTCTTATTGCCCCAAAGCTTGCAAAGTTCGAACAGTATTACGCAGCTAAACTTAAATGAAAAAAGCCCGCTAAGTAGGTAGCGAGCTTTTAAACGCAGAACTAATAATTTTCCTTATTATTAGAACTGATAACGGGCACCTACAAACAAGCGACGCTCGGCCGTGTTGTAATAATAAAATTCGTCGTTGATGTAATCACCATCTAGGTCTGTACCATAGGCATCAACGGCGTTGTACTCTTTATCGAATAGGTTTTCTACACGAAGTGACACTGTTAAGTTGTCAGTCGCTTGGTAGTGACCAACTAAATTCCATAACGTATACGATGGTAAGTGCGTTAACTTGCCATCACGATCACCACGGTATTGCATATCGATACCAGCATCAAAATCACCCCATGCTTTGTTTAATGACCAATTCACACTGTGATTTGACACATAGGTTAGTGACTGACCTGTCTCAGTATCTTCCGCAGAAAGGTAGGTAAAGTTAAAGCTGTGATCAAAGCCAAACACTTGGTTTTTAAAGCTAAACTCAACACCTTCGTGGCGAGCTTCGTTTATATTAGTTGGGATCCACTGCCCTGATGCATTTGGTGCCCAAGCGATTTTGTTGTCGATTTCGCTGCGGAAAATCGCAATATCAAGGCTGATATCATTCACATTGAGTGATAAGCCAAGCTCTTGGTTATCTGATGTTTCAGGGTTTAACTCTGGGTTACCTGAGCCCGGGTAATATAGGTCATTAAATGTTGGAGATTTAAAACCTGTGCTTTGACTTACGCGGAATGTCGCGATGTCATTTAAGTGATAGCCAACAGCTGCAGTGTAAGTTGTTTCATCACCAAACTGCTGATCATCATCTTGGCGAACGGTTAGGTTTGCCAGCACGTGTTCGTCGTCATAATAAGCGCCAACAAACGCAGCGAATACTTCACGGCTGTCTTTTAAATAAGTACCTGAGTTAGTGTTCACTTCATCTTTATACCAATTCAGACCGCCACTAAGAGTCAGTGCTTGATTGAAAAAGTATTGGCCATTGTAATCAATTTGCTCACGCTCAGTTTCAAACTTATCAACCACCGTTGCACCCGTGTAATCAATGCGTGAGTCATCTGAGCTATCACTTGATATGGCAATATCAATGGCATGACTGTGTTTTTCGAAAGCCTTTTTCCAACCTAGTGAAGCTTGGTAATTTTCGAACTCGCCTTTTTCTACGGTGCTGTCTGCAGGGCTATAAGCACTATCGTATTTTGCTTCGCCTTCTGAGTATTGTGCTTGCGCTAAAAACTCACCTAACTGCTCATTTTGATAACCAAGATTAAAGCCAAGGTTTTTGTTCTCGTAGCCGTCTTCATCTGGCGCTAAGCCTTGCAGAACATCAAAACCATCTGTTTTTTCATAACCGGCATTAACGGCAACATCAACACCTGCAAACTGACCACCTGTCGCTACTTGGTACTCTTGGTAAGAGTCTGAGCCAAAAGTAACATCTAAGGTCGTGTTTTGTGCTTTACGGGTAATGATATTAATTACACCAGCTAGCGCATCAGAACCATATACAGCTGCACGTGAGCCTTTAATTACTTCAACACGCTCAATACTGTTTAAAGGAATATTGCTAATACTTTTATAGCCAAGTGTTGCAGAGCCTGTGCGTACACCATCAATTAAAATAAGTGTATGACGAGAACTTGCACCACGTAATGACACACCAGAGCTTTGCCCAAAACCACCATTGGCATTAATTTGAAAGCCTGCTTGAGTGGCTAGTAAGCTTGGTAAGTCACGAACATAGCTTGCTTCAATATCAGCGCGGTCAATGACAGTAACGCTGGCTAATACATCATTAATTGATTGTTCGAATTTATTGGCAGAAACTGTGATGTGCTCGATTGATTGCTCGTCAGCAGATACAGAAAAAGACAACGCAGCAGCAACCGCTACGCCTAACGCAGATTTATTTAGCATGATATCCCCTAGCCTGTGCCCACCGCACACGCGAATAGTAAGTTACTTCAAGGCCGGTCTCCGGACTCTGTACATGCATGGCATCTACATTACCGTTGCGGGGGCAGTGTTGGCATTGTTTTCTCCCTGAAAACGCACCAACTTCCCGATTATCTTGCGACTATTTCACCCTTTGAAATAAAACGTATCTGAAGATACAGCAAGCACCTCGAAAATAGGCCGTTATTGTGATGATTTTGGGGAGGAAAGTCAATGGACGGCTATACTTCTAAACCAAAGTTTTAAGTCTAAAGCTTCAAGCTGCAAGTTAAGTGCTAAGGTGTAAGCCTAAAGTAAAAAAGCCAATCAGCATGGCTGATTGGCTTTTATAAAACAATGATTACCAGAAATACTCATGGGGTTTCGAGTTTCCTAACGGAAAAACAATTCCTTCTGGGTCAGCACCATTAAGCACAAGCTTACAAAGAGCTTTATTTAAACGTCTTCTTGGCTTGGTCATCGTCATTTTCACCCACCAACTTGGTGTTTGTTGGTAAAAATAAGTACTGTGTGGGCCTGTGTATTTTCTGTTTATTTTACCGTGTTTATTACGATCTATTGCTTTGTTTTTTACTGACATAAATATCCTCTAGCTGAAAATAGCTAGAAGATATCTTTTTCTCTGTAACCTAATATTTGTCTCAAAATACGCTCCTTGTAAAGTTCAAAAACTTGTAGGCTTATAGCTTAAAACTTACAGCTTAAAGCTAAAAACATAGAGTATTAATCGCGGAAGTTTTTGAACTGGAATGGTTGACCTAAATCAGCAGTACGAACAACTTGCATTGCTTCTTGTAAATCATCACGCTTTTTACCAGTTACACGTAATTCTTCACCTTGAATAGCAGCTTGTACTTTAATTTTTGAATCTTTGATTAACTTAACGATTTTCTTCGCTACGTCTTTTTCGATACCTTGCTTAAGAGCAACGTCACGCATTACGTATTTACCGCTACGCGATTCATCTTTAAGCTCAAGGCTAGATACATCTAAGCCACGCTTTGAAATTTTCGCAGCAAGAATGTCAAAAAGTTGCATTACTTGTTGCGGTGCTTCTGCTTTTAACTTGATTACTTTATCACTTAGTTCGATTGATGCATCAACACCACGAAAATCAAAGCGTGTCTCTAGTTCACGCTTTGCATTATCTACTGCATTCTGCGCTTCGTTCATTTCTACTTCAGAAACAATATCAAATGAAGGCATGGGGTTCTCCTAACATAGTCTTTTTTAAATTCATTTATGGTTGGCAATTATAACGCTTATTTGTCGATTCTTTCTATTTTTATCCGGCTTGTTCAGGTGCGATGCAAAAATTGTTTGATATACTGGCCATTCAATTTCGGCATTTTTAGGGTTTATTGTGACAAGGCGTGTTTACCAAGTTATCTTTTTAGCCAGCATTATTGGCTTTACGATTTTGTTTGCCAAAGAAATTAAAGGGGTGAGTAACCTCTTCCCACACGTAGATAAAGTGGCGCATTTTGGTATTTTCTTTGTACTGGCTTTGGTGATGGATAAAGCCTTTAAATTACCACTTATGGTGCAAATTTTACTGTTAGCCGGATATGGTGCGGCCATTGAGTTTATGCAAGATATGCTGCCTTACCGTCAAGCCTCGGTTGGTGACTTTATCGCTGACTTTATTGGTGCCATCAGCTATTTTGCTATAAAACTTGGTTTTCATTTAGGTAGAAAGCAACGTAATGGCTAATGTTTTAATTGTTGGCGATGGTGCGATTGGCTTATTGTTTAGCCATTTTTTATCTGCACAACATGACATCACATTACTGACCCGTAAGCCGACCCTGACCACACGTTTTTATCAAGCAAGCAATGGTAAATCACACCCTATCAAAGCCCATCTCATTAATCACAAAGAGCTTGGTCATACAGCGCCCTTTGATTTGGTGTTAATAACAGTAAAAGCATTTCAAGTTCAAGCGGCCTTTAAGCAAATAAAACCTTATCTCAGTAGAACATGCCAAATCGTTATTTCTCATAATGGCATGGGTAATGTTGATGAACTTAATGCCCAGCTTTTGAATACGCAAGGATTAGCGTTTTTAACCACGCGTTTAGCTGGTTTTAAAACAACGCCTTATAGCGTAAACCATACAGGTAATGGTGAAAGTGTGCTAGGCGCATGTAATGCAGCTGCAAGCGAAAGGCTCAACGAGCTTGAGCAGCAGTTTAGTTACTTGCCGCATTTTTCTGTGAGCGATGATATTCACTCATTGCGATGGCAAAAACTGTTAGTGAATATTGCCATTAACCCGTTAACAGCAATTCATAACGTAAAAAATGGCCAGCTACGTGCACCGCAATTTAACACACGCATTATTAATTTACTCAATGAGGCCTGCTTGGTTGCCAATAAACAAGGGGTTAAAGTAAAACTCAGCGAGGCGCTGGATCAAGCCTACTCTGTGATGACAGCCACCGCTGAAAACTTTTCTTCTATGCAACAAGACATCAGCCATAATCGAGAATCTGAAATTGATGCAATTTGTGGTTATGTGTGCGAGCAAGGCGCTAAGTTAGGAATAAAAACCCCCTATAATCAAGCAATGCTCAGCATGATAAAAATAAAAAGTTAAGCTACAAGGGGAAAGGGGAAAGTTCTCGTAATGATTTCAGGCATTAAAAAAGCGCGAACATGTCGCGCTTTTATCAGTATCTTTTACGGACGATACACTTTTACGTTGCTAAAGCCTTCTTCGTGCAAGATCAGCGCTTGTAGCTGACTCATCACACCTTTAGCACAATATAAGTAATATTCTTTATCTTTTGGTAAGTCACCAAATTTAGTTGCTAAGCGGAAGAAAGGTAAATGTACAACTTCAATACCTTCAAGTTCTAGTGGGTTTGCGTCTTCTTCTTCAGGTGAGCGAATATCAACAACAACCGCCCCTTCAGGTAAATCAGATACAGACTCAGCTTCTTTCACCTCTTCTTTTGCTTCGGTGTCGATATCGCGAATATCCATCACACGTGCATTTTCAACAACTGTATTTAGCACGTCGAAGTCAAACTTAGCTTCTTCGGCAAGAATCGTTTTGATTTTAGCTTTAACCGTTGGCTTTTTAGAAATTACGCCACAGTATTCAGGCATGCTTTCTGCCATCTCTGCTGTGCCGATTTGACGCGCAATATTGATAATATCTTGCTTGTCGTGTTGGATTAACGGGCGAATGATTAAAGTTTCCGTCACACGGTCAATCACACTTAGATTAGCCAATGTTTGGCTTGATACCTGACCAATACTTTCGCCAGTCACTAGCGCTTGTACACCTAGTTTTTCTGCAACTTGGCTACCGGCACGCATCATCATACGCTTAAGCACAACACCCATTTGGCTGTTTTCAACATTCTCTAAAATCTCAGCAACAACAGGTTCAAAATCAACAGTAACAAACTTCACTTTGTGAGTAGAGCTGAACTGTTTCCAGATATAATAACTCGCCTGCTTAACACCGATTTCGTGCGCAGCACCACCTAAGTTAAAGAACAAGAAGTGAGTACGCGCACCTTTACGGATCATTTGGTAGCTTGCAACACCAGAGTCAAAACCGCCCGACATAAGCGATAATACATCTTCTTGTGTTGGCAACGGGAAGCCCGCCATACCTAAGTGAGTTTGAGTAACAATGTATGCTTTATCATCACGTACTTCTAAGCGAACAGTCACTTCAGGGTGAGATAATTTAACGCGCGCACCTTCAACATGCTGGTTTAAACCACCACCTACGTAGCGCTCTACATCGCTCGATGTGAAATCATGCTTACCAGAACGTTTACAACGCACACAGAAGGTTTTGCCCGCAATCGTGTGGCCGATTAGTTCAAGTGCTTTTTGGTAAATATCGTCGATTGAGTCGAAGTCTGTTTCTGTTACTTCAATAAACTGTACGATACCTGGAATGCGTTTTAAGCCGTCGATAATATCTAAGCGAACTTGCTCAGAGTCTAGCAAGCTAACAACAGAGATATTGTCCCAGTTGTTTCTTACCTGCACTTTTTCGTCAACACGACGCAAAACGATCTTAATGTTATTTTCTAATAACTTGGTAAAACGCTTACGAACAGATTTACTCTTGATCGCGATTTCAGGGTGTAATTTGACGATAAATTTAAGCATAGTTCACTCTTAGACTGTGGATTTCACACGCCCTAAGGTATAGCAACCTCAAGGGCGCGCGATTATAACAAAAATTATAGCGTCTAGGAAATAAACTGCTTTGCGGGGTTATTGTTCGCTTTGCTCTGTTTCAGCAAGGGCTAAATACTTTGCCCTTAATTGATTTACTTGCTCTAAGTGTTGCTCGGTGCAATGGGCTTTTAATAGCAGCAATACCTTTAAAATACCGTTATAAATATCGGCTCTGGCAAGTTCGCCGCTTAAGCGGCGAGCTTTGATGTAAGGTGTCCAAAAGCTCACGGTCATTTTAAGCATATGCGCAAGCTCTGTAACATCTTCATCTTCAATACAAATGATACCGCCTTCTCGTAATGCAAAAAGTACCTCTTTTACTTGCTCCAAAAGCTCTGCTTGAAACGCAATGTAGCCTTTTTTCAGCTCTTCATCACGAGATAAAATATCGCCTAAGTTGTCGTAGAAAAACTGAAAACGCCACATAAGTTCAAATAGCGAATCAAGATAGCCCGCTAGGTTTTCTAGTGCATCATCGTCAGGAGTCAGTGGCTTAAAGTGGGTATGTAAATGGTCGCTATACAAAGCAAATATGTGGCGAATAATATCTTCTTTATTTTTAAAGTGATAATACAAGTTACCTGGGCTTATCCCCATATGCGAAGCAATATGGTTAGTTGTTATGGCACGCTCACCGTGGCGATTAAATAATTCGATGCTGGTGTGTATGATCTTGTCCTTTGTGCTCATAGCCTATTTACTCTGTTTTTTATGATTATTACGGTCCCCAGCCGAGCAGTATAAACAAATGCGCGACAATTAAATACTACCTTGAAAAATATTAACCTCAATCGGCTTAGTACCTTATATAGGTGAAGGTTCCTAATCCGATACGCGTATTTTCTAAGCTGCATAGTCGAGAAAACACTGTTAATATAGCAAGCAAATTTATAAATCGCTGATAGTTATGAACGTTACTGCAATCTATCCGGGCACTTTCGACCCACTTACAAATGGCCATACAGACTTAATTCATCGCGCGGCAAAAATGTTCGATAAAGTGATTGTTGCCATTGCGCATAATCCTAGTAAACAACCTTGCTTTACCCTTGATGAGCGTGTTGAACTTGCTAATAAGATTTTGGCGCACCTTGATAACGTGAGTGTAATTGGTTTTTCTGGCTTATTGGCTGATTTAGCTCGCGACCATAAAGCCGAAGTGCTTATTCGCGGTATTCGTGCTGTGTCTGACTTTGACTATGAATTTCAGTTAGCTAATATGAATCGTCGTCTAAACCCTGATCTAGAAAGTGTATTTTTAACACCAGCAGAAAAGAATTCGTTTATATCATCAACTCTAGTTAAAGAAGTTGCACGCCACAATGGCGATGTGAGCGAGTTTGTTGACCCTATTGTAGCCAAAGCCTTACAGGATAAAATTCACGGATGAAATTAAAAAAGTTCATTAGCTTAACTGCATTACTAATGATCTCTGCGCCAAGTGTTGCTGGGCCATGGATAGAAAGCGACGACCCACTGCTTCGCGCTTCAATCGAAATGCTATTTAACCAAGGCATTATTAAACAACCTATTAATAGCTACCCATTAATGTGGCAAGGTATCGCACGGGACCTAGACGTTGCCAATACCAGCCAACTTGATGAGCAAAGCTTATTTGCGTACCAGCATGTAAAACATGCTCTTGATAATGCAAAGCAAAAAACTAGCTCAGGTATTCGCCTAAACTACAACAGCGAGCCACTGTCTCAGCAAGGGTTTGGTAAACGCCACCAGCAAGAAAGCGGTGTAAATAGTTATGGTTCAATCACAGGGAAGCGTGTTAGCGCTAAAGTCAGTGTAAATTACGCCGATGATGCCCTTGATAAGCAGCATGTTACTTACCAAGACAGCTATTTAGCCGTACTCTTAGGAAATTGGTCACTTAGTGCAGAGCAAGTAAGTCATTGGTGGGGGCCAAGTAACGATAACGCCCTACTACTATCAAATAATGCGGCGCCAATGAAAGGCGTGCGCTTTACCAGAGCAAATACACAATATGTAGGCCCAAGTTGGTTATCATTTATCGGTAACTGGCAGTTAACGGGTATCTACGCCAAACAAAAGTCATATCTAAATAGCTCAGATGACGGTAACTTTTGGGCGCTCCGATTTGCAAGTACGCCATTAACAGGCCTTGAAATAGCAATTAACAGTGCAGGCTCTGATTATTTAACTAACTTAGAAATTGACCCTGTTACACTCGAAAGCAGTGAATCAACACACCGTTTAACTAGCTTAGATGTTAAGTACTCAACCTCTTTAGCGGCGCAACCTGTGGCATTTTATGCTGAAGTAATGGGTCGAAATGAAAGTGGCTTAGCACCGAGCGAGCCATTTTATACGCTAGGTGTTGAAAGCTATTTTGGCTCGAAAGAGAGCCTATTAAAAAGCTACTTTGAATACTCCAATACAGAGCAAACTTGTGAGCAAATTAGTGATTGCGTATATGGCTCTGGTAGCTATACACAACGCTCACGTTTAATTGGCAGCTCAACACCACAACAAAGTAAATCGGCTATCCTAGGCGCCTATTACCATACTCTAAACGGTTATGGTGGCCATGCTAAGCTTCGTTGGATTGAAAGCGAAGCAGCGCAAGCTGAGCTCGCATCAGATATGAGTCAGCTGCAGTTAGAACTCGGTTATCAACAATCTGTCTTTAATGGTCTGTGGAAAGTGACGGGGCTTATTTCAAAAGATGAAATAGGCGATGAGTCAGAAACAAACACAGCCCTTAGAACCAGTTGGGAATTCCGTTTCTAACTAATGAGGTCAAGCTGGTTCAGCTTGGCCTCGAACTCGCCTATATAGCTTCACAAGCCCTAAAAAGTCTTTATTACTGAAAAGAGCGATGAGCATCATGATATCCATCAGATTCACAGTGATACTGTAAACATCCCAAAACCACCAACTTCCAGTATAAGCATAGTTAATATCGAAATACATGGCTAAAAACAGTGATGAATTGACGAGAAGCCCAGTGTACACATAAAGCTTAGCTGGAGCCTGTGCAAGATTTCGCTTTCGAGCAATTAACCATACAATTAGCAGTATTGTTAAATCAGATAGCGCCCAAATAACATAAGCAAAGCTTGAATCTAAAATATCATAACCAAGCGCGATATTGAGTAATGGGTCGCTCATCATGTAAGAAATAAACAGTGCAAGTGAAATCCACATCACTGTTTTGTCACCATTCGGTACAGATGATTTCTTTACCATGTTATAAAGAAACGACATCAAAAACCCCCACATGATGAATGCTGCGAGGTATACTCCAAAGTTGTCTTGGATTAGTTTAAGCATGAAGTAAGTCTTAAAATTTAGCTACTCTAAAAATACTACGAGTTTCATTAAGCGTTAGTAAGGTGTTCAGGTTTATCTAAAAATGACGCTCTAATTTTATATTTCATAAGACGGCAAAGTTTATGCAAAAGAAAAAAGTCGCGATTCGTAATCAATGCAATGAGCATAATTATATCAACGGTATTTACTCCAAACGAATAGATACTCCAGAGTGCCCAAGGTGTTCTGTTTTCGATAACAAAAATATCTAAAAATATACTAATCATCAAAGTTGCGTTTAAAAGCAACCCGAAGACAATGTAGTAGATCGCATTAAAAGTGCATATTTTTGTAAAGCAAATCCACGCTAAAATTGTTGTTATGGTTAGCAGGTCGAAATAAAACCAGTTTAGATAGCTATAAATAGATAAGTTAAAAATACCACTTAAAAAGTATGAAACCATCATTATAAACGCCAAAATAACTAAGCGTTTATCAGGTTTATTAATGTGGGTCACTAAATTAAAAAGAAAAGCCATTAAGAACCCCCATTCAATGAAAGATCCTATCAAACTTCCGACAAAGTCACTTATGTACATTTACTAAGCTTGTGTTCTAATTTCTTTTGGCTTAATTGACTCAGTAATAAAGTTTTTGAGTTTATGGAGACCCAAAATATCACGGTCTACAATAAGCGCAATTATCATTATTAGATCTATGATATTGACACCAAAAGAATAAACATCCCAAAAAAACCAAGGTTGAGTGTTTCCGTAAACGTACAGGTCAATATACATAAGGACAAAAAGAATTGAATTAAGAGATAAGCCTACAACAAGGTATAGAAATGAGGGGGTTGTTCTTCTCATAAAGAGATAAGCAATTGTTAGACAGACAATCGTTACAATGTCGTAGATCGCCCAGTCAAGGTATGTTGCAGGAACTGGTGATAACCAAGTGAAGAAATAGTCACCTGTTAAGTAGGATGTTGCCATGATGAATGAACTGAGCAATAAGGTAGTTTTTCTTTTTATACCTAAGCTAAAAACAAAGGTATTGAAGAAAAATGCCATCAACAAACCCCAAACAGCAAAAGCTGATAATGAAAAAACACCAAAAAGCTCAGTCAAAAACATTTAATACCCGTCATCTACTCTTCTTTCTTTTTATTTGGGAATACAGCACCGCCGCCACGTTGAAGGTCTGCGTCACCAGATAAAGCCAAGGCTTCACTTGATAAAGTTACTGTATCAGATTGCAGGGTTTTATTACTAGTAGTTTGTTCCAAAGCAGGCTTTGTTTGTTGCATTTGGCTGTAAGCTTGCATTTGCAATTGGCTATTGTTTGAAACTTGCATAAGTTAATTCCTTTAAGTTAATTGTTTTTTCAGTACAGCTTACAATAGCTTGTAAGCTGAGTTAAGCGTTCTCATTTTTTTGACGCTTTTTTATACTTCATCGCGACGTTGCCACCGCATTGATAATAAAAGCAATTAACGATCCAACTTTTACAAAAGTTGATCATTTTGATCATAAAAGTCAGTAAATCTAAATTTCAGACATAAAAAAACGCACAGGGGTAACCGTGCGTTTTTCCTATCCAGGGAAAATTAAGCCACGTGTTTACACGGGATCACCGCGCTATTACTTGGCTTTAAAATATATTCCATTGCCACTTCATCGCAATTATCTTTACGAAGGCAAAGCTCACAATCTTTGATCACTTTTTCTGGCAAACTGTCTTTGCTACAAAAGCTGAAACCTTGGCTTGCAAAAAATTCTGGCACTCTTGTCAGAACAATTACCCGACTAAGCGCCAAGCTTTTGGCTTTTTTTAGCAAATGTTCAACAAGTTGACGTCCCTGCCCGGCAATTCGTGATTCGGGGTCCACCCCGAGCGAGCGAATTTCAGCAAGGCCAGTATCGTAAATATAAAGCGAGGCACAGCCTGCAACTTGGTTTTCAACTTCAGTGACAGCAAACTCATTAATTGAGTGAATCATGTCGCTTTTAGCTCGTGGTAGGTTTTCACCTACCGTAGCCCAATGCTGAATTAGCTTAGCAATAGACTCAACATCATTTAAGGTTGCGTCACGTACCGCTATTTGCTGTTTTTTTTTGCGTATTTAATGGCACTTGTTACTTGCTCAAGAGAGGTGCCACCCAGAGCTTGTCTTGCTTTAATACAGGCGTCTATTTCTAATACAGGATATACATCTGATTCGAAAATGCTATGCACTGACTTAAATTGCTCTAAACTTAAATCTTCTAAGTTATTCCCTTGTGCAATAGCCATTTGCACGAGCGTACCAACAATGTGATGACCTTCCCTAAATGGAATACCTTTAGCCACTAAATAATCAGCAAGTTCAGTCGCATTTGAGTGACCACCTTTTGCAGCTGCTAATGTTTTATCTGCATTAACTTTAATGCCTTTGATACACGCTTGCGCCATATGAATACATGCCAGCCAAGTTGGCATCGCATCAAATAAGCCCTCTTTGTCCTCTTGCATATCTTTATTGTAAGCAAGTGGTAGCGCTTTTAATGTCATCATCATGGCACTGAATGCGCCAAAAACGCGGCCAGTTTTACCACGAATTAACTCTAGTGCGTCTGGGTTTTTCTTTTGCGGCATTAGTGAAGAGCCTGATGTTACCCCATCAGAAAGCTCAATAAAGCCCGCTTCTCCCGAATTATAGAAAATTAAATCTTCGGCCATACGCGATAAGTGAATCATCGAAATCGATGCACAGCTTAATAGCTCAACCACAAAATCACGATCTGATACAGCATCAAGGCTATTGCGTGTAGCACCGGTAAAGCCTAACCCTTCGGCAAGCATTTGCCTATCAATTGGGTACGCAGTACCGGCTAATGCACCGCTACCAAGTGGGCAATAGTTCATACGGTTTTTGGCATCGCTTAAACGGCTCTCATCACGCTCAAGCATTTCAACATAAGCCATACACCAATGACTAAATAACACAGGTTGTGCACGCTGTAAGTGCGTGTAACCCGGTAAAATAGTGCCAAGCTCACGCTCAGCTAAGGCAATAAACTCACCTTTCAGCTCTGCGATTGCTGCAAGAATATGCTCAGCTGTATCACGACACCATAAACGGAAATCTGTTGCTACTTGGTCATTACGGCTACGACCAGTGTGTAACTTTTTAGCAAGGTCACCCACTTTATCAATCAGTGCTGATTCAACATAAGAATGAATATCTTCATGCCCTGCTACAGCCACTGCTTGTGGGTTCGCTTTAACTTCATCTAACAGCTTATTAAGTGCCGCAACTAAGTCATCGTATTCTTGCTGATTTAAAACGTTTACTTGTTTTAACGCTCCAGCCCATGCAACTGAACCAATAATGTCTTGCTCTGCAAGTTGATAATCAAAAGGAAGTGAATCGTTGAATTGTTTAAACGCTTCATCTGGACCCGTAGAAAAACGTCCGCCCCATAGTGCCATTGAACTGTCTCCAAATTCGGCTATTGCCCTGCAATGCAGGGCAATAATTAAATTACTTTTTCGTTAGTGCTGAGATTCTGCTTGAAAGCGAGAATAAACGAATGAAACCTTCTGCATGAGATTGGTCATATACATCATCTTCGCCGAAGGTTGCGAAATCTTCGCTGTATAAGCTATTCGGTGATTTTTTCTGTACCGCAGTGACTTGGCCTTTATAAAGCTTAAGTACTACTTCACCCGTTGCTAACTTAGACAGTGATTCAGCACCTGCAAGAATCGAGTCTTTTAATGGCGTAAACCAACGACCATCATAGACTAAATGAGAGAACTCACCACCAAGCACTTCTTTCCATTTACGGCTTGATTTATCTAGCACTAACTCGTCAATCGCTTGAAGAGCAGCCATGATCACAGTGCCTCCAGGTGTTTCATAACAGCCACGCGACTTCATACCCACTAAACGGTTTTCTACGATATCAACACGACCCACACCATGCGGCGCAGCAATGTCATTTAATTTAACTAAGCAGTCATATGGTTTTAATGACTCACCGTTAACAGCAACCACTTCACCTTCAACAACGTTTAATGTTACATATTCTGCTTCATTAGGTGCTTGCTCTGGCGAGTTAGTCCATGTCCATACTTGATCACTTGGTTGGCACCATGGATCTTCAAGCTCACCACCTTCGTGAGAAATATGCCAAGCATTCGCATCACGGCTATAAATTTTCGTAGCTGACGCAGAACACGGAATATTACGCTCAGCTAAGTAATCAAGTAATGATTCACGGCTTGATAAGTCCCACTCACGCCATGGTGCAATCACTTTTAGATCTGGTGCAAGGGCTGCGAAACATGACTCAAAACGCACCTGATCGTTACCTTTACCAGTACAACCATGTGAAAGCGCATCAGCACCTACTTTACGGGCAATTTCAACCTGCGCTTTAGCAATGATTGGACGCGCCATAGACGTACCTAGTAAATAAGTGCCTTCGTAAATAGAACCCGTTTTTAAAGTTGGGTAAATATAATCACTGACCATTTCGTCTTTTAAGTCTACGATATGGCATTCCGACGCACCTGAAGCAATGGCTTTTTCTTCAACGCCTTCAAGCTCCTCTGCGCCTTGGCCTACATCAGCAACAAACGCGATTACTTCACAGCCGTAGTTTTCTTTTAACCATGGCACGATTGCCGATGTATCAAGACCACCAGAATAGGCTAATACGACTTTTTTAATTGAACTCATTGGTGTTCCTTAAACAAAATTTGGATTTAATAATGTGACAAGTAGAGCGTTTTGCGCGTGCATACGATTCTCTGCTTGTTGAATAATTTTTGATGCTGGACCATCCATTACCTCAGAGGTAATTTCAAACTCACGATGCGCTGGCTGACAATGCAGTACAGTCTGCGCACCGGTTTTCTCTAATAGGGCTTGGTTAAGCTGATAAGGCATATATTTAGCTTTTACCTGCTCAAGCGGTGTTTTATCACCCATTGAAACCCAAGTATCAGCATAGACTGCATTTGCGCCAACTGCCGCCTCAATTCTGTCACTCACCATAACAGACGCGCCATTCATTGCTGCAATTTGCTCTGCTTGCTTGAGAATTTGCGAATCTGGCGAACTGCCTTTAGGACAAACTGCAACAAAATCAGTGCCTAAAGTAGCGGCTAATAACATTAGAGAGTGTGTGACGTTGTTACCTTCACCTAAGTAAGCAAGCTTTAGTTTGCTAACATCGCCATGCACTTCTTGCAGCGTTAAAAAGTCAGCAAGTGCTTGGCATGGGTGATATAAATCACATAGGCTATTAACAACAGGCACCGATGAATATTCAGCAAGTGTGGTCAGTGTTTTGTGCGCATTCACGCGAGCAACAATGCCATCAGCCCAAGTTGAGATATTAAGGGCAAAATCTTTAACTGATTCACGAGCGCCCATAGCACCATTTTGTGAATCTAAATAAACCGCGTGACCGCCTAATTTATTAATACCAATATCGAATGACAAACGAGTACGTAAACTTGGCTTTTCAAACAAGGTAACCACTGATTTGCCCGCTAATGCTTGGCTGAAGTCTGTTGGGTTTGCTTTAATTTTTTGCGCTAAGTTTAGTAATTTAAGTGCGCCTTTTTGGTCTAATTCAAGACCATTTAAGAAATTTTTTAACATGAAATACCTATGGTGTAATTTTCGTTCCTACATGCTCGCCTTTTAATAAAGCGACTAAGTTCTCTGGCTTCAGCCAGCTTGAGATATACACACCACGTCGTAAATGTTGGGCAGCAAGAAGGCTGGTCTTTACTTTGACCTCCATCCCGCCCTGAATAACTCCTTCAAGGATAAGTGTTTCGATTTGCTGCGTATTAAGTTGATGTAGTGGCTGCTTATTGGCATCAAGCACAGCCTCTACATCTGTCATAAAAATAAGTTCTGCATTAAGCTCTTTAGCGATAGCCGCTGCAGCTTCATCTGCATTGACGTTGTACCATTGGCCATCTTCCCCAAAACCAATAGAGCTCACTAGAGGTAAACGACCTTGTTCAAGCATGCTAGGTAGCACGCTGTCACAACTACCTGAGCACTGACCTACTTGCGCCAATACTTTAAGTTTTTCAGATACCAGTACACCCGCTTCATAAAGGCTTAAACCAACCGGTTTGTGGCCAGCGCTGATTGCTTGGCTCATCAATTGTTTATTGGCACAACCGGCAAGAGCACCAACAATATATGGCATTTGCTCATTTGGGCTGATACGTAAGCCTTGATGTTTTGCAGTTACAAAGCCGGCGTCTTTAAGCCAAGCATCAACCAAGGCACCACCACCATGAACAATAACAAAGTTATCTTGTTCAGAGGCTAAAACATCAAAAAGCGCTTTTGCGGCATCTGCGCTATTTAACACAGCACCACCGACTTTAATGATCCAAGTTTTCATTACAGCGCTCCTACCAAACCAGTGTGGTGAGGTTCACCCATGGCTAAATTAATACACTGTAATGCTTGCCCAGCTGCGCCTTTTAGAAGGTTATCAATCGCTGACATAACGATGAGTTGCTCACCTTTTTGCTGCCATGCAATATCAACAAATGGTTGTTTAGCGACGCCTTTAATGCTTGGAATTTTATTGCCAAGTAAACGAATTAACGGCTCGTTAGCTAACACTTGATACGCCGCGCTCACTTGCTCTACTGTTACGCCTGGTTTTAATTGCACATAAATAGTTTCTAAGATTCCGCGAGGGAAATTACCTAAATGTGGGGTGAATAACACAGGGTGACCAAGGTGCTGCTCAATCTCAGGTGTGTGTCTGTGGTTAAACAAGCCATAAGGAGCAAGTGACACTTCGCAAAAGTGCGTGTTAACACTGGCTTTTCTGCCAGCGCCTGTAACACCTGACACCGCATTAACAATAATGGCTTGATCAGCTAATAGCCCTGCTTCTTTAAGTGGTTTTAAAGAATTAAGAGCCGCTGTTGGGTAACAACCCGCGACAGCTACAAGGCTCGCTTTACTAATCGCATCGCTATTCCATTCGGCTAAACCATACGCTGCTTGCTCTAAAAGCGCAGGGTGTTCATGTGCGAAACCGTAATAAGTCAGGTAATCCTCATTCCCAGCTAAACGGAAACCACCAGATAGGTCGAATACTTTTTTACCCATGGCTAAAAATTTCGGAGCAAGATCAACACTGACCTTGTGATCAGTACACAGGCATACATAGTCAGCATTGCTTTCGATATCTTGGAAAGCCTCAGCTGTTAGAGGTTGTAGTGGATACTCTAACAATCCAAGGTGCTCAGGGTATAAATCGCTTAATAATTTGCCTTTATCTAAACTCCCTTCAGACACATAACATGCTTGTAGGGTCAGTTTGGGGTGCTTAGCAACTAAACTTGCTAGCTCTGCGCCGCTATAACCACTTGCGCCAATAATCACTACATTCATTGCTTACTTTTACCTATTAAATCTGTTTATCGATACGCCTAAAATTACTCGCTCAATTGCGAATAAAAACACTGTCTAAAGTAATCAAATCAGGTTATCGTCGTTTCGTGTTCATCGTACAGCTTTACTAATATTTATGCTCAAAAAGTGAATTGATATTCATCATAAATACTTTTATATTGTTATGCAATTAGATTGAATAATTATTTTTGGATTTTTTTATGTCGCTACCCTCTTTTATATCTATGTATCAGCAGCTAATTGCTGCCCCTTCAATTAGTGCGATTGAAGATTCTTTGTGCATGAGCAATAAAGGGGTAATTACCTTGCTCGCAGACTGGTGCGAAAGCCTGGGTTTTACATGTGAAATCACAGAGCTTGAAAACGGCAAAGGTCGTTACAACTTATTAGCGAAACGCGGTAAAGGAGATGGCGGTTTAATGCTTGCAGGTCATACTGATACTGTGCCATTTGATGATAGCCGCTGGAACTACGATCCATTTAAACTCAGCGAGCATGACAATAAACTTTATGGCTTAGGTAGTATTGATATGAAAGGCTTTTTTGCCTTTGTACTACAGGCTATCAGCGAGCTTGATGAAACTAAGCAAACAGAGCCACTTTTAATCCTAGCCACAGCCGATGAAGAAACCACAATGGCAGGTGCGCAACAAATTTGCCGTCACCCAGACTTAAAACCAGCGCGCTGCATCATTGGTGAGCCAACTGATATGACACCGGTATTTACTCATAAAGGTCATATGAGTACAGCCATTAGAGTAATTGGTCGCTCAGGCCATAGCTCTGATCCTGAACGTGGTTTAAACGCCATCGAAGTCATGCATAAAATGATTACAAAACTGTTAATCATCAAAGAAGAATTAAAGAATAAATATTCAGTCGAGCACTTTGAAATTCCGTACCCAACCTTGAACCTTGGCCATATTCATGGTGGCGACAATGCCAACCGCATTTGTGGCTGCTGTGAAATGCACATTGATATGCGGCCTTTGCCTGGTTTAAGTGTGCAAGAACTACAAGCCATTTTGCTAACTGCTGCAGAAGAGATTAATGCCCAATACCCAAATGCAGTGAGCGTTATCGACATGCATGAACCTATCCCAGCATTTAGTGGTAGCACTGATACAGCACTTGTAAAGCTGGCCGAAAAAATCTCAGGTCAACCCGCTGTCGCTGTAAACTATTGTACAGAAGCCCCTTTTATTCAACAGCTTGGCTGCGAAACCATCGTCATGGGGCCCGGCTCAATTAACCAAGCCCACCAGCCAGATGAGTTTTTGGCGATGGAAAAAATTAAACCATCACAAGCGATTATCAGTAACATGATTAAAGCAAGCTGCTTTAGTTAATATACCCAAACCACCTCAAGATGCGAGTTTCAGTTGGAATTAAAAGCGATTTAGGCAAGGCATTGATTGCAAGTAATAGTGGTTCTATTGTTAAAATCAATAACGCAGTATAAATCGCTTTTAAACCAACCCTTCGGGCGCTTCACAGGCACTTACTCTCATCGTTGTTACTTCTTAAAAGGGACTACCATTCTTGCAAAGTAACGCCTTGATATTAAGCACCTGTGAAACGCTGAATTCTGCATCTTGAGGTGGCTTGGGTATAATAAAAAGGGAGCATCACGCTCCCTTTGTTAATCCATATACTTACTTAAATATTTTTTAAATACCGGGTCGGTTTTCGCCAGCTCTTTTTGCTCCGCTAAAATATCTTTTAGAATTGCTTTAGAGGTTAACGGGTTGGCTAATACAACACGAAAAACCACGGTGGGCTGATGGTCATATTTTGCAGGTGTTAAACGTGTACGCGATACAAAAGAGCGACCCGCTTCACGCTGACGCTTTTGCATGCTTGCAGTAAAGCGATTCAACGAAGCGTAAATATCTAATTTAGTTTCTTCGTCTGCTTCTTTCAGTTTCGCTTGGATTTCTTTTGGTACGTAACGATAGGTTAATAGGCAAAGTTCAGGCTCAGAGATTAATTCAAAATCTTCATCCTGCTTGATCATATCGGCAAAAGTGCGCGCTTTCACGATACTGCGATCAATTAGCATCTCGTAGCCTTTACGGCCAATAACACGTAAGCAAGCATGCACTAACATTGCCATACCTGGGCGGCTGCCCTCAAGGGTATGACTGCCTAAATCTTTTGAGCCTTTACGAAGAATATATTCCGCATGATGCTCAATAGCATCCGTCGCTGCAGGGTCTTTAAATAACACTAACCCCGCTCCCATTGGTACATACATTTGTTTGTGTGCATCAATAGTTATTGAATCAGCGCGCTCAATACCGCTCAATAGGTGGCGGTAATTTGAAGATAGTAAGGTTGCACCACCCCATGCAGCGTCGACATGAAAATGACAGCCAAGTTCTTCGCTCAAATCAGCCATTTCATTTAGTGGATCTATGCTGCCCGTTTCAGTCGTACCAGCAACACCCACAAGTGCCATTACCTTAATGCCAGCCGCTTCAAGCTCATGAGCCTTTTTACGCATCGCATCGACATCGACTTTATTATTTTCGCCGGTTGCAATTGCGACAATGTTATCGCGACCAATACCTAGTAGATCAACGGTTTTACCTAATGAGTAATGGCCTCGCTCAGAAACAAGCACAGCTAAGCCTTTGTAACCATAGTGCAGCATTCCCGCGATTAATCCCTGTGCAGCAATGCCTTTATAGTCACCATCGGCTTTTAATAAACGGTTGCGGGCAATCCATAGCGCAGTAATGTTAGCGACAGTGCCACCTGAACAGAATGCACCTAATGACGTTTTCGCACTGTGCATCCATTTGCTATAAAAGCTGTCGTCTTCACCATAAGCAAGGTGATGCATCATGCCCAAAACTTGTCTTTCAAGTGGCGTAAATGCCTTTGAAGTTTCAATTTTTACTAGGTTTTGGTTTAGACCGACCATTAATTTAGAAAGCGGTAACACAAAATGCGGTAACGCTGAGGTCATGTGACCAATAAAGCTTGGTGCAGCAGTGTGCACTGAATGAGCAACCAACTGCTCCATAATATCTTGAGCATAATCAGAAACAAAGGTTGGCTCTTCTGGGATAGTGGCCGTTTGAAAGTCTTTTTCAATTTCGTGCAAAGGCTTTTCAATTGCAGCTATATTCTCATTTAAGAACCCAGCTAAGTTGCTAGAAATTTCAGATTCGATTTTACTTAATGTCGAGTCTGGTGCTTCTGGCACCGTAAAAATACGAATCAAGCTTTCTTTAGAGGCGACGGCACAACGCTTTTGATCCATCCTAATACCCATAATTAGCAGCTAAAAATGCACCTGATGATGGGACATCTTGGTGAACACTTTTGCGGCACTGTTGCTACGAAATTGGCTAACTTTACTGGAATATCACGAAAATGTCTCGCATAAAGCTAAAAAGGCATAATTTCGATGACAAAAAAATGATTTATTGATGAAATTTGCGGTCAATTTATACTATCAGAGAAGTATTTTTTAAGTATAATCAAACGATAACCGCAAAGGGAACGTTTATGCCCAAAGGAATGCAAAAAACTAGCTGGCTGCTATATGGTTTCGCCGTTTTTTTTATTAGTTTATTTGGCTATATCTATTATACCTATGAAACCACACGTAGTGAGATCATGGCAAATATCGATAGCAAATTGCTAAATGCCGCGGTCAGTGTCAAGCATATCCTAGGTGATGACTACCATAATACAGTCAATGCTGGTCTACCTATTTCCAGTTCTACCTACAAAGAAAAGAGTCTTGCCCTTTCAGAGTACGCAAAGCAAATGCAACTTGCTTATGTGTATGCAATGGTCCTTCGCGATGACAAAGTCTACTTTAGCGCCTCAAGTTACACTCAAAAAGATCAAAACACTGGTCGTGTCACACAGTTTTTAGATGCCTACCCCGAAGCGACAGAACTTAACAAAGAAGCCTTTTATTCGACCGAACCCGTTTTTGAAATATCGCAGGATCAATGGGGGTATTTTAAAAGTATCTTTGTTACTTTTGTCGATGATAATGGCCAAACTTATATAACTGGCGCAGACATTACTATAAGTGACTTAAACCAGCAGCTTCAGCAAAGCGTTACAAGGGCGATGGTTACCAGTAGCTTTTTCTTCTTTATTGCATTACTTATAGCAGGATTATATTTCTTACAGCTTAAACGCTCGCTATCAACAGACGCACGCACTGGCTTTGCTAATCATGTTGCCCTTGAATATCACATAAAGAAAACGACCAAACACCGTATGGAATTGGCGATTATCATCATCAACGAGCTTGAAGACATCAGCAGTTTTTATGGCAGTGAAGTGAGTGATAAAGTAATGGCTAACATACTTAGGTACTTTCAATCACGTATACCTCGTGATGGCGGTATTTACCGTTTAACAACCAATAAAATCGCATTATTACGTACTCATACTGATGAGCATAATATCGACGAAGTAATAAACGCTTTTAACAATGCGATCCCAGCACTGAAAGAACCGTTTATTTATGTCAGCTTATCCGCAGGTGTCGCTACAGGTAATAAATTATTACTGATAGAAAACGCCCACATAGCACTTCAGCAGGCCAAACTAAACAACCAGCGTTTAATACGCTATGAAAATGTTTTTAAACAAGTTGAAGAACAATTTAAAAGTAACGTTTTCCTTGCTAAAGAAGTCAAAGAAGCCTTCGATAACAATCGCATAGTGCCTTATTTTCAAGCAATTTATAACAACCAAAGTAAGGCCGTAGATCATTATCAATGCCTTGCCAGAATGGTAAGTTCAACTGGTCGTATTCACGCACCTGATTACTTTATGATGGTACTAAAGCGCTCACGCATGGATGGCCCCTTGAGACGTACTATATTTACTCGTTGTATTGAGCAGTTTAGGAAAACCAATGTACGCTGGAGTATCAACATTACAGCACAGGATATCCTTGACCCAAGCTTGAGCGAGTTTTTTGAATTACAGCTAAGGCGTTATCCACAACCCCATAATATTATCTTTCAATTCCATGAACGCGATGCGATTGCTTACTTTGGTGAAATAAAAACCTTTATTAGCACTTTAAAGAATAAAGGTGCTCAGGTTTTTATTAATGAATTTGGCGCAGGCTTTTCAAACTTGCCTCACATTAGGAAGCTTGAGATCGATGGCTTGAAATTAGATAAAGGGTTGGTAAGCCAAATTCATACTAATAAAGATAACTATCTGTTTATTGAAAACTTGGTGAAATACGCTCAGCAACTCAAATTAGATGTAATCGCTGAGCAAGTTGATAACGAACAAATAGCAGACGCGCTTGCTCGTGCAGGTGTTACTTTAATGCAAGGGAGTCATTTTGCACCGCCAACTCCCTATATTCATTAAAGGTTGATCACCAAGCGGTGGCTTTGTTGACCACTGGCCCAATATTTACGTTCGAATGGGGTAATTGCAGTATCGCTTTCATACAGCTCAACATCGCACTTATGCCCTGCAAGCTCTAATGAGCGAGCAAACTCTTTTACGTATATATCCCAATTGCTTCTGAGCTCTAAGCGACCGCCTAATTTAACGATAAACGGAAATATAGCAGCGCCATGCCATCGTCTTTGCAAGTGCTTGGCTTTTGGCCAAGGATTTGGATACAGCAGATAGTGATGGCTTGGCTGCCAGTTTGCAGCCACCGCCAAGCGCCAGAAATCGTTTAAATCAGCTTGCACTAAAATGTACTGTCCCGCATCCGTTTGCTTGTATTCGATATCATGCTTATCTAGACGATGTGATGATTTATCAATGCCAATCACTAACGCATCTGGGTGGCGCTTTGCTAAGTTTGCGGTGCTTTCACCTACCCCACAACAGGAATCAAGAATAATAGGCCCTGCAAACGCTTGCACCTTTTCGTTTACCTGATCAAAAGCCGCTTGCGTATGCTCTGCAATCGGCTTTTTAAATTCAGCACTTAAGTGCTTTAAAACAATTTCGTCTAGCTTTTCATGTAAGCCAGGTTGATTCGATACAATACTTCTCGAATTTGCATCCGTCATTAGTGTCTAAGCCCCACACCACGTTTAATAAGGGTTAATGCTAAGGTAAATAACCCCACAATAAATAAACCAAGTACACCAAATGCTACCGATAAGTCGACATCAGACACACCTAAGAAGCCATATCTAAATGCATTCACCATATAAATAATTGGGTTTACTTGCGATACGCCTTGCCAAAATTCTGGCAACAAGGTGATAGAGTAAAACACCCCACCTAGATAAGTCAGCGGCGTTAAAATAAAGGTCGGGATAATACTAATATCATCAAAGCTATTAGCATAAATAGCATTGATAAGTCCGCCTAATGCAAACACAGCCGACGTTAAAATAACCGTAGCCATAATCACAAAAATATTATGAATTTGAATATCAACAAATAGCAAAGAGACACAGGTAACAATTAAACCAACCAGCATGCCTCGTGTCATACCACCGCCCATGTAGCCAAGTACAATGATGTAGTTTGGCACTGGTGCAACTAAAAGCTCTTCAATGCTTTTTTGAAATTTAGTCGAATAAAAACTCGAGGCAACATTCGAGTAAGAGTTGGTGATCACCGACATCATAATCAGACCCGGGACAATAAACTCCATATAAGTAAAGCCACCCATATCACCGATACGAGAACCAATCAGATTACCAAAAATCACAAAATACAGGCTCATCGTGATTGCCGGCGGAACTAAGGTTTGCACCCAAATACGTAAAAAGCGAATACACTCTTTGATCCAAATACTTTTTAGCGCTACTCCATATTTAAACATTATTCGCCTCGCCCTTGTTCTAATAACCCTACAAACAGCTCTTCTAAACGGTTTGCTTTATTTCGCATACTCAGCACTGTGTTACCTTGCTCGCTCAAGGCACTAAATACTTGGTTTAAGCCCTGAGACTTCGCCACTTCAACTTCTAAAGTGTGGTCGTCAGTCAGTGTGTATTTGTAACCGTCGATGCTAATTGGCTGCACAGGTTGCTTTAAATCCAGTACAAAGGTTTCTTTATCAAGCTTGGCAAGTAACGCTTTAATGGTGGTGTTTTCAACAATCACACCGCTGTCGATAATCGCGATGTTTTTACATAACAGCTCAGCCTCTTCAAGGTAATGGGTAGTCAAGATGATGGTCACACCTTGCTTATTTATCTCGCGAAGAAAATCCCACATAGAGCGGCGTAGCTCAATATCAACACCGGCTGTTGGTTCATCTAAAATAAGCAATTTAGGTTCATGCATCAGTGCACGAGCAATCATTAAACGACGCTTCATACCACCTGAAAGGGTGCGCGCTTGTTTATCTTTTTTCTCAAATAAACCAAGCTGCTTTAAGTATTTTTCAGCACGCTCATGCGCCAGCTTTCTTGGTACACCGTAATAGCCCGCTTGGTTCACCAAAATTTGATTTAGTGTTTCAAACTGACTGAAATTAAATTCTTGCGGCACTAAGCCAAGTTCTGACTTAGCTGCTTCAAGGTCTGTATCAATATCGTGACCAAATACCTGGACACGACCGGCACTTTTATTCACTAACGATGAGATAACACCAATAGTGGTTGATTTACCTGCCCCGTTTGGTCCAAGTAAGGCAAAGAAGTCGCCTTGCTGAACTTGTAAATCAATGCCTTTTACGGCTTCAACACCATTTTTATAAACCTTTTTTAGGCCTTCAATATTTAATGCGATCGTTTTTTCGCTCACTGTTTGCCCTCTCCATAACCCCAACGTTTCGTCAAAGTATGTTCAATGTTTAAATGATCTAAAATTCGCGCCACCATAAAATCAACCAAATCGGAAATCTGCTCTGGTTGATGATAAAAGCCCGGTGCCGCAGGCATAATAGTTACGCCTAGTCGTGCTAGCTTCAGCATGTTTTCAAGGTGGATTTCGCTAAATGGCGTTTCACGCGGGACTAAAATCAGCTGCCCACGCTCTTTAATGACCACGTCAGCGGCGCGTTCGAGTAAGTTATCTGATGCCCCGACCGCAATTGCAGATACTGAACCTGCACTACACGGGCATACCACCATTTTTTTCGGCGCAGCAGAGCCAGATGCAACAGGGCTAAACCAGTTGTCTTTACCAAATACTTTAAGTTGCTCAGGAGCGGCATTAAAAAGTGTACTCAGTTGCTCTGTCGCTTTGTCTTCATTACCCGAAAGTTTGATATTCGATTCTGTATCAAAGACCACTCTTGCCGCACTTGAAATCAATACATACACCTGAAACTGCTGTTCAAGTAATACTTCTAATAACCTTAAGCCATAAGGAGCCCCAGAGGCACCACTAAAAGCTAACGTTATTTTATCTTTAAATTGCATACAGTTAAGCTCCGTATACTGGTTAGTTTTGTTCAAGAGCAGTGATTAAACGCTGATGAATACCTTCAAAACCACCATTACTCATAATTAAAATATGTTGTGACGGCGCACTGTTGCCAACAACCTGAGTAATGATTTCCTCAGTGCTTTTCATGCAATGCATACCTGCTTTGTCTGCATATTCTTTCAGCGACCAGCTTAAATTTTCTGGCTCAAATAAATACACATCATCTGCTGCATCGAGTGAATCAATTAAGGTTTGTTGATGCACGCCCATTTTCATAGTGTTTGAACGAGGCTCTAAAATAGCAACTATCTTATCAGTGCCTACTTTTGCACGTAGCCCTGCTAAGGTCGTTTTAATTGCCGTTGGATGATGGGCAAAGTCGTCATACACTTTTATTGAGTTAATGTCGGCTTTCAGCTCCATACGACGCTTAGGAGAGATAAACTCAGCTAAGCCTGCAATACTGACTGATACCGCGATGCCTACGTGTCTGGCTGCTGCAATGGCCATTATGGCATTTTTGACATTGTGCTCGCCCATGGCTTGCCAGCTGACAACACCTTGTACTTGTGAATCTAGTAGCACTTCAAATTCACTACCATCAGCTTTAAGTAAGCGGTAATCCCAATCACCTAACAGTGTTTCGCTTTCGCTCCAAAGGCCACGTTCAATCACATCTTGTAGTGCTTCGTCTTGGCTTGGCCAAATTACTTTGCCACTACAGGGTAATGTACGCATCAAATGATGAAATTGTTTCTTTATCGCGTTTAAATCTTCAAAAATATCAGCATGATCAAATTCAAGATTATTCAGAATTAAGGTACGCGGTAAGTAGTGTACAAATTTACTGCGTTTATCGAAAAACGCCGTGTCGTATTCGTCGGCTTCAATAACAAAAAATGGTGTTTCGCCAACACGAGCAGAGACACCAAAGTTTTGCACGATTCCACCAATCAAAAAGCCCGGTGTCATTCCAGCGTATTCAAGTAACCATGCTAGCATACTAGCAGTGGTTGTTTTGCCGTGTGTGCCTGCTACAGCCAACACCCACGAATTTTGCAGTAAATTATGCTTTAACCATTCTGGGCCAGAAGTATAAGGTAAGCCTTTATCAAGAACGTATTCAACGCAAGGATTGCCTCTACTCATAGCATTACCAATTACCACCATATCTGGCGCAGGTTCTAGTTGGGCAACGTCATATCCTTGAGTGAGCTTTATACCTAGCTCTTCTAATTGTGTGCTCATCGGTGGGTACACATTTTGATCAGAGCCTGTCACTGTGTGACCTAACGATTTAGCGATTGCGGCAATACCACCCATAAAGGTGCCACAAATTCCAAGAATATGAATATGCATCTACTGTCCTGAGCAAAATGAATAAGAGATAAGTAAGGCGCTATAATGCCAAATATAAGCTTTACTTACCATTACTACACGGCATTAGACTTTTGCCAAATAGCCAACATAAAAAAACACCTCAACGTGAGGTGTTTTTGAATTAAGTTTAAAGCCTGTTTACAGCATTAAGAATGCAAACAAACCAACACCTAATAGTAAGCGATAGATAACAAATGGCATCATGCCCATGCGCTCAATCACTTTTAAGAAAAAGAAAATACAGGCGTAAGCCGACACAAATGATAAACCAGCGCCTAGTAAAATTGCATGCCAATCAATCGCCTCACCTGCAGTAGCCAACTGATATACATAATATGAACCTGCTGCAGCAATAACTGGAATTGACATTAAAAATGAAAAACGCGCAGCACTTTGTTTGTTTAGGCCCAGCATTAAACCCACTGTAATAGTAATACCTGAACGGGATGTACCAGGGAATACCATAGCAAGCACTTGTGAAAAGCCCAGCAATAGCGCACTAAAAAAGTTTACTTGGTAAATATTTTTAACTTGCTTTGCTTTAGCATCGGCATACCAAAGTAGCAAACCAAATACGATGGTTGAGGTGGCAATAACCCATGCATTACGCGAGTAGCTCTCTACAAAATCTTTGAATAAGTAACCAATTAATAATGCAGGAATAGTCGCAACAATAATCCACCAGCCTAAACGACTATCATCGGTTGCACCTTGTGCACCAAACGACTTAAACCAAGCACCAAGAATATCGACCACTTCTTTTCTAAAGTACAATACAACAGCACCTAAGGTTCCAACGTGAACAGCCACATCAAATGCTAAGCCTTGATCGTGCCAACCTAAAACTTGTGAGGGTAAAATTAAATGCGCTGAGCTCGAAATAGGTAAAAACTCAGTCAATCCTTGGATCAGGGCTAAAACAATTATCTCAATAATACTCATGGGTTAGAAAACTCCACCTTCCATAGTTTTTGTTGGGGGTTGTTATAATTATTCCATAACTCAGCCAAAGTTAGCTTAGCTACGGGGTGATAAAAATCAGGCGCTATTTCAGCAAGAGGCTGTAATACAAACGCATTTTTGGTTATTTCATCCCGCGGTAATTGCGCAGGTGTTTCACAGATAATGTCATCATAAAACAATAAATCGAGATCTAATGTCCGCGGGCTAAACTTTTTATCTTCACGGGTGCGGCCATTATCAAGTTCAATTTTTTTCAGTAATTTACATAGTTCAGCTAATGGCATATCTGTTTTTGCTGCAACAACTGAATTATAAAAATTACTACCTGCAAACCCCACCGCTTCACTTTCGTATACTGATGAATGAATAAAATCAGGAAAGTAAGCTTTCAGCGCGATAAGCGCCTGTCGAAGATAATGCTCTTTATTGACATTAGAACCTAGGCTTATAAAAATTTGCGCCATCTCTAATTTGCCTTACACCGGGTGATCTCAACTCCAACAGTTTGCGCTTGTGGCACTGCGGCTGGTTTACTCACGCGAATAGTGACTTGGCTGGTCGCAAACTCAGCTAAAATAATGGCAGCTAATTGCTCAACTAAAGTTTCTAGTAACTCAACAGGTTTTGCCGTTGTGTGCTCAATCACTCGCTCACTCACTTTGGCATAATCAAGAGCCAAATTTATATCATCTGTCGCCGCTGCGGCAGAAATATCACATAACATTTCGATATCAAAATACAGGCTTTGTTTACTTTCTTTTTCAAAATCATACACGCCAATGATGGTGTCTACGTGCAGTTGTGATATATATACCTTGTCCATTGATACTCCAAGCGACATAAATATTAAAAACAATACTCAGCCTTAACGCTTATTAATTTTAATAATGCGCTATATAAGCTGTCATACTGTTTTAATATGTAAAAATTACCCCTACAATAACGAATAGATGCATTGCATAGGGTGCTTACATCCGACTCGACGAGAGTGGCAAATGGTTTTGCCGCCAATGATAGCCCAAAAGTGCAGATTAAAAAATAAGGAAGCGCGTGTTAGAAGTTTTAATGTTAGTTTTGGCTTACATACTAGGTTCGGTCTCTTCCGCTATCCTTGTATCTCGGCTGTTTAAACTACCAGACCCACGCAGTCATGGATCGAATAACCCGGGTGCTACAAATGTTTATCGCCTTGGTGGTAAAGTCCCCGCTGTTTTAGTTCTTGTCTTTGATATTTTAAAAGGAACCATCCCTGTTTGGGGTGCTTACTTTTTAAAGATAGAGCCACTAATGTTAGGTTTAATTGGTGTAGCTGCTTGTTTGGGTCATATGTATCCACTGTTTTTTAGCTTTAAAGGTGGTAAAGCCGTCGCGACCGCTTTTGGCACGTTATTACCCATTGGTTTATCGCTAGGGGGGATGTTGATTGCAACTTGGCTTTTAATTATTGCTATCACGCGTTACTCATCTCTCGCGGCACTGGTTACGGTTTCATTAGCGCCTATTTATACTTGGTGGATAAAACCTTTGTATACTCTGCCAGTTACCTTTTTAACCGTACTGATAATTTTCCGCCACAGAGCAAACATTACTCGCTTGATGGCTGGGGAAGAACCTAAAGTAGGGGCTAAGAAGAAAGCCCCAGAGCAGGAATAGTGATGTAAATTAAAGCGCTTCGAGTGAATCAATAGGCCAGCGCGGCTTAGTTTTCATATCAAGGCTAGCAAACTGCCCTGCCTTTAAGCGCTGCATACCAGCGTAAGCAATCATTGCACCGTTATCTGTACAAAACTCTGTGCGCGGGTAATACACACGCCCTTTCATGCCTTGCATTACTCGTTCAAGTTGCGCACGCAATTGCACGTTTGCACTCACACCACCGGCGATCACTAAACGTTTGATACCGGTTTGCTTTAATGCACGTTTGCATTTAATGATTAAGGTATCAATTACCGCTGTTTGGAATGCATGAGCTATATCAGCTTTGGTTTGCTCGTCATCATCGCTATCACGAATAGCAAGCGATGCCGCCGTTTTTAAACCACTAAAACTAAAATCTAAGCCTGGTTTATCAGTCATCGGACGTGGAAATACAAAACGCTTAGGCGTACCCTGCTCCGCAAGTTTTGCTAAACGCGGGCCACCTGGGTAATCAAGACCTAATAACTTCGCGGTTTTATCGAATGCTTCACCAGCCGCGTCATCAACTGACTCTCCCAGCACTTCGTATTCACCAATGCCAGATACTTTTACCATCATAGTATGGCCGCCAGACACCAGTAGTGCGATAAACGGAAATTCCGGTTTGTCCTCTTCAAGCATTGGCGCAAGTAGGTGACCTTCCATATGATGTACAGCAACCGCTGGAATATTCCAACCATAAGCCAGTGAGCGACCAATTGAGGTTCCCACCAGAAGCGCACCAACAAGTCCAGGGCCTGCGGTGTATGCAATGCCATCTAAGTCTTCAGGACCACAGCCAGCTTGCGCAAAGGCAGCATCAATCAAAGGTAAGGTTTTACGTACGTGATCGCGTGAAGCAAGCTCAGGAACCACACCGCCATAATCAGCATGTACTTTTACTTGGCTATACAGTTGATGTGCTAATAAGCCTTGTTCATCATCATAAATGGCAATACCCGTTTCATCACATGATGATTCAATACCTAAAATTCGCATCAATTACTCCGCCAAGAAAAAACAAATGCGTATTTTACAGTGAAAATACGCATTACTGAATATTAAATTGCAATACCAATATTGGTTTGACCGTCAGATACCGCAAGTTGCTTAAGCTCTTTTACGTTCTCTGAGGTAATTCGGCCCATTTGCTCTACAAAATCAATAAGCTCTGCAAGCACATCAATTTCATACTGCATTAAAGGGTGTTCACGAACAGCTTTGTTATCAGCAATTTCACCATCCACTGTTAGTTGATATTCAATGAAACGAGCCACTGAAGCCTGTGAAATTTTACTAATATTTAAAAACTCTTGTTCATCTTTGGCTATCAAACCGTGCAGCATGCCAAGCAAAGCTGTCGCTGTATCGATTGCGGGATAGGTGCCAAACATGTCAAAGTCAGTAAGCTCTGGCACGTTTGGTTCAATTTTTTCAATTTGCTTTTCAAGGCTGATTTTACTTTTTGGCAGTAAGATTTTTTCCCAGCAAACACTCAATGCGCTACGAAAAACCGCGGCATCACCGAACCCTGTTGCTTCACTAAATAAACTGTAATTAGGCAGCATACGCTCAAGTAATGCGCCACCTAATACCGCTTTTTGCAAATAGTTTAATTCTCTAATACGTTGAAAATTATTCGCTTTCGTCATTCTTTACAGTCCCACAAGACCAACATATTTCAAATGTTGCTCCGTTAAGCTCATGACATTTTGGGCATACCCAGTCAGGAGCCGATTGTTTTAATTGCCGGTAGTTTAGCAATATTTCTTGCGCCTGGCGCTCTTTTAATGCGTAAACAAGTATATCGACCCCTGTTTGTTCAAATGGGATCTCCCCAAGCGCCCCTTGTAAAAGCTCACCTTGCAGTTGCGATTCGATCCCTTTACTTTTTAAAAGCCCTTTAATAATGTTTGCCTCTAAGCCATTTTCAGCCTGAAACACTTTTACCCAAGTGAATGGGTCCTGCTTCGCAGGTTGATTTAAATTACTGTTTTGCAAATCACTTCCCTTTTACTTTTCTATCTTTAAATCCTAAACTACGCTAGCAACTAACTTCGCTGCAATGCTTATTTCAAGGTAGCCACATGACTTTAACAACACCGGGATTGTTATTCCCAGCAATTTCTTTACTGTTACTTGCTTACACCAACCGTTTTTTGGTGCTTGCTCAGCTTATTCGAGAGCTCAATGCACGTGAAGGAGAAAGTATCCGCCCATTAGTTGTTGCACAGATTACCAATTTAAGAAAACGCATTAAATTAATTCGCGTAATGCAAGTTTATGGTGTTGCCTCTTTTTTAATGTGTACCTTATCAATGTTTGCATTATTTATAGAATTTAATACTACTGGAATCATTTTATTTGGCATCAGCCTCGCGTGCTTAGCCTTGTCGCTTCTCACCTCTTTGTATGAGATCCACATTTCTTGCGATGCAATCGAGATTGAATTGAAAAATATCGAAAAAAAACCTCTTTCAGATAAGGCAGAGTAAAATTCACCCTCTATACTTATTGTATGAGATACAACAATAAGTGGTGCTTTTGTGGATGATTTTTTATTTTCTGAAGAATCCTTAGAAGAAAATAATGTAGGTACGGAAGAGGCTGAATACTGGCATATTCTTGTTGTTGATGATGAAGAAGATATTCATCAAGTTACGAAACTAGTATTAGCTGGGTTCACTTTTGAAAATAAAGCGCTTCGCTTTTATCATGCCTATTCTGCTGCTGAAGCGAGAGAGCTTTTAGGTAAAGGAACTCCATTTTCAGTGGCACTTGTTGATGTGGTAATGGAAACAAACCACGCAGGCCTCGATCTCATTCAATACATCCGCGATGAAATAGAAAACCATGATATACGTTTAATACTGCGTACAGGTCAGCCTGGGGAAGCCCCTGAAGAAGCCATCATTCGTGATTACGATATCAATGATTACAAAAATAAAACTGAGCTCACCGCGATAAAAATGAAAACTTTGCTCTATTCAGCGCTACGTTCACATCGTGATATTCAGATTATTGATCATCATAAACATGGCCTCGAACAAATTATCAATGCCTCAGCCAATTTCCTAAAATGTGATAGTGTGCAAGAGTTTGCCTCCACAATTTTAAACCATGTTACTAACGTAATGGGGATAAGTGACAGAGAAATATATTGTGCCGCTGCGGTTAACCTGCAATCATCGCCAGCTAATGACTTTCAATTACTTGCCGCTTCAGGTGTTGAGCCAACTCCATGTAAAAATAAAATTCCTGAGGATGTAAAAAACTTATTTATTGATGCACATGAAAGAAAATCGTCTTTAAAAAACAGCACAGATTACATTGGCTACTTTCCAACAAAAGCAGGCCTTGAAACTATGTTGTATGTCAATAAAGGTTCAAAACTGCAAAATACAGACTATCAACTGCTAGAATTTTACGCCAATAATATCGCACTTGCTTATGACAACTTAAAGCTTAGAGAAATGGTCAAAGAGTCACAAAAAGAGTTGTCGTATATTCTTGGCGAAGCAGTCGAAAAGCGCTCAAAGGAAACTGGCTCACATGTTAAACGTGTCGCTTTGTACAGTGAGTTACTCGCAAAATTATATGGCTTGGATTCGTTCCGCTGTGAAATCATTAAACTGGCTTCACCATTACATGATATTGGTAAAATTAGTATTCCAGACAAGATTCTAAATAAGCCTGGTAAACTCACTGATGAAGAATGGGAAATAATGAAAACTCATGCCGAAACTGGCTATGAAATACTAAAAAACTCAACAAACGAAATATTAAACTGTGGGGCCTTAATTTCCTACCAACACCATGAAAAATGGGATGGAACTGGTTATCCGCAAGGACTAATTGGTGATAATATCGATATTGTTGGTCGAATTACTGCAATTGCAGATGTATTTGACGCACTTTGCAGTGACCGATGCTACAAAAAAGCATGGCCACTCGATGATGCTCTCTCATTGATAAAAGAGCAACGTGGGAAACATTTTGATCCAATTTTAGTCGATCAGCTACTTGAAAATTTAGCGCTTTTCTTAGAAATTAAGGAACGTTATCCTGATTGATGTAACTTTTCTGTAAAACAAGTACTTCCCAATACGGGTACAATACTTTACTATGCCTCTCGTGATGTAAAATTGTACCGCCTGGATGTAGGGCTTACTTATAACAAGGGACTATTAAAGTGAGATTTGAACAACTTGAACAATTCGTAGCATTAGGCGTGCTAAGGCATTTCCGCCAAGCTGCAGAGAAAACTCAAATAAGCACTTCTGCATTAACTAGAAGTATTCAAACACTTGAAGATGAAATTGGTTATGAGCTAGTTACTCGCTCTACTCGCTCAGTAAAGTTAACCAAAGAAGGTGAGCTTTTCCTAGAGTATGCAAAACAAACTCTCGACAATCTTGAAGAAACCAAGAAGCATTTATTTGAATCATTAAACGGCTGCGCAAGTGAAAAACTGATTATTGGCTACACCAACAAAGCGAGCACGGTTGTGCCTGTTTCTTGCGGTCAGTTTTTAGCGCAGTACCCTCATGTGAAAATCGAGATGCAGCTGCAAGAGCAAAGTGAACTAGTACGTAAACTGCAATTAGGTGAAATTGATATCAGTGTATGTTCGCAAGCGATGAACAGCATTGGCAGCGATATACATTTACCTGATCAACTAATCATTTTCGTGGCTAAAAATCACCCGCTTGCAAATAAAAGTGACATTAGTAAACGCGACTTAGCTGACTACCCTATGTACAGCTGTTTTTCACAGTCAAAACAAGTGCAATCTATGCTAAACGATGCAATTGATTCTTTTGATAAGACATCAAGCATCAAAGTAGGCAGTATTGAACAAGTTATGGATGGTCTGAAAAAATCAAACCATATCGCGATTGCCAGCATTGAGCATGCTAATAGTGTGTCATCTGATCCGGAGTTACTATTATTAAAAACTAATAAAGGTATCGCACACGACCAGCTAATAATCCAAACAAACCAACAAATCAATGAGAATTCTCACGTTAGCCACTTACTCGATCTCATTGAAAAAACGGCCCTTTCAAGCCAAGGTTAGAAGCTATTTAATCTACTGCTAGCCTGTAATTAATCAGGCTAGCCAATCTTTTTTATTTCTTCATTTTTACTGCATAAAAAGCGTGCATCACACAATTTTTCATATACACTTACGCACCTTTTTTTGATTGTTCACATGAATGACCGCACCGCTTATTACCGACACATACTTAGATGCTATTGAACGTACTGGTTATGCTGTTGTTGAAAACGCGATTAATGAAAGCTTAATTGCTGATTTAATTGCCGATTGCTATCGCATTAATCCGCATTTTCATACCGCAGGTATTGGCCGATTAAACGACCAACAAATAGATAAAACTGTGCGTAAAGATAAAACCTTTTGGTTTGATAGCTCAAGCCAAGCACAAATTACTTATCTGGCAACCATGGAAGCAATAAAGACACAGTTAAACCGTGGCTTTTATTTAGGCTTATTTGACTATGAATGCCATTATGCAAAGTATCAACAAGGTGACTTTTATAAAAAGCACTATGATGCCTTCAAAGGCCGTTCTAATCGCATTTTTACAACGGTTTGTTACTTAAATACGCCAGAATCTGGCGGTGAATTGGTGATCTACAAACCAAAGAGTAAAGAGATTGAAATAGTCATTAAACCTCAAGCGGGCTTATTGGTGATGTTTGAAAGCGAACGCTTTATGCATGAAGTATTACCCGCAAACGATGTACGCTACTCAATTGCGGGTTGGTTCAGAAAAAATGCCTCAATCAGCGGTATTATCGACCCACCAAGATAATTAAAAGGACAGTGGCAAGGATGCTGCTAAACCGATAAAAATCACTAACCCCACATAGTGATTATTCAAAAATGCTTTGAAGCAAGGCTCTCGCTCTCGTTTATGAATAAGCGTTTGTTGATAAAGTAAAAAACCAACCGCTGCAGCTAAGCCCAGCCAATATGGCAAGCCAAGCTGATGACTCATACCTATGTAAGCAAGAATCGCAATAAATAAGGCATTGAGTAAAAAGATGATATGTCTGTCATAGCTGGCAAACAAGATTGCTGTCGATTTAACGCCAATCTTTAAGTCATCATCTCTATCAACCATGGCATACATGGTGTCATAAGCCACAGTCCAAACAAGATTCGCGATAAATAGGAGCCAGGCTTCTAATGGTACTGAGCCAATTGATGCCATATAGGCCATTGGAATAGCCCAACTGAATGCCGCGCCAAGTACAACTTGCGGCAGCTGGGTGTAGCGCTTCATAAATGGATAACAGAACGCCAGTGCTAAAGCACCAAACGACAATAATATCGTTGACCATCCAAGTGTTAACACTAAACCAAACGCCACCACAATGAGCAGTACAAATAAGCTCAGAGCTTCACCACTTGATACTAAACCTGCTGCCAGCGGTCGCTGGGCTGTGCGCTTAACTGAGCCATCGATTTTACGATCGGCAAAGTCATTAATTACACACCCAGCACTGCGCATCACAAAGACACCCAAACTAAATACCACAAAATTGAATAAGCTCGGCGTGCCAAGCTCAGCAAGCCACAACGCCCAATAAGTTGGCCATAATAGCAACAAGGTACCAATAGGCTTATCGGTACGCATTAACTGTTTATAGTAAGGTATATGTGCGACCTTAAGTGCAGCTAGCTTCATAGGTAAATATACGCTCCAGGTAAGAATACTTCAGCTACGAGAAAATGAGCATTAGATAAGCTAAATACACTGCGCCTTCCCCACAATGCTTGTGAAGAGTAGCCTATTTCAGCTGTTAAAGCTTGAATAGCGTGCTGCTGTGAAAACTCAGCAACTTCTATTTCAGTGCGCGATAAGTTTGGGTCTTGAAAAATAACATCGCCCAGCGGCCTTGTCCCCATACTTAGTAACTGCTGCTTTTTTAATGTATCATCTGCCGGCAACCAGCTTTGTGCATAAACCATTGGTTTACCATCGCATAGTAGTAACACTTCGCGATTTAATGCCTGACTTAAAGAGGTATTGAGTAATGCTTGTTGCTCGCGGGTTAAGTCAAAAGGTGCTTCGTTTAAAACTTCAACTGAAAAGACCTGACAGTGACTTTTAAGCTTAGCTGTTAATGACCCAGCTTCAAGCAACCAACTTTGCTGTTGTTGCGTCAAATCTGGAAATGCTGAAGCAGGCTGCCAATTTGCAGCTAATGAAACTGGGAATGTGATCACAACGACTCATTATTTTTAAAAACCGTGCAAATGATATCACTGCTGCACGTTTCGAAAAAGTCATGATTTAATCTCAAGCTGGGTTAAAAAACGCAGAACAGCCTGTATCTTAAGTGAATTTGGGTATAGACTAAAAATCATTGAAAGGGTGGAATATTCTTAACTATGAAAAAATCATTGTTATCAATTTACTTGATAAGCATGCTACTTGTTACTGCAACAAGTTGGTCTGTTCGCGCTGAATCAAATGTTGGCTACTTTGGTTTTGAGCCTGACATCATCACTAACTACATAGGTCAAGGTAATAAAAAACTTGGCTATGTTCGTATTACGGTGGATCTCATGCTCAATGATCTATCTGATATCGCAATCGTAGAACATCACACTCCACTATTGCGTGATGCGATTGTTGAAATACTCTCAAAAGAGCCTGAAGAAAACATTAAATCGCTTACCGGCCGCGAAGAAATAAGAAAGCGCTGCACCGAAAAGCTAAAAGCACTACTAAAACAAGAAACAGGACAAGAGATTGTCCGAGAAGTGTTATTTACTAAGTATTTATATCATTAATTGTAAGATGGCGGCATTAGCCGCCATTTTTGTTTACGCGATTATTTGCGTGAAAGAAGCTTATCTGACACAGCATAAGCCATACCAGCCAATAACCCCGCTAAATGCGCCCAGTTCGCCATACTCACAGGCAACATATCTACAAAGCCTAGAATAAGCCAAACCAACATAAAACCAACGATGCTATTACTTACTAGTGGCGGCTCTGTTGGCCTCATTACGCTGTAGATCCAACAAAAACCAAGTAAGCCATACACAACGCCGCTTAAACCACCAAAGTTAGGCCCAACAACTAAAAACTGTGCCCAGTTACTAATGAATGCCGTCACTAAAAATAAACCCACTAAGGTTAATTTACCGCTGCGTTTTTCTATATCGTTACCCAGCGTCATCCACCAGATCAGATTAAAAATAAGATGAACAGCGCTAAAGTGCACAATGGCAGGTGTAAACCAAGTTAGAGGCTGTGCAGGATTAAACTGCAGCATACTGTAAATAGTTTCAAAACCACCCAATAAGAAGGCCACAAATATGGCTATCGAGACTAGAGTAACTGTACGGTTTAGCCAGCTTAATGCCTTAAAACGGACTTTTAAATTAAGTGATTGGCCTTGATATGACAGAGGCGATCGTGTACTGCCCACCTGCCATGAAGCTTGTTGGTATTTTTCGTCATGAGGGTTAGCCGCAAACTCCTGCCAAAGAGATTGGGCTTGATGAAAGTGCTCTGGAGCAACACAAATAATCACTGTTTGTCCATCTTGCGAGCGCAACTCTCCATGTAAGCCCTTACTTTTTATGTAATCTATAAAGCCTTGTGCGGCGCGAGGATTATTTATGCTACCCAACTCAATCATCGTTCAATGTGCTCCGGAAGTTGTGCCTGCCAAGCTGTAAAGCCACCATCCATGCTGTATACGTCTTCAAACCCCTGCTCAACTAAATAGCTTGCAGCACCTTGAGAGCTCACACCATGATAACAAACGATGATGATTGGCTGATCAAACTCTTTATGCATCATAAATTCGCTGATATTAGCATTTGATAAATGCTCCGCGCCTGGGATATGCCCAGTTTGAAATGAGTTAGGATCGCGAATATCAGCAATCACAACCTCTTCTTTATCTAACAGCGCAAATGTTTCGCTCACTGAAATATGTTTATACGACATAGTACTCTCTAAACTAAAAAGGCGGCCAAAGCCGCCTTATCAAATTACTCGGTATTAATCCCAGTTGAGGATTACTTTACCTGATTGGCCTGAAATCATTGTATCAAAGCCTGCTTGGAAGTCATCCACGGAGAACTGGTGAGTGATAATTGGTTTCAGATCAAGGCCTGACTGAATTAGACTCGCCATCTTGTACCAAGTTTCAAACATTTCACGGCCGTAAATACCTTTAATAATTAGACCTTTGAAAATAACCTGGTTCCAATCAACCGCCATATCTGAAGGTGGAATACCTAACATGGCAATTTTACCACCGTGATTCATGTTGTTTAGCATGCTGTTAAATGCTACTGGCACACCTGACATTTCAAGACCAATATCAAAGCCTTCAGTCATGCCAAGCTCTTTCATTACATCTTCAAGCTTTTCAGTTGCTACGTTTACAGCACGAGTCGCGCCCATTTTACGCGCTAAATCTAGACGGTATTCGTTCACATCGGTGATAACCACATGACGTGCACCCACGTGTTTGGCAACAGCAGCTGCCATGATACCAATTGGGCCAGCACCTGTGATTAATACGTCTTCACCGACTAAGTCAAACGACAACGCTGTGTGTACTGCATTACCGAATGGGTCAAAGATTGATGCTAGTTCATCAGGAATGTTATCTGGAATTTTAAATGCGTTGAAAGCTGGGATCACAAGGTATTCAGCAAATGCACCTTCACGGTTTACACCAACACCTGTTGTATTACGACATAAATGCACACGACCAGCGCGACAGTTACGACAGTGACCACAGGTAATATGGCCTTCGCCAGAAACACGGTCGCCAACTTGGAAACCACGTACTTCCTGACCCATATCGACCACTTCACCTACATATTCGTGACCAACAACCATTGGCGTAGGAATTGTATTTTGTGCCCACTCATCCCATTTATAAATATGGACATCTGTTCCACAAATTGCTGTTTTGCGGATTTTAATAAGCAGATCGTTATGGCCAACTTCAGGTTTTGGCGCATCAGTCATCCAGATCCCT
Source organism: Pseudoalteromonas simplex (assembly GCF_015278155.1). Lineage (NCBI taxonomy): Bacteria > Pseudomonadati > Pseudomonadota > Gammaproteobacteria > Alteromonadales > Pseudoalteromonadaceae > Pseudoalteromonas > Pseudoalteromonas simplex. Next base: position 287,995 of record NZ_JADILN010000003.1, read on the forward strand.
GGTTCTGCTTTTAATTTAGATAATGCTTTCATGATTTACACTCAATTAAACAAAACCGAAGCAAAAGCTTCGGTTTAGGGAATAAAATTAGATAACACCCATTTCTTTACCAATACGGGTAAAGGCAGCAATAGCGGTATCTAATTGCTCTTTTGTATGCGCCGCAGAAATTTGCGTACGGATACGTGCTTGACCTTTAGGTACTACAGGGAATGAGAAACCTGTTACGTAAATACCTTCAGCAAGTAATTTGTCAGCCATGGCTGAGGCAACTTTAGCATCGCCTAACATGACAGGGATAATAGCGTGGTCTTTACCTGCACAGGTAAATCCTGCTGCTTCCATTTGTTCACGGAAATACTTTGCGTTATCCCAAAGTTTAGCGCGTAACTCGCCGCCATTGCTTAGCATCTCAAGTACTTTAATTGATGCAGTAACAATTGATGGTGCAAGTGAGTTTGAGAAAAGGTAAGGACGAGAGCGCTGGCGTAACCACTCAACAATTTCTTTTTTACCTGATGTGTAACCGCCTGATGCGCCACCAAGTGCTTTACCAAGGGTACCCGTGATGATATCAACACGGTCTAGTACACCGCAGTACTCCGGCGTACCTTTACCATTTTCACCAACAAAACCAACAGCGTGAGAGTCATCAACCATCACTAATGCATCATATTTATCGGCAAGGTCACAAACCGCTTCAAGGTTACAAATAACGCCGTCCATTGAGAAAACGCCGTCAGTAGCGATTAACTTAGTTTTAGCGCCCGCTTCATCAGCAGCAATAAGTTGCTTTTCAAGGTCACTCATATCGTTATTTGCATAGCGGAAACGCTTTGCTTTACAAAGTCGTACACCATCAATGATCGAAGCATGGTTTAGTGCATCAGAGATAATCGCATCATCTGGACCTAGAATTGTTTCGAATAAACCTGCGTTTGCATCAAAGCATGATGAGTAAAGAATGGTGTCTTCTGTTTCTAAGAACTCAGAGATCTTTTGCTCTAAAGTTTTATGGATATCTTGAGTACCACAAATAAAGCGCACAGACGCTACACCAAAACCGTGATCATCAAGGCCTTGTTGAGCAGCTTTAATTAACGCTGGGCTATTTGCTAAGCCAAGGTAGTTATTAGCGCAAAAGTTAATAACCTTATCACCAGAGGCAACTTCAATTTGAGCCTGTTGCTGCGACGTGATAACACGTTCGCTTTTGTATAAGCCCTCAGCTTTCACTTCATCAATTTGCTGCTGCAACTGATTAAAAAACGCAGATGCTCTCATCTGTAATCTCCACATATTCTTGTACCTAATCAGAAATGATTAGCATGAATTTAAATTTTGCACCTATTGTAAAAGCTTAGACGAACAATTGCACTGTTTGCAGTTCGTCGCAAACCCTCAACTGGTGTGGGTTTGTGAACTTAAACTGGTCTTACCTCATAAATTACAAATATAAATTGGGTAAATCAGCTAAAGATTCACAAACAATATCGGCATGTTGTTCTGTTGACTCAGCATAACTTTGCCCTGAGCGAACTAAAACACGGGTCGCGATATTGGCTCTTTCAGCGGCAATAAGGTCGCCAAGCTTATCACCGACCATAATACTTTGTGATGGGTCGATTTGATGCTCATCGATGGCTTGTAACAGCATACCCGGAGCAGGCTTGCGACAGTTGCACTCTTGCAAATAAGCAGGCTCAGCCTTGCTTGGATGATGCGGACAAAAATAGACATCAAGAATTGTAACGCCATGGCGTAAAAATTCGCCCTTCATCCACTCAGTAAGGTTGGAAAAATCTTGCTCTGAATAATAACCACGGCCAATCCCCGATTGGTTAGTTACTACCACAATTTTATAACCAGCGTCGGCGAAGGCTTTGCACGCCTCGAATACACCGGGTACAAATTCAAACTCTTCTGGTTTGTATACATAGCCATGATCAATATTGACCACACCATCACGGTCTAAAAATAAAACTTTGCTCATGAAAATTGCTCTTTATCTACCACGTGGTCAAACATCGAAATCACCTTTTCTACACTTATTTGCGCCATTAAATCCGCCCCTTTAACGCGTGTTCCCCAAGGTAGCTGTTGCGCTGTTTTGCCTGTTTGTTCACGTAAGTTTTGGTGATAAACCTCAACAACATACTCTTGATACAAATAAGGTCCTGTGCGTTTTGGGTTTGAGTGGGCATACAAACCAATAACAGGTGTTCCTACCGTTACAGCCATATGCGCAGGCCCAGTATCAGGCGCTAACACTAACGCAGCACGTTTCAAAACACATAGCAGTTCTTTTAGTTGAGTTTTCCCTACTAAGTTAAGCACAGGTGCCGAACTCTGCGCGATAATTTGCTCGGCAAGTTCAATCTCTAAAGGGGTTGGGCCGCCAGTAATAACCACCGAAAAGCCTTGTTGATGAGCGTGTTCAGCAAGTGCAGCATAACGCTCAGGTAACCAATTTCGCTCTTTTTTACTTGCCGCAGGCGAGATAACAAAAATACGCCCGGCTAAACGTTCTTCACCTAATAGCGCATCGGCTGCTTGTTGATGCTGCTCAGTAATTGGCATTTGCCATTGAGGTTTGTAATCAGGGATGCCAATTGCTTGAGCAAAGCCTTTAAAACCTTCTAATACATGCGCCTCTGATTGCGGGGCAATACGCTTATTAATAAACAAACTATGCAACTCTTTTGAGCGTGCCCAATCAAACCCCACTTTGATCTTTGCAGGAATACAACGGGCTGCTAAATTCGCTCTGAGTGCGACTTGCATATGTAATAGCACATCAAATTTACGCCCCTTGAACGTGTCTTTAAGTTGCTGATAAGCCTGTTTGCCCTGCTTTTTATCGAACACAACAAACTCAACACCTGGTAAATCGGCCAGTAACATAGCCTCAACTTTACCAATCACCCAGGTAATTTTTGCCTTCGGTTGTGCCTTTTGAATTGCTTGCACTGCTGATACGGCATGACATACATCACCAATAGCCGAAAGCCTTAAAATGCAAATATCTGAATAGGAGGTTGATTGAGTCACGTGCGCCCTTAGCTACAGCAAATAATATGCGATCTTAAATTAACTTGATGCTAATGCAAGCACTTATGCGAAAAGCTAAAAATACGGTAAGATAGCGCTAATTTTATTTAATCTTGAAGTTGTTATGTTTGAAACTCAGCATCTGCAAAACACCACCCTTTTGTGTCACCCAGCTTATAAAGACGAGCTCACGCAACAGTGGTTCGATGCCAATTATTGGCAACAACAAGATAAAATCGTTGGTGCCAAAAAAGGTCGTGCAACAGCGTGGTTTTTTAAACATCAACAGCTTACAGGCGTTCTTCGTCACTATTGGCGTGGTGGTTTAATTGGTAAGTTACTGAGCGATCAGTACCTATATGTTGGTTTGAAGCAAACTCGAGTCTATAAAGAATTTACACTGATGATGCGTTTGCTTGAGCTTGGCCTAAATGTGCCGACACCCATTGCGGCAAAAGTGACCAACCACGGCTTAATCTATCGCGGCGATATCATCACCGAGGCAGTAACAGGCGCCAAAAGCGTGTTAGATATTTTAATCACGCGTCCACTTAGCCAGTCTGAGCTAAAAGCGATAGCAGTCACTCTCAGCGAATTTCACAATCATGGCGTCTATCACGCAGATTTAAACATCAATAACATCTTGTTCGATGATACAGGTAAGGTGTTTATCATTGACTTTGACCGCGGTGAAATCAAACAGCCACATGCTAGCTGGCAAACAGAGAACATTAAGCGCCTTGCCCGTTCATTTGCAAAAGAGCAAGGGCGTAATGAAGTGATGCATTGGCAACAAAGTGATTGGCAGTCACTGGTGTGTGACTACCAAGCATTGCTTAAGACTTAATTTTGCTAATTACGTTTGATGTTGAGCAGCCATTAAGAAACTCAAGTACTTCGACTTTTCCGCCATGGCGTAGAACATGATCGGCACCAGCAATTTGGTCAACGGTGTAATCGCCGCCTTTTACTAGCACATCAGGGCTAATTTGCTCAATCAGCTTAGCCGGCGTGTCATTTTCTTCAATGCTGCCAAATGGAATAACCCAATCAACTGACGCAAGCGCACTTAATACCATAGCACGCTCATCCAATGGATTAATTGGTCTTTCTGGGCCTTTTAAGCGAGTGATTGACTCATCATTATTTAAGCCAACAACCAGCCTATCACCTCGTGCTTTAGCCTGAGCAAGGTAGCGCACATGGCCTGCGTGAAGGATATCAAAACAACCATTAGTGAACACTATTTTTTCACCATTTTGCTTAGCAAACTCAATATGCTGAAGCACATCTTCAAATGGCGTTTGATAATGCTCGCCGGTTTGCTGTAAATATTGACCAAGTTTACGGCTCAACTCTTCTGGGGACACGGTTGCGGCACCCAGTTTACTCACCGCAATACCAGCAGCGAGGTTGGCAATTTCAACTGCATCTTTTGCTGCCATACCCGCACCAAGCATCACTGCTAATGTTGCAATTACAGTATCACCAGCGCCGGTTACATCGCTGACTTCAAGCTGCTGGGCTGCAAAATCATGTTTTTCTGCTTGGCTGATTAACGACATCCCCTGCTCTGAGCGCGTTAATAGCATCGCAGCGATGCCCGCTTCACTGATTAGCTTACGAGCGCTGTCAGTCAAGTTTTGCTCAGAATCAGTTTTACCACCAGCAAGTTTAAATTCGTTTAAGTTAGGGGTTATGTAATCGGCACCACGGTATAAGTTTAAATCAGATGATTTAGGATCAATAAGCACCGTTTTACCTGCTTTCTTTGCAACCTGAACCATTTGTTGAATTAAGCTCAGAGAGCCTTTGTTGTAGTCAGAAAACAACACAAAATCGTAGTCATCTAAAACCAGCTCTAAACGGTTTAATAACAGTTGACTGTGTTGCTCAGTAAAGGTCTCTTCAAGATCAAGACGCACAACTTGTTGATGGCGGCTGATTACTCGCATTTTAGAAATAGTCGGTAAATCGCAAACACTCACTAATTGCGAATCAATTTTCTCTGAACTTAAAATTGTTTCGAGGATTTGCCCACTTTCATCTTCACCAACTAAGCCTAGTAGACCCACTTTACCATCTAAACGGGCAATATTTTTTGCAACGTTTGCTGCACCACCGGCTTTGTCTTCAAACTTACTGACTTTTACAACAGGTACAGGGGCTTCAGGCGAAATACGACCTGAGTCGCCATGCCAGTATCTATCTAGCATGACATCACCAACGACTAAAATACGCGCCTTTGAAAGGTTTTTTAGTAACGCTAAATCCATTACTTTTGCTCCGCTACAACCATATCGATGGCTTCGCATAACCAATGCCCGATAAACATGTGCGCCTCTTGGATACGCGCGGTTTCATCATTTTTAATAATAATAGGTAGCTTAGCGATATCTTTTACCTTACCACCATCTCGACCTGTTAATGCCACAGTAAAGGCGCCGATTTCATTTGCCGCTGCCAGTGCAAGATTGATGTTAGGGCTAGTGCCAGATGTGGTTAAGCCAATCACCAAATCTTCAGGCTTACATAACGCCTGCACTTGGCGCTCAAATACAGTATCAAAATGATAGTCGTTACTGTGAGCGGTTAAAATTGAGGTATCTGTTGTCAATGCGATAGAAGCCAGCGGACCGCGCTCCAATTTATAACGCACAACAAACTCAGCAGCTAAATGCTGTGCATCAGCCGCGCTACCACCATTACCAAACCAAATAACCTTACCACCTGCTTGTAAAGCACTGTGACAAGCTTCTAGTAGTTTCATTACTTCAGGGTGGTAGGTTTCCATCGTCTCAAACAACATTTGATGACGATTTAAACTTTCTAGGTAGCTTGCCGCTACAGAATCAAGATTTGACATAAATATTCCTTAAAAAGTATTAACGGCTTTGCTTACCAAAAATAGGCTACAGATAACCAAGTATAGTTATCGCCAAAAACATCTTCACCATAGGTAAGAGTTGTCTCTAATGTATGCTCGTTTAATTGACGCGTGTTACTTAGTTGAAGTTCAATTGCATCATCGTATTCTCGACTAAATCCACCTATATCATACTCGTAGTTACTTTTATTCGAAATGGTTGAAACTTTAGCACGCCATAGAGACTGAAAAGATTCAGAATAAGTCACTTCTAAAACATTTACTTCAGACGGTACGCCGTCACCAAAGTAACGCTGATCTGCAGCAAAATGTCCAACAACAAATCCATCTACCGTATTACCCTTAGTAGGATAAATATAGTTTTTATACCAAAAGCTGTGCATATTGGTATGTTCAAATCTAAAACTTATTGAGTCTGTTAATTTTGGGAAAAAAGCCCCTAAACTATAAGCGACATTACCAAACTGATAGTTTTTGTGCTCTTTAGTATCTTCACCACCGTATTCAAAATAAAGCTCTGTTGGCAATCCCCAATTAAAGTTAATTACATTTGTAATTGAAGCGAACTGATCGCCCAGCTCCGCATCAGAGCTACCTACTAATGCAACATTATCATTTCCGGCAGGATCAAAAAAAGCGTCAAATACATCTCCAGCATCTACTTTACGAGGCCCACCGCCAAACTGCATCATTCGGTTAAGGCCAATTTTCCAACCACTAATAGGTTCAATACTGAAGTGAGTACCCGCAAGTTTAGGCGTACCACTATGAAGTTCACCTTGATATAAAATACCATTCTCAACATGTTCTAACTCTGAATAATACAATTCAAAATCAAAATTCCACCAATTATGAGCAGGCTTTACCATACCAATCGAAATTGACGGGGCTGTTTTTGCGTTGGTTGAAATGATTTGTGCAGAATGCTTAAACGGCGAGAACCAATGTTCTTTATACCCAAGGTTTAACTGTAAATCTTCACCAGCAAAACTAATAAACGAATTGTAATTTACAAACTTATTTGCCTTCGCTCGGTAATCAACTCCAACCTGTACTAGCGTGTAATCATTGGCACGCCAAATACCTTCAAAAAAGCCTTGTCCCCATTCATCAGAGCTAAGTCCGCGTTGATTTGCTATTTTTTTACTGTTGTCTGTATCAACTTGTAATTTAACACCTGCACGTGTTACTGCATCATCACTTTGATAAGGCTTTATTTTATAACGGATAGCTGTGACTAGTCCTGGCTCTTTTTTTTCAAGCTCAAGAAGCGCACTTTCTACTTCCGATAAACGATAAGGTTTAACCATAGGCGCGCCTGTGGTTAAGGCAAACAAAGTATCTAATTGATGATCAAGCTGTGCATCCATGCCAATCGGTAAGTAGGCGGTAGGTGCTGCAAATAAAGGCATTGAACAACTTAGAAAAGCACCAATTACCGAGGCTTTTATCATTTTAAATTTCATAACTGCTTCGTTGATTTATTAAGTAACCGAAATATTACCAAATTAGCTAACAGTAAACACTTTAAAACTTTCTTTAATAACCCTTTTTAACATTTTATATTTAGATCCCGAAGGTTCCACGCTATCATAACGTTTTACCTATATAGGCTAAGCAATGGCGCGCATTTTATACTCTTTACTTTTATACCTACTAAGCCCACTGGTTGTTTTTTACCTGTATGTTTTACGCGGCAAAAAGAATAAGGGTTACCGTGAGCATTTTGCTGAGCGCTTTGGCTTTTCGAACTTATCTCATCACGATGTTGTTTTTCATTGTGCCTCTGTCGGTGAAGTGTTAGCAGCAACCCCACTTATCAAGGCCGTTCAATCAAAAAACCCTGCACTTACTATTTTAGTAACCTGTAATACCCCAACGGGTCGCGAACAGATAAAAAATAACTTTAAAGATGCGGTAAGCTGCTGTTATTTACCGATTGATTTTTTCTTCGCTACCAATCGATTTTTAAAACGAATCCAACCAAAGGTACTGTGTATTTTAGAAACTGAGCTTTGGCCAAACCTGATGGCGCAAAGCAACAACACCGGCACAAAAGTACTTGTTTTAAATGCCCGACTTTCAGCTAAATCACAGCAAGGCTACCAAAAGGTAATGCCCTTAACTAAGGTGATCATGCACTCTATTAGCGATCTGGCCAGCCATAATCAAGATGATGCAAAACGCTTTATTGAACTTGGTTTAAAGCCTGAAAAGGCACGCGTATTTGGCTCAATTAAATTTGATATCATGCCTACAGATGAGCAATTAAATAAAGTCGCAGCACTTAAAAACCAATATAACAACGAGCGATTTATCTGGGTTGCAGGCTCTACTCACCCTATTGAACACGAGCTTATTTTAACTGCTCATAAGAAGCTGTTAAAAGCGTTACCCAACGCTCTTTTGATTATTGCTCCACGTCACCCAGAGCAATTTGATAAAGTCGCTGAAGTTTTAAAAAGTTCAAATTTTAGCTTTAGTCGTCGCAGTGAAGATGACTATAACAAGCAACAAGTTGTGTTAGCTGACACGTTAGGTGAGTTACAATGCTTATATGGTGTGGCAAACATCAGCTATGTTGGCGGTAGTTTAATAGAGCGAGGCGGCCATAACCCGTTAGAGTCAGCAGCGTTTTCGGTTGGCGTATTAGCAGGCCCTCATACCTATAACTTCGACCATATTTATCCTGAACTGATTAGTGCTCAGGGAGCTAAAACCGTTACCGATGAAAATCACCTTGCTGACACACTTATCGCTTTGAGCACTGATGTAAAAAAGACGATTAAGCTCGGTCAACAAGCTCAAAAATGCGTTGCTAACAATCAAGGCGCCATCAGTAAAACGGTTAATTTAATTGAGCATTACTTAGAAAAGTAAGATAGAAAAGTAAAATAGAATAGAGAAATAATGTGACTTCAAAGCAAGCGATAAATCGCCCAGAAATACAAATGCGCGAATGGGTATCAAGCGTAATCGTAAAATACAATTTCTGCCCGTTTGCCCGTAAAGAAGTTGAAAGCAATTGCATTCATTATCAAATCAGTCAGTCTATTACGCTTGATGATGCAGTAATGGATATGCTTGAGCAATGTAGCGCGTTAGACCAACAAGCAGAGCGCGAAACCACTTTGTTGATGTTTGAGCAAGGCTTTAAGGATTTTGAAGAGTTCTTAGATTTAGTCGATTTAGCCAATGCGCTTTTAGCTGCGCAAGGCTATGAAGGTAAGTATCAAATAGCCAACTTTCATCCTGACTATGTGTTTGCTGATAGCGATGACAGCGACGCTGCAAACTATACGAATCGTGCACCTTACCCAACACTGCATTTGATCCGTGAAGCCAGCATGAACGAAGCGTTAGACAGCTACGATGAACCCGAATCGATCCCAGAGCACAACATTAAACTAGCAAGACGCAAAGGCATCGACTTTTGGCAGCAGCTGCTGCAAAACTGCATCGATAAGCGCTAACACCTACCGGCGTTCAATAGATAAAAAGCCAGCAATGCTGGCTTTTTGTTTTTTATAGCTATTAAATTTAGTGAATTATTTTTTTACCCACTCACCGTTCACTTCAATGTAGTGACCCGGCTTAGTTTTTTCGATAGTTTTAGCCGCAGCAAGGGCTTCAACTTGTGCTAACGAAAGGTTGTTCTTTTTCGCAAGTTTTAAATATTGCTCTTTACGCTTTGCATTAATTTCATCAACGACCGCTTTTGCTTCGCTATTATTAACCACTAAACCTAAATAGCCTGAGCTGTCTTCACCCACTAAGCCTTGGCTCTTTGCATCATCAAGGCTGATAGCCCAAGCAGAGAAAGATAAACATACAGCACTGATCAAGGTGATCACATTTAGTTTTTTAAGTTGTAATTTACGCATGTGTGCTCCTTAGAATAATTCGCTGTCATCACTGAATAAGGTATCAAGTTCTTTATCCACTTTTACGCGGATCTCATGGTCAACTTTTACATTTAAGTTGATTGTAATCGGCTCTTTTGCTGCCACCTCAACACGGTGCGTACAGGCACTCAGCGTGCCTACCGCCGTCAGCATTACTAACCACTTAGCCATCATTGCTTCCTTTTTTTGCATACTCTTTCTCAACTTTTTGAGTGATTTCATCACTTAAACGCAGCGCTCTAAGCAAGGTAAATACATTCTCTTCATGGTTATAATTAAAGTTCACTGCTTGCTGCTGCGCTTCATTATAACCCTCTAAATTAACACCTAAATGCAACCATCCATCCGGTTTGAGGTTAACACTGCTACGTAGTTTTTTAATATCTAAATTCTCAAGTAAACTCAGCGTGGTACTCAGTTCCTGTTGCTGCGCTTTTACAGCTTCAAAACCCGCATTATTAGTGATCAGTAATTTACCATCACCTTGATTAACTAGCTGCCCTTGCTTTACCTCGATGCCCTGTTTATTTATTACAACGGGTAAGGTGCCTGCTAAGCGCCCACTTAAGCTAATTCCTGATTCAGCATCAAGGGTGACCAATTTACTGGCATCAATATTTTCAAATTTAACAGTCGCGGTTTGGCTATCACTGAGTGGGCAGAACTTATTCACCACAAATGCCCCACCCATAACCTGACCAGTTAGATTAGCTACGCAAGGCTGATTAGCTGTTACCTGCAACTGACCTTGTATATTTTTGACCACGGCACCTGCGCGCAGTTCATTGAGTGTAAATTTAGTCGCTACAATATTAAGCTGCCCTGAATTAAACGTGCCGTTCAAATTCACTGCGAAATCATTCGCTAGATAATCATTATAAAGCGCAGTGAATTTACTTATTTGCACGCGCCCTTGTGCTTGTTGAAGGTTTACATCCCCTTTTATATTGCCCGAAACGACTCCATCAGTGACTGTAGCAAGCGGCTCAAACTGAGCAATTATCGGGTTTAGCTTGGATACTGCCTGCTCTGGTATCACTAATTCAAATGGGTGAGCAACCTCAGACATATGATGGCTAACAAGCGCTTCAAAGCCATCTGCAAACACATGATGCGTTGCCTGCAAGGCGCGGCTTTGAAGAGCTTTTGACACAACAGACAACTTATTTAAGCTAAGCTCTGCTGTTGATAATTTAGCGGCCGTGGTTTTGGCATCAATATCAGCAAATAACTCCCCCACACTGAGATCTGTACTAAGAGTAAGCTCATTGCTAATTTTTGCTGCGTTCATATCATCATAAGTTAATGATTTAACCTTGCTATTAGCTTTAACAACGAGGTGCTGCTGGGCATTATACTCAGCGTTAATTGCGCTGCTAAAATCAGTTATCTGAGCACCCGAAATTAGGGCATTTTTAACACTTATATTAGTTTTCAGTTTAGCTGTAGGGCTAGTAAATAACCCTTCAATATTTAGCTTTCCTTTAGCCCCAATATCTTCAACCCCAAAACCCTCAGTCAAGGCGCCATCAGACTGAAAATCTAAAAATGCAGGTAGTGAATCCACCGACAGTTGATAATCAGCGCTAACGCTGCTTTCATGCAAATGCGCGTTGAACTTAAGCTCATCTATATCTTTACTATTGAAATCAATGCTAACTTGACTATTAAGTGATGCCAGCGGATCCTGTAAAGAAAGGGATGTATTACTGACTGTCACCTCACTTTGCCCTTCTATAGCTTGCAGCTTTACAGTTGGGATTGATAGCAACTTACTTTCTACACTAACTGGTTTTTCAATGTGTAACTGCCAAGTAAGCGGTAACTGCGCTTCAACAAATGATTGATGCTGCTGGTCTGCGATGGTGTTTAAGCAGTCTCGCTTTGCACTAAGTTGATTTTGTAAAGCTGATAAATCCGCGTATAAATGCTGTTGATTTAATTGATACTTAGCACTCAATTGCCCTTCACTAGCAAAACCTAGGTCACACTCCCCTACAGCATGCTGATAACTTGCATTGATTGAGCTTTCAATTGCAACTGTAATTCCATCAAACTTAATCTGTGATTGAGTGGTAAAATGGCTGCTTGTTGGCAATGTTACGAACCGCTCAGCCACTTGCTCATCAAAGGTGATGTTGGCTTTGACTTCATAATTAGATATTACAACGTCAGCATTGAGATCCCGTGAAATCGTAAAATGATTTAGGCGTTTTTCTTGTATCGCCAACCTAACAGGATTTTGGGTAAACGGTGAGACTACATCAAGCTGCTCAATACTTATTAGCGGTCTTTGCTCGGGTAATACCAAAGCAAGCTTTTTAAATTCAGTTTGTGAAGTGTCAGGTTGGTGATTATTACTCTGATTGCTAATTATAAGATTGGCTCGAGAAATACTAATCTGTTGCTTATTCGCAATAATGCCAGCTAACTCAATTTGCTGCCCTTGGTAGGTTAAGCATAATTTCTCGATATTCAAATCAAGCTTGCGAGTTAATGACCAATCAATGCAGTGAAGCTCAGCGCCATTTTTACTGAGCATAGGTGTTAAATACCACGATGTCAGTGGTAACCTGAACAGATACGCCAACAGCACCATGCTTAGCACGATACCTAGTAACCCAACACACGCTCGCTTAAAACTCAAAAAACTCTCCTTGCTTCTCGCTTCTCGCTTCTCGCTTCTCGCTTCTCGCTTCTCGCTTCTCAGATCATTATAAACAAAAAGGCCACACATGATAGTGCAGCCTTTTTAGTTTAAAGGGTTTGTATGAACCTAGCTTGTATATCTAGGTACATAACTAAGTTCTAGCCAACGTTTTTACGAGCGTTGCGGAACATACGCATCCATGGGCTATCCTCAGTCCACTCATCTGGGTGCCATGAGTTAGCAACAGTACGGAATACACGCTCTGGGTGCGGCATCATAACCGTTGCACGGCCATCAGTAGAGGTAATACCTGTGATACCTTCTGGCGAGCCATTCGGGTTAGCTGGGTATTGCGTTGTTGGGTTACCGTAGTTATCAACAAACTTCACTGCCACAGTACCTGATTCAAGCGCTGCTTTAACTGCATCACCGTTTGCGAACTCAGCATGACCTTCACCGTGAGAAACAGCGATAGGCATACGTGAACCTGCCATACCATTAAAGAATACCGATGGGTTTTCTTGCACTTCTACAAGGCTAAAGCGAGCTTCAAAACGCTCTGACTTATTCGTTACGAAACGTGGCCAGTGCTCAGTGCCCGGGATCAATTCTTTCAATGTTGAAAGCATTTGACAGCCATTACACACACCTAAGCTGAATGTATCTTCGCGGTGGAAGAAGCTTTGGAACTGCTCACGCGCCATCTCATTAAATAAGATTGACTTAGCCCAGCCTTCACCAGCACCTAATACGTCACCGTACGAGAAACCACCACATGCCACTAAGCCTTTAAATTGCTCAAGTGTTAAACGACCTTCAAGAATGTCGCTCATGTGCACGTCAACCGCAGCAAAGCCTGCACGGTTAAATGCCGCCGCCATTTCTAAGTGAGAGTTAACACCTTGCTCACGTAAAATAGCCATTTTCGGCTTCGCACCAGTTGCAATGTAAGGTGCTGCAACATCTTCGTTTAAGTCAAAGTTTAGTTTTACGTTAAGACCTGGGTCTTTTGCGTCAAACTTAGCGTCAAACTCTTGCTTAGCACACTCAGGGTTATCTCGACGTGCTTGCATTTGGTAAGTTGTTTCTGCCCAAATAGTACGAAGCTCAGTACGCGTGTGGTTAAGAACCACATCATCACCACGAGTGAATACCACACGGTCATCAGCGTTTAGTGCGCCAATTTCATGGCTGATAGCTGCTAAGCCGTGGTCTGCAAGAACGGCTTTCACTGCGTCTAAATCAGCGTTTGCCACTTGGATAACCGCACCTAGCTCTTCATTGTAAAGCGCTTCGATGTCTGAACCTGTTAAGCCAGCAAGGTCTACTGTTACACCCGTGTGACCAGCAAATGCCATTTCAGCAACCGTAGTGAATAAACCACCATCTGAACGGTCATGGTAAGCAAGTAGCTTGTTATCAGCAACAAGCGCTTGCATTGCTTCGTAGAAGCCTTTTAATAGTGCTGGGTTATCAACATCAGGCGTTACATCACCTAGTTGCTTATAAACCTGTGCAAGGCTTGATGCGCCCATACGGTTTTGACCCGCACCTAAATCAACTAATAATAGTGATGACTCACCTTTATCAGTACGTAGCTGTGGCGTTACTGTTTTACGAACATCTTCAACACGACCAAAGGCAGTAATGATCAATGATAATGGTGCAGTAACCGATTTTTGCTCGCCGTTTTCATCCCATTGAGTTTTCATCGACATTGAGTCTTTACCCACAGGAATAGTTAAACCAAGTGCCGGACAAAGCTCTTCACCCACCGCTTTAACAGCTTCGTAAAGACCCGCATCTTCGCCTGGGTGACCTGCTGCAGCCATCCAGTTTGCAGATAGCTTGATATTTTCAAGGCCACCTATGTTCGCACACGCGATGTTCGTTAGTGACTCAGCCACAGCTAAACGAGCAGAAGCACCGTAGTTTAAAAGTGCAGCTGGTGTACGTTCACCTAATGACATTGCTTCACCGTGGTAAGTATCAAACGCAGCGGCTGTTACCGCACAGTTTGCTACTGGCACCTGCCAAGGACCTACCATTTGGTCACGCGCAACTAAACCCGTTACCGTACGGTCACCAATGGTGATTAAGAATGTTTTCTCAGCAATCGTTGGTAAGCGTAATAAACGCTGTGCAGCGTCTGCAGCATCAATGTTAGCAACGTCTAATGGTTGAGATTGCGCTTTTTTCGATTCAACTTCACGGTGCATTTTTGGTGCTTTACCAAGTAAAACATCAAGCGGAAGATCAACAGGGTTGTTACCGAAGTGGCTATCTTCAACCGTTAAGTGACGCTCTTCTGTTGCTTCACCAATAACAGCGTATTCTGCACGTTCACGTTTACAGATTGCTTCAAAGCGCGCGAAGTCTTCTGCCGCAACTGCTAATACGTAACGCTCTTGAGATTCGTTACACCAAATTTCGTGTGGTGCCATACCCGGCTCATCGTTAGGAATGTCACGAAGTTGGAATTTACCACCACGACCACCGTCGTCTACAAGCTCAGGGAATGCGTTAGAAAGACCACCTGCGCCCACATCGTGGATGAAAGCGATTGGGTTTGCATCACCTAGCTGCCAACATTTATCAATAACTTCCTGACAACGACGTTCCATTTCTGGGTTTTCACGTTGTACCGATGCAAAGTCTAAGTCTTCGTTTGATTGTCCTGATGTCATACTAGACGCAGCACCACCACCTAGGCCGATGTTCATTGCCGGACCACCTAGTGCAATTAGCTTAGCACCTACAGGGATTTCGCCTTTTTGAACATGCTCAGAACGAATGTTACCTAAACCACCTGCAAGCATGATTGGCTTGTGGTAACCACGTACCTCGATACCATTATGGCTTGATACTTTCTCTTCGTATGTACGGAAGTAACCAAGTAAGTTAGGACGACCAAATTCGTTATTGAATGCCGCACCACCTAATGGGCCTTCAGTCATGATATCAAGTGCATTTACGATACGACCAGGCTTACCAAAGTCTGTTTCCCATGGCTGCTCGTAGCCAGGAATTCGTAGGTTAGATACAGTGAAACCAACTAAACCTGCTTTAGGCTTAGAACCACGGCCTGTAGCACCTTCATCACGAATTTCACCACCAGAACCTGTTGATGCACCTGAGAATGGCGCAATCGCTGTTGGGTGGTTGTGCGTTTCAACTTTCATCAAGATTTCGATGTTCTCTTGATGGTATGCGTACTCGCCTTCGTTATTTGGGAAGAAACGACCTGCTAGCGAGCCCTTCATTACCGCTGCGTTATCTTTATATGCAGATAGTACGTTTTCAGGGTTTTGCTCGTAAGTGTTTTTGATCATTTTGAACAATGATTTTGGCTGTTCGATACCATCAATTGTCCAATCGGCGTTAAAGATTTTGTGACGACAATGCTCAGAGTTTGCTTGTGCAAACATGAATAATTCGATGTCGTTCGGGTTACGCCCTAACTTTTGGAAGTTTTCTACCAAGTAATCAATTTCGTCATCTGCAAGCGCAAAACCTTGCTCAACGTTTGCTTTAGCAAGCGCTTCACGGCCACCACCTAAAATGTCAACTGATGACATTGGACGCGGCTCATCGTGACGGAATAATTTAGCTGCATCAGCCATATCCGCGTGCGTTGCTTCAGTCATACGGTCATGTAATAACGCTGCAACTTCAGCTGTTTGCTCAGCTGATAAGTTACCTTCTACGTAGTATGCAATACCACGCTCAACACGGTGAACTTGGCTTAAGCCACAGTTATGTGCGATATCAGTTGCTTTTGATGCCCAAGGCGAGATAGTACCTGGACGCGGCGTTACAAGAATTAACGTGCCAGCAGGGGTATGCTCGGCAATTGTTGGACCATAAGTAAGCAGTTTTTCCAGCTTGGTTTGCTCATCAGCTGAAAGCTCGGCTGTAAGATCAGCAAAATGCATGAACTCAGCATAGACGTCAGTGACTGGAAGTTGTGCCTGTTGGCAACGCGCTAAAATTTTCTGAACTCTAAAATCGGAAAGTGCTGGTGCACCACGAAGGATCAACATAGGTATTTTCATCCGGGGTTAGGGATTGAACGATATTTTAGGCGCATATTATAGTGCAAATAACGTCTAGATTTAACTCAAAATTACGCTTTTATTTAAATAATCTTCATAACCGCTTTTAAGGTTGCAACAATTAACTAGCTTAGTCGTCTTTATTTCTCTGCAGGTTCTTGTTCTGTATGACTTATCTACCAGCTGCCTTGTTATAGTTATTAATTTTTAAATAGATCTATAACACTATTCGCCAAGTGACGTGGCTTAGAAGTTTTGTTATAACACTAAGATAATGGTTTAAGGGGCATTTATAATTTATGCAAAAGTTACTCGCTATTTTTAGTTTAGTGCTCATGTTATGTGCGTGCGATATGCAACAGCAACCGTCGCAACTTGCTCATATCAAGGCGCAGAACAAAATTAGAGTCGGCACATTAGCTGGCGCGAGTAATTACTATCAGGCTCCACAAGGTGTGCAAGGCTTTGAATATGAGCTCGCCCAAGAATTTGCTGACTATGTTGGTGTTGAGCTTGAAATGGTGCCTTTTTTTAATCTATCCGATATGTTCGCACGCTTAGAAAGTGGCGATTTAGATATTATAGCGTCAGGTCTTACCTATAATACGATTCGGGCTGAGCATTACCGCTTCGGCCCAACCTATCGCACAATAAGCCAAAAATTAGTTTATAAACAAGGCCGTAATAGACCCCGTGAATTTGCGGATTTAACCGGCAATCTGACTGTTCTCGCCAAAAGCAGTCACTCGTTGGCACTACAACAATTAAAACAACTTAATCCAGAACTTAGCTGGAACGAAACAGAAGATATGGATGAAGAAGAGCTTCTGCAAGCTGTTATCGACGGTGAAATTGATTACACCCTAGCAGACTCGCACACCTTATCGCTGTTTCGCCGCTACCACCCAAACTTGAGTATCGGCTTTTCGGTTACCCGTAATGATCCTATCGCTTGGTTACTAAGAAAAGATGGTGATGACTCTTTATATGCCCTCATGGTGCCATTTTTTGGCGACGTAAAACAAAGCAACCAGCTTTATGTGTTAGAAGAAAAATACTTCGGCCATGTTCGCCAGTTTAATTATGTGAACACACTTGCTTATATCGAAGCCATAAAAGACACCTTACCCAAATATCAACCTTGGTTTGAGCAATACGCAGGTAACATAGACTGGCGATTACTGGCAGCTTTGAGTTATCAAGAATCGATGTGGAACCCAAGGGCTAAGTCACCAACTGGTGTTCGCGGTATTATGATGCTAACCCAAGCAACGGCAAAACAGGTCGGCGTAACAAATCGCCTAGAGCCTGAGCAAAATATTAAAGGCGGTGCGCAGTATCTTGCCAAAGTAATTTCTTGGATCCCTGAACGCATTCCGCAGCCCGACAGAACTTGGTTTGCCTTAGCCTCTTACAATGTTGGCTGGGGACACGTCAACGACGCACGCATTATTACCGAGCAAGAAGGTGCAAGCCCCGATAAGTGGGCTGATGTTAAAAAGCGCTTACCGCTTTTAATTAAAAAGCGTTACTATCGAAAAACCAAATATGGTTATGCCCGTGGCGATGTTGCAGTAAAATACGTTGATAATATTCGTCGCTATTACGACGCACTGGTTTGGCTTGATGAAAATGATGCGATTGCTAACCCAAGCGAAGAAGAGCAAAGCACTGAAGAAGCTAAACCTGAAGCGCAAGCGAGCGAACCAAAGCCAAATGACAACACGCAACAAACCGACTCAGAGCAGCAAGAATTAGAAAACAACTAACCTCAAGCACCGAAATCTGTTTACTTGTCATCAAATGATCATTATCTTTTAGTAGAAATGGAACGGACCATGCCATGCTTTACTCTCACTTAAGGAGCACTCATGTTAAAAAGAAGACGCACGACACATAAGTTCAAGCGTAATGTTATTTACTCAACGGCGACCCGCCGTCGTATCATGCTACGTAATACACACAAAAAAGTTATTTGGCGTCGCCGCTTATTTGCGATGCAGTTAATGGAAGCACAAGTTCCTGCAACGCCGGTTGTATAACTAGGCGTTGCGAGCAGCCAGCTTTGCCGCCTTTTTCTCTTCTCTACGACGCTTAAAAAACGCTGAAATTACCGCCCCACACTGCTCACTCAGTACATCACCGGTTACTTCAACTTGATGATTAAGCCTAGGTTCTTGCAGCAGATTCATAATTGATCCTGCCGATCCCGTTTTGGCATCTTTAGCACCAAATACCAATCGCTTAATACGGCTATGCACCAACAGACCTGCGCACATAGAACAAGGTTCTAACGTTACATACAGGGTGCAATCGATTAATCGGTAGTTATTAAGAGCTTTACCTGCTTCGCGGATTGCCATCATTTCAGCATGAGCGGATGGGTCGTTATCGATAATTGAGCGGTTATAACCATAGGAGATCAGTTGATTGTCTTTTACCAGCACAGCACCAACCGGAATTTCATTAATAGCAGCCGCTTCATTGGCGTAGTTTAATGCTTTTTCCATCCAATATTGGTCGCTAAATTGTTCGCTCATATATCACACAAATATTGTAAAACTGTGAGTAATTATACCTAGTTAGTGAAAAATGTCGGCATTAAATACTGCTACACTTAAAAATTAACGCAAAATTTAGTGGCTTTTTCATGGCTCAATGGACCCATATTGCGCTATAATCTCGCGCTTTTTTTATTTAGCTTACAACACGGGTAGCAAATGAAATTTCCTGGACGCCGCAGGCATAAACATTATTTTCCGGTGGAAGCCAAAGATCCACTGACGAATCAACTTAACTCAACCGACCGACTACAACGTAGTTATATTACGGGTATCGACCAAATTGTGGTAGATATTGAAGCGAAAGTTGATCAAGCTTTCCTAGATGAATTTCAATTGCGCCGTGGCATGTCGCAAGTGATCGATAACGATATTACCAACGCACTATACGACAGACTAAAACTCGACAATATGATCGATTATGAGTTTGCCGGTGGTACGGTAGGTAACACCATGCACAATTACTCTACCCTAGCTGATGACCGATCAGTACTTTTAGGGGTAATGAGTGAAAATATCAAAATCGGCAGCTATGCATACCGTTTTTTATGTAACACTTCTAGCCGCGTTGACCTTGACTACCTTCAGCCTGTAGATGGCCCTATTGGTCGTTGTTTTACTTTAATTGACGAGACCGGTGAACGTACCTTCGCAATCAGCGCGGGGCTTATGAATCATCTGCGCCCTGAATCAATCGATCAGGCACTTATTGAGAATTCATCAGCACTGGTGATCAGCGCATACCTAATGCGTACTCAAGGTGATGAAACCATGACAGAAGCCACCATGCAGGCAGTGAAATATGCCAATGATGCAGGTGTCCCTGTGGTTTTAACCCTTGGTACTAAGTTCTTGATTGAACAAGACCCTACTTGGTGGGCTGACTTTGTAAAAGAGCATGTTGATATTCTTGCTATGAACGAAGAGGAAGGCCTTGCGATTACCGGCTTTGAAGATCCGCTTCTAGCTGCCGACAAAGCGCTTGATTGGACTGATTTAGTTATTTGTACAGCTGGCGAAAAAGGCTTGTTTATGGCCGGTTACGTCGACGACTCATTCAAGCGTGAAACAGAATACCCGTTATTACCAGGCGCGATTGCTGACTTTAACCGTTATGAATTTTCGCGCGCAATGCGTAAAGACGACTGCCAAAACCCTATTCGTGCGTACAGCCATACAGCACCGTTTATGGGCGGCCCAGATAGTATTAAAAATACCAATGGCGCAGGCGATTGTGCTCTGGCTGCGGTACTGCATGACCTATCAGCAAACGTTTACCACAAACTTAATGTGGCAAACTCAGCGAAGCATCAGCAACCTGCTATGACCTACTCATCGCTTGCACAAATTAGTAAATACGCTAACCGTGCAAGTTATGAAGTACTTGTTCAGCACTCGCCACGTTTATCGCGTGGTTTACCTGAACGTGAAGATTGTTTAGAGCAAGTTTACTGGGATCAATAATCTCCACTAAAAAATCGAAATATCCAGTTTCTGGGATAAACGCTCAAGAGCCGCTATCCCAGCCACTGAGTTACCATACGAGTTAAGTCTAGGCGCCCACACAGCCACAGTAAATTGATTTGGTAACACAGCTAAAATAGTACCCGATACCCCTGACTTACCCGGCATACCAACACGGTAGCCAAAATCCCCAGCTGCATCGTATAAACCACTGGTAAACAGTAACGAGTTTAACTGCTTATTTTGCCTTGCACTAAGTACTTCATGGCCATTGGCATCTTTACCTTGGTTTGCTAAGTAATTGTAAGCTTTTGCTAATTCTACGCAGTTTAGCTCTATGGCACAGAAGTTAAAGTAAGCCCATAACACATCATCAACTTCATTATTAAAGTTGCCGAATGACTTCATTAGATGCCCCATCGCGGCGTTGCGATGACGAAACTCATATTCAGAATTTGCCACTTTCTTATCAATAACAACCTGAGCATTTCCTGATAACTGACGAAATGACTCAAGCATAGAGTGCATCGGCGCAGATAAACGGCTATATAACGCGTCACAGGTGACAATCGCGCCGGCATTAATAAATGGGTTGCGTGGTATGCCCTGTTCAAACTCAAGCTGTGTAAGTGAGTTAAAAGCGGTGCCTGATGGCTCTTTACCGACTCGCTGCCAAAGCTCATCACCATAACGCTGAAGTGCTAAGGTTAAGGTCATTACTTTCGAAACAGATTGAATCGTAAAACGCGCACCACAATCACCCGCGCAATAGGTTTGCCCATCAACTGTATGGATAGCAATGGCAAACTGGTTTGGCTCAACTTCTGCAAGCGCAGGAATATAATCAGCAACCTTACCTTGGCTCAGTAATGGTTGAACTTCTTTTGTGATTTCATCTAATACATGTTGATAATCAATCTGTGACATACCGCGTCCTTTAAAACAAAAAGCCCCGCATTTGCGAGGCTTTATAGTCTACTAAAGATGGTTTGCTATAGCGATTGCTATTAGCTCATAGCTGATTGCAGTTTTTTCATCGCTGTTTTTTCTAGCTGGCGAACACGTTCTGCTGAAACGTTATATTTCTCAGCAAGCTCTTGTAATGTTGCTTTATCGTCAGCTAACCAACGTGCACTTACGATGTCTTGAGAACGTTCATCAAGGGTTTTTAACGCGCTGAATAAACGTGCATGAGACTGTTCTTGCCATTGCTGCTCTTCGATATCATCAGCAAGGTCAGCACTGCCATCTGTTAAATACTGTACTGGCGAGTATGTGCTTGTTGGTGCGTCGTCATTGTCGTCGCCCGTTAAGTCAAAGCCCATATCTTGGCCACTCATACGTGATTCCATCTCACGTACTTCTTTTTCACTTACACCTAGCTCATTAGCAACGGTGCTAACCTCAGCTTGGTTAAACCAACCTAAACGTTTTTTGTTTTTACGCAGGTTGAAGAATAATTTACGTTGCGCTTTTGTTGTTGCAACTTTCACGATACGCCAGTTTTTCAGTACGTATTCATGAATTTCAGCTTTGATCCAGTGTACTGCGAATGAAACTAAGCGAACACCTACACTTGGGTCGAAACGTTTTACCGCTTTCATCAGACCGATGTTACCTTCCTGAATTAAATCAGCTTGCGGTAAGCCATAACCTGAATAGCTTTTCGCAATATGAGCAACAAAGCGTAGATGCGACATAATGAGTTGCTTCGCAGCTTCAAGATCACCTTCTTCCTGAAGACGTGTCGCCAACTGCTTTTCTTTCTCTGCATCAAGCATAGGAATAGTGCTAACCGCTTGAAGGTAGCCGTCCATACTTGCGCTCTGTTGACCTGCAGTAAGTGCCATTGCGTATAAATCTTTACTCATTTTTCACCTCAGTGATAAACATTTGAAACCATCTTAGCACTCTTTAAGCGAGAGTGCTAACTTCAATTAAAAACTTTTTTAAAGTTCAAATCAAGTGGTTTTTTTAAGATAATTTTATTTTACTTTAAGGCGCTGAATAAGCGATGAATTCTAGCTTTTAAAGGTATTTTGAAAGATATATAGCCCACCATTCAAAATCTAAACAAACAGCATAAAGGCTTAATATGACAAATTAACGACAAGCAAAAGCGCTAAAATAATAGCGCTGATAGCTACACTTTATCGGGTTCAATTTCTTTTATATAGCGGTTAACTGATAGGTAAGAACCAACAAATCCTAACCCTGTTGCAAGAGCGACTAAAATGCCAAACTCTGTGAGTGTTAAACCAATTAAGTCAAAGCTGGTTTCATAAACACCCGCAACATCACTTACAGCAGCACCAAGCCACCACATCATTAATGCAACACAAATAAAAGAGAACAAACCGCCAATAATACCGTACCAAATCCCTGTCCATAAAAATGGCGCATGAATAAAGGTGTTTGTCGCCCCAACTAACTTCATCACCTGAATTTCATCTTTCTTATCCATGATTGATAAGCGGATAGTATTACCAATGATCAGGGTGACGGAGGTTAATAATAGTAGAGCAATGGTGATCACGCTTTCTTTTAATAAACTTAAAAGTGCATTTAATCGCTCAAGCCAAGCAATATCGAGTTTACCAAAATCCACTTCTCTTTCGCCTTCAAGCTTTTGCAGTAATTGTTTTGCTGTATTTGGCTGACGGTATCGTGCTGTCGGCGTTACGATAACAACATCAGGTAACGGGTTCGCATCTAAATATTCAAGTGCTTGGCCAAATCCTGATACTTGTTTAAATTCAGTGAGGGCATCGCCCTTTGATATAAACTCTACTTTATCTACTTCAGGGTAGAGTGCTAAACGCTTAACCAAGGTTTGCGTTTGCTGTTCGCTCATAGTTTCTTTTACGAATAACGAAATCTCTGCTGCATCTTCAAAACCACTGCTCACTTGCGAGACATTTTTAACCACTAAATAAAGCGTCGCTGGCAGTGTTAAGCTTAATCCTAATACGGCAATGGTCATCAATGAAGCTAAAGGCGTTCGCCACATTTCACCGAGGCTATGCACACCTTGGCGAATAAGATTAATAAAGAAGAAATAAGGCGCTGCTAAAAATGACTTTTTCTGACGTTCGTTTTGGCTGTTGCGGCTTTTAAACAATAAACTCATAGTGCCACCTCAGCTAACGGATCCTCAATCATGCGGCCATCTTTCAGTGTTAGACTGCGATAACGCATACGCGCAATTAAGCCAATATCATGGGTTGCAATCAGCACGGTTGTGCCATGATTATTAAAGTCTTCGAATAAACGTAATATGTCCATTGAAAGCTCAGGGTCTAAGTTACCGGTTGGTTCATCAGCTAATAGAATTGGCGGTGAATTAACGATAGCGCGAGCAATACCCACACGCTGCTGCTCACCACCTGATAAGGTTGCAGGATTACACTTCGCTTTATCAAGTAACCCGACTTTATCAAGCGCACCATGAACACGCTTAGCTATTTGCTTGTGGTGCGTACCTTCAATAATTAAAGGTAAGGCAACATTATCAAACACTGAGTAACGTTCTAGTAAGCGGTGATTCTGAAAGATGATACCAATATCGCGGCGCACGTAAGGGATCTGACGTGATTTAACAGCATTTAAATCAACACCATTAATAAGCACCTGCCCTGCCGATGGACGCTCCATCAAACTAATAAGCTTCAATAGGGTACTTTTACCTGCGCCACTGTGCCCAGTTAAAAAGGCCAGTTCGCCAGGCTTAATATGAAAGCTGACTTTTTCAAGGGCACGATGGCCACCTGGGTATGTTTTACTGACTTGCTGAAAATTTATCATTTTAGTTATCAATCATCTTGCAGCGAAAAAGGGAGCAAACTCCCTTTAGTTAATTATGCGTCATCCTCGTCTTGGCTAAATAGTGCATCAATAAAGTCACTACTATTAAAGGTACGTAAATCATCAATACCTTCACCAACACCAATGTAACGAATTGGGATATTAAATTTATCTGCAACGGCGAAAATCACACCACCTTTAGCGGTACCATCTAGTTTAGATAAAGTAATGCCCGTTAAACCAACACATTCATTAAATAATTTAACTTGGCTAATTGCGTTTTGACCTGTGCCTGCATCAATAGTTAGCATAACTTCATGCGGCGCATCTGGGTCAATTTTCTTCATTACACGGGCAATTTTCTCAAGCTCTTGCATTAGGTTATCTTTATTTTGCAAGCGACCTGCTGTATCAGCGATTAACACATCAACATTACGGGCTTTTGCCGCCTGAAATGCATCAAAAACCACTGACGCACTGTCTGCACCTGTATGCTGGGCAATCACAGGAATGCTATTACGCTCACCCCATACTTGCAGCTGCTCAACCGCTGCAGCACGGAATGTATCACCCGCAGCAAGCATCACTGACTTACCTTCGTTTTGGAACTGCTTCGCTAATTTACCAATCGTGGTAGTTTTACCTACCCCATTTACACCCACCATTAAGATAACAAATGGCTTTTTGTCACCACTTACAACCAGCGGCTGCTCAGCGGTTTTAAGCATACTTGCCATTTCTTGCTTCATTAACTCATATAAAGCATCGCCATCTTTTAACTGCTTACGATCAGCGGCATCGGTTAGGTTATCAATCAACTTCATTGTTGTATCAACACCTAAATCGGCTGTTAGTAATTGTGTTTCTAGTTCTTCAAATAACTCATCGTCAATTTTCTTACCACTAAAAATAGACGCAAAGCCAGAACCAATATTAACGCGAGTTTTTAATAAACCTTTTTTAAGGCGTGCGAAGAAACCTTCTTTCTTTGGTTTTTCAGCAGCGGCTTGAGCTACTTTCTCTTGCTCTAAACGCTCCGCTTCTGCTTTCTCTGCCGCGATACGCTCTTGCTCTAAACGCTCCGCTTCCGCCTTTTCTGCTGCGATACGTTCTTGCTCTAAACGTTCCGCTTCTGCTTTTTCTGCAGCAATGCGTTCTTGCTCTAAGCGTTCCGCTTCCGCCTTTTCTGCTGCGATACGTTCTTGCTCTAAACGTTCCGCTTCTGCCTTTTCTGCAGCGATACGTTCTTGCTCTAAGCGCTCCGCCTCTGCCTTTTCCGCTGCAATGCGCTCTTGTTCTAAACGTTCAGCTTCCGCTTTCTCTGCCGCGATACGCTCTTGCTCTAAGCGCTCCGCCTCTGCCTTTTCTGCAGCAATACGTTCTTGTTCTAAACGCTCAGCTTCCACCTTTTCTGCTGCGATACGTTCTTGCTCTAAACGATCCGCTTCTGCCTTTTCTGCCGCGATACGTTCTTGTTCTAAACGCTCCGCCTCTGCCTTTTCTGCTGCAATGCGTTCTTGCTCTAAACGCTCAGCTTCCGCCTTTTCTGCTGCGATACGTTCTTGCTCTATACGTTCAGCTTCTTCCTTTTCTGCTGCAATGCGTTCTTGCTCTAAACGCTCCGCTTCCGCCTTTTCTGCCGAAATACGCTCTTGCTCTAGGCGCTCCGCTTCCGCCTTTTCTGCAGCAGCTTGCTCTGCTTCACGCTGCGCCTGTTCTGCGGCAGCACGTTCTTGCTCTAATTTCATTGCTGCTTCTTGCTCAGCAAGTCGAGCTTGTTGTTCTTGACGTTGCTGCTCTGCCGCTTGCTGCTCTTGAGCTAAACGCTCAGCTTCTGCCTTTTCAGCAGCAATGCGTTCTTGCTCTAAACGCTCAACTTCTGCCTTTTCTGCCGCAATGCGTTCTTGCTCTAAACGTTCAGCTTCTGCCTTTTCGGCTTCAATTCGCTGTTGTTCTTCTATTTGCTTCTGGTTATCAGCCTCTTTTGCTGCTTGCTCTGCTTGTTGCTTATCTGATTTGCCAAAACCAAACCAAGACAGGAATTTACTTTTTTTTGCCATACTTGCTAATAACCACTTATAAAAATCTGATAAACTTACATGAATAATAGTTTGGTGACAGTTCAGCTTTTTAGCCAAACATAAACAGGTACCATCTATCGCTAAGGTCGCAATACTATCACTTTTAGCGCAGTAGAAAAATGACACGCTAGCTATTGCATACAATATTATCTGAGCTAGGGGTCAGTTACCAATGATTAGTGAGTTAAATGAGAAAAAAATCAACAGCTAACCGCCAAGCAAAAGCAGCGAACAATAAATCAGCAAATGGTTTTATTCGTATTATTAGTGGGCAATTTCGTGGTAGAAAATTACCAGTAAAAGATGTGCAAGGCTTGCGTCCAACCACAGACCGTATAAAAGAAACAGTATTTAACTGGCTCATGCAAGATACCCGAGGCGTAGCTGTTCTTGACTGCTTTGCTGGTTCTGGCGGCTTAGGGTTTGAAGCTTTATCGCGCTTTGCTGATCATGCTGTGTTTTTCGAACTAGATAAAAGTGCCGCTAGCCAGCTAAAAGAAAACATTAGCACGCTTAAATTGGATAATGCCGTCGTAAAACAAGGCAATAGCCTTTCATTATTAGAACAAAACACGCAAAACGAGCAATTTGATCTAATTTTTGTTGACCCGCCATTTCGACAAAACTTGGCTGAAAAAAGTTGTTTTTTACTCGAAAAAAATAACTGGTTATCTGCCCAAGCACTTATATATGTTGAGGTCGAAAGCGAACTAAGCGACCTAAGCTCACCAGATAACTGGATGCTTTTAAAAGAAAAAACTGCCGGACAAGTAATTTGTCGGCTATATCAACGCCAGACAAATTAACACTGTTTTGCAAACCTAGTTTCTGTTAATATTATTCTTTACATGTGGTGTTGCTTCGGATTACAATACCGCACCATTTTTGAACCACTTGGTCGTTATTCGATCAACTTGAGCAACGCTCATTATTTAGGTAGGTGAATTTTTAATGCCAGTAATTAAAGTAAGAGAGAACGAACCGTTTGACGTAGCACTTCGTCGCTTCAAGCGTTCATGTGAAAAAGCAGGTATCCTTTCAGAAGTTCGTCGTCGCGAGCACTATGAAAAACCAACAGCTGAGCGTAAGCGTAAAAAAGCTGCTGCAGTAAAGCGTCACATGAAGAAGCTTTCTCGCGATAACGCACGTCGCGTTAAATTATACTAATCAGTATTTGGTCTTGTATAAATGAGCCTTTTATTAACGCTAAAAGATGCGCAAAAAGATGCGATGAAGGCAAAAGACAAAGAACGTCTTAAGCCTATCCGCATGGTACTTGCTGCAATCAAGCAACGTGAGATTGACGAGCAAATTACGCTTGACGACGACGGTATTACCGCTGTTTTAGTAAAGCTTGTTAAGCAACGTCGCGATTCTTACACCCAGTACATTGATGCGGGTCGTGAAGATTTAGCTGAAATTGAAGCCAGTGAGATTAAAGCACTTGAAGAATTCTTACCTCAACAATTGAGTGAAGAAGAAATCATTGCTCTTATTGACTCGGCTATAGCTGATACAAACGCAGCGGGTATGCAAGACATGGGTAAGGTAATGGGAGTTATCAAAAGCAAAGCTGAAGGTCGTGCCGATTTAGGTAAGATTTCTGGCTTAATTAAGCAACGATTAACTGCTTAACCCCCACATACAGATGTATGATTCAAGCAAACCGAGCCTAGTGCTCGGTTTCTTGCTTTTAGTCTTTCATAAACACAGTAATTGTGTTCAAATCTTATTTTACAACGCATAGATAGCGCAGGAAAATACAACAGCTATGGCCGGAAAGATCCCTCGACAGTTTATTGATGATTTACTCGCTCGCACAGATATTGTTGAGTTAATTGATTCGAGAGTTGGCCTTAAAAAAGCAGGTAAAGACTATCAAGCCTGTTGCCCATTCCATAACGAAAAATCACCTTCATTTACCGTTTCTCAAGATAAACAGTTTTACCACTGCTTTGGTTGTGGTGCCAATGGCAATGCAATTTCATTTGTCATGGAATACGACAAATTAGAGTTCGTTGACGCCATTGAAGAATTAGCGAGTATGCTCAATTTAGACGTACCTCGCGAACAAGGCACAAGCTCAGGCCCGCAACGCACTGCAGAACAAAAGCGCTCTGATTACGATTTAATGTTACATGCTGCTCGCTTTTACCAACATCAATTAAAGCATCATGCCAACTCGAAAACGGTTATCGATTATATCAAGGGTCGTGGTTTAAGCGGTGAAACAGCGAAAAAATTCATGATTGGTTATGCGCCTAGTGAATGGGAAGCGCTATGCCAGCAACTTGGCCGCAATAAAGAACAAAAAGAGCAGCTTGTAGAACTAAAGCTAGCCTCTGAAAAATCGCCTGGTCGTCAATTTGACTTCTTCCGTGATCGACTCATGTTTCCTATTCGCGATAAACGCGGTCGGGTGATTGCATTTGGTGGCCGTGTTATGCAAGCGGATCAAGGTCCTAAATACCTTAATTCACCAGAAACCCGTATTTTCCATAAAGGCTTTGAGCTTTATGGTTTATACGAAGCCAAGCAAGCTCACAAAAAGCTTGAACATATTTTAATTGTTGAAGGTTATATGGATGTTGTTGCTTTAGCTGAGCAAGGCATCGAATATGCCGTTGCCGCCCTTGGCACAGCAACGACCGCAGAACATATGCACACTTTATTTAGAACCACAGATAAAGTGATTTGCTGCTACGACGGTGACCGTGCAGGTCGCGATGCAGCTTGGCGTGCACTAGAAAATGCACTGCCTTATCTTGGTGATGGTAAGTCGTTAAAGTTTGTGTTTTTACCAGATGGTGAAGACCCTGATTCACTGGTACAACAAGAAGGTAAAGACGCTTTTGAAGCTAGGTTAAGCGAAGCGGATGATTTTACTAAGGTGCTGTTTAATAAGCTCAGCCAAGAGATAGACCTAACTCAAGACGCAGGTAAAGCAAAGCTCCTTAGTGATGCCCTGCCACTAATTGAAAAAATCCCTAGTGATTTTTACCAAGAAAATATTTTGGAACATCTTGGCCGCTTAATTGGTCGAACAAGAGAGCAATTAAATACTCGCGTTAAGTCGCCAAAGCAACAGCATGCGATTGAGCGTAAATTTAAAATAACGCCGATGCGCCAAGCGATTGGTATTTTATTGCAACACCCAAATTTGGCGACCAGCATTGCTTATATGCCAGAGTTAGCTGAGATGAAAATAGCCGGTATTGAGCTATTTTTACGCATTCAGCACTTAGCACTAGAACGTGAAGGTATCACCACCGCACAAATTTTAGAGTCATTTAGGGATGGCGCTGAATATGACGCGCTGGTGAAATTAGCCACTTGGCAGCATCAAATAAATGACGATCGTTTAGAGACGGTTTTTAAAAATACTTTTA
Source organism: Pseudoalteromonas simplex (assembly GCF_015278155.1). Classification (NCBI taxonomy): domain Bacteria; kingdom Pseudomonadati; phylum Pseudomonadota; class Gammaproteobacteria; order Alteromonadales; family Pseudoalteromonadaceae; genus Pseudoalteromonas; species Pseudoalteromonas simplex. The sequence continues at coordinate 317,842 of NZ_JADILN010000003.1, forward strand.
AATTTATTGAAGACCAGTGTTTAAATTATCGACTAGAGACCCTATTAATAAAAGACAAGACCCAAGGCTTAAGCAGCGAAGAAAGGCTGGAATGCCACTTACTAACGCAAGCGTTAAAAGGCAGCAACAGCTAGTCAGAATTGAATAATGCTGTTATACTGTGCTATTCACTGCGTCTAGTTAGTTTTCGTGTCGCTTAATTAGTAAGCGAGCTGGCGCCTGTTGTATCAACTTTCAGAGTGGAAGAATAAATCTCTATGGATCCAACTCCTCAGTCACAATTAAAGCTTCTGATTCAAAAAGGTAAAGAGCAAGGTTATTTAACTTTTGCAGAAGTTAATGATCACCTTCCACAAGACATTATCGACTCAGATCAGGTAGAAGATATCATTAGCATGATTAATGATATGGGTATCAAGGTAAGTGAAAACGCACCTGATGCCGATGAATTAATGATGCAAGAAACAACGACAGACGAAGACGCAGCAGAAGCCGCGGCAGCTGCACTTGCGACTGTAGAAAAAGAGATCGGTCGAACAACTGACCCTGTACGTATGTATATGCGTGAAATGGGTACTGTTGAACTTCTTACGCGTGAAGGCGAAATCGTAATCGCTAAGCGTATTGAGGAAGGTATTAACCAAGTACAGATTTCAGTTGCTGAATACCCAGAAGCAATTACTTATCTACTAGAGCAATGGGACAAATTCGAAGCTGAAGAAATGCGCTTAAGCGATATTATCTCTGGCTTCTTTGATCCTAATAATGAAGACGAATCACAAATTTCTGCAACACACATCGGTTCTGAGTTAAACGAAGAGCAACTCGACGAAGAAGACGACGAAGACGATGATGACGAAGATAGTGATGATGATAACGATGATGATAACGATGGCGACACAGGTCCAGATCCTGAAGAAGCCCGTATTCACTTCGAAAACTTACGTGAGCTTTATAACAAAGCACGCGAAACGTTCGAAGAAAAAGGTCGCTCACACCCTGACTCACTTGTAGCTATTGCAGAAATCGGCGAACTATTTAAAACATTTAAATTAGTGCCAAAACAGTTTGACCGCATGGTTAACAACATGCGTGAAATGATGGACCGCGTTCGTGTACAAGAACGTATCATCATGAAGCAAGCTGTACAAATTGCTAAGTTACCGAAAAAGAACTTTATCAAGCACTTTGCAAATAACGAAACAGACACAAGCTGGATCGACCTTGAGATTGCTGCAAACGAGAAATACTCAGTAGCACTTGAATCAGTTAAACCAGAAATCATTCGTTGCATCAGCAAACTAAGTGCGATTGAAGAAAGCACTGGCCTTAGCATCGAACGAATTAAAGACATCAACCGTCGTATGAGTATTGGTGAAGCGAAAGCTCGCCGTGCGAAGAAAGAAATGGTTGAAGCGAACTTACGTCTTGTAATTTCAATTGCGAAAAAATACACCAACCGTGGTTTACAATTCTTAGACCTTATCCAAGAAGGTAATATTGGTCTAATGAAAGCGGTTGATAAGTTCGAATACCGCCGTGGTTATAAGTTCTCAACTTATGCAACATGGTGGATCCGTCAAGCAATCACACGTTCGATTGCTGACCAAGCACGTACCATTCGTATTCCTGTGCACATGATTGAGACGATCAACAAGTTAAACCGTATCTCTCGTCAAATGCTACAAGAGATGGGTCGTGAGCCGAGCCCAGAAGAATTAGCTGAGCGTATGTTAATGCCTGAAGACAAGATCCGTAAGGTACTTAAGATCGCTAAAGAGCCAATTTCAATGGAAACACCAATCGGTGATGATGAAGATTCGCACTTAGGTGACTTCATTGAAGATACCACAATCGATTCACCTATTGATTCAGCAACCATGGAATCACTACGTGGCGCAACAAACGATGTACTAGCGGGCTTAACAGCACGTGAAGCTAAAGTATTACGTATGCGTTTCGGTATCGACATGAACACTGACCATACATTAGAAGAAGTAGGTAAACAATTTGACGTAACACGTGAGCGTATCCGTCAAATCGAAGCGAAAGCGTTACGTAAATTACGTCACCCTTCTCGCTCTGACTTACTAAAAAGCTTCTTAGATGCTAAGTAATTTAGTATCGCGTTATTAACTAAAAGGCCGCTGTTGCGGCCTTTTTTTCTATTCGAGAGATATTCATGGCTTGGATCCAAATTCGCATCAATGCAAACGCAGACAACGCTGAATTAATCAGCGACTTACTCATGGACACTGGCAGTGCCTCAGTCACTTATGTTGATGCCAAAGATACTCCTATTTATGAGCCAAAGCTTGGTACTGTGCAGTTATGGGCTGATACCACAGTGATTGGCCTGTATGACGCAAACCATGATATGGACAGCGTTGTAGCAACATTAAATGCTGAAGCAACACTCGCCGATAAGCTCGTTTATAAAATTGAACAGCTTGAAGATAAAGATTGGGAACGTGAATGGATGGATAACTTCCACCCTATTCAATTTGGTGATCGCTTATGGATCTGTCCAAGTTGGCGCGATATTCCCGACCCTGATGCGGTTAATGTATTGCTCGACCCTGGCCTTGCTTTTGGCACAGGTACCCATGCAACCACTGCGCTTTGTTTAAAGTGGCTAGAAAGCCAAGATTTAACAGGTAAAACCGTGGTCGACTTTGGTTGTGGCTCAGGTATTTTAGGAATTGCGGCGATCAAACTCGGGGCAGAGCGTATGATCGGTATCGATATAGATCCTCAAGCCCTTGAAGCAAGCCGCGATAATGCAAAACGTAATGGCGTTGCAGATAAACTTGAAGTGTATTTACCTGAAGATCAACCAGAGTTTACAGCCGATATTGTGGTTGCAAACATCTTAGCTCAACCACTTCGTGAACTACATGAAGTGATTTTAGGTCTTTTAAAACCGAATGGTAAAATTGCTATGTCAGGAATTTTAGAAGAACAAGCTCAGTCTGTAGCCGATGTTTATGCCCCGTTTTTAGCACTTGATGAAGTGGCTGTTGAAGGTGAATGGACCCGTGTCAGCGGCGTCAAAAAAGCTTAAACAGCACTAGAGCATTTACTCAAACATAATAGGTAAAGCCTATATTTAACAGGCTTTACCTTATTTTTACAGTTAATCGTTTCGCACTTTTTTGCGAGTAAAAAAATTTCTGTTCAAATATCAAACAAATCAACCTACCCGTCAAACTGTTATCAAAAGTCAATACGAAAAGGGCAAAAAAAAGTCACTTTTGTTCAATTTATAGCCTTTGATTTTTGTCAAAAAAACCGTAAACTTAGCGCCCCTTGAAAAGAGGCCAATTGAATAACAGTGCGTATCGGTTCATACCAACTTGAGAACAATGTAATTGTCGCGCCAATGGCAGGCATTACAGACAGACCATTTAGACAACTTTGCCGTCGCTTAGGTGCGGGCCTTGCTGTTTCTGAAATGCTCTCGTCAAACCCGAAAGTATGGAAAACTGAAAAATCGATGAACCGTATGGATCACAGCGGTGAATCGGGAATTCGTTCGGTGCAAATCGCCGGAGCCGATCCTGAGCTTATGGCACAGGCAGCACAATTCAATGTCAGCAATGGTGCACAGATCATAGATATCAATATGGGGTGCCCAGCTAAAAAAGTGAATAAGAAACTCGCAGGCTCTGCCTTATTACAGTTTCCTGAATTAGTACAAGAGATACTCGATGCCGTTGTAAACGCTGTTGATGTCCCTGTCACTTTAAAAATCCGTACTGGATGGGATCAGGATAACCGTAATGGTGTCGAGATTGCGAGAATAGCTGAACGTTATGGCATTGCCTCACTGGCAGTACATGGGCGAACGCGCGCATGTATGTATAAAGGTGAAGCAGAGTACGCCACAATTAGGGATATTAAACGTTCAGTGTCTATCCCTGTCGTTGCCAATGGTGATATTACTTCACCAGAAAAAGCAAAGCAGGTTTTGGATTATACGGGTGCAGATGCCATTATGATTGGTCGAGCCGCCCAAGGTCGCCCTTGGATTTTTAGGGAGATAGACCACTATTTGCGAACTGGAGAACATTTGCCAGCACCTGAAATTGCAGAGGTGCGTAGCATTTTGATGGAGCATTTAGACAATCTTCATCAGTTTTACGGGGAGCCAATGGGAGCGCGTATCGCTCGAAAGCATGTATCTTGGTATTTGCAAACCCATGACAGTGACGGTCAGTTTAGGCGAGTATTTAATGCGTTAGATAACCCACAGGCACAAGTCGACGCATTAGAAGAATACTTTAAAACACTAGCAGCTAACTAAGAAAGAAAGAGACATATAACGATGTTCGAACAAAACGTGACTTCTCCATTTATCACAAACCCTCATGTACAGTCACACGAGAAACCACAGCCGTTGCGTGATGCAGTGAAAAAAGCTGTTCATCACTACTTAAAGCAGCTTAATGGTCAAGACGTACAAGACGTATACGACCTTGTTCTTTCTGAGCTAGAAGCACCATTACTTGAAGAAGTAATGACGTACACGCGTGGTAACCAAACTCGTGCTGCAATCTTACTAGGTATCAACCGTGGTACTTTACGTAAGAAGCTTAAAAAATACGGCATGAACTGATATAAAAGTTTTTAAAGAACTGATATAAAAGTTTTGAAAAAAGCACCTTAGGGTGCTTTTTTTATAGCTGTTAAAAACTATGCAAAATCCTCACGCTTTAAACGTCGTTTTTTAAAGCAGATTCAGTTAAAATACCGCCTTTCTAAGCTAGCTCAAACATTGAGGTAATCAAAACTACAATGGATACACATCGTCCAATTCGTCGCGCACTATTAAGTGTGTCAGATAAAACCGGTATCGTTGAATTTGCTCGCGCTCTTGAAGCACAAGGCGTGGATATTTTATCAACTGGCGGTACTTGCAAATTACTTGCTGATAACGGCATCAAAGTCACTGAAGTATCTGACCATACTGGTCACCCTGAGATCATGGATGGTCGCGTAAAAACACTTCATCCAAAAATTCACGGCGGCATCCTAGCGCGTCGCGGTCAAGATGAAGACGTAATGAGCGAGAATAACATCTCTGCTATCGATATCGTTGTAGTTAACTTATACCCCTTCGCAAACACTGTTGCGAAAGAAGACTGCAGCCTAGAAGATGCGATTGAAAACATTGATATCGGTGGTCCAACTATGGTTCGCGCTGCGGCGAAAAACCATAAAGACGTAACTATCGTAGTTAATGCAAAAGATTACGACCGTGTGATCAGCGAAATGCAAAGCAACAACGGTTCAACAACGTATAAAACACGTTTTGATCTAGCTATTGCTGCTTACGAGCACACAGCTCAGTACGATGGCATGATTGCAAACTACTTTGGCAAGATGGTTCCTGACTACACAGAGGAAGCAGCTGAAGAGACTAAGTTCCCACGTACTATCAACATGCAGTTCACTAAGAAGCAAGATATGCGCTACGGTGAAAACTCACACCAAGACGCTGCTTTTTATGTTGAAAACGACTTAACTGAAGCATCTGTTGCGACGGCAGTTCAACTGCAAGGTAAAGCACTTTCTTACAATAACATTGCTGATACTGACGCAGCATTAGAGTGTGTAAAAGAATTCGACGTACCAGCGTGTGTTATCGTAAAACATGCGAACCCTTGTGGTGTGTCAATTGGTGACAACATTCTTGAAGCTTATGATCGTGCATTCAAAACTGACCCTACATCAGCATTTGGTGGCATCATCGCATTCAATAAAGAACTTGATGCAGACACAGCTGAAGCAATTGTTGCTCGTCAATTCGTTGAAGTTATCATTGCACCTAAAGTATCTGAAGCAGCTGCACAAATCGTATCTGCAAAGCAAAACGTACGTTTATTAGAGTGTGGTGAGTGGTCTGGTAATGCAACAGGTCACGACATCAAGCGTGTTAATGGCGGTATTCTAGTTCAAGACCGCGACCTAGGCATGGTAACGCAAGGCGACCTTAAAGTTGTATCTAAGCGTCAACCAACTGAGCAAGAATTAAAAGATTTATTATTCTGCTGGAAAGTAGCTAAATTCGTTAAGTCTAACGCAATCGTTTATGCACGTGACGGTATGACGATTGGTGTAGGTGCAGGCCAAATGAGCCGTGTTTACTCAGCTAAAATTGCGGGTATCAAAGCCGCTGACGAAAACCTTGAAGTAAAAGGTTCAGTTATGGCATCGGATGCATTCTTCCCATTCCGTGACGGTATTGATGCAGCTGCAGAAGCTGGCATCACCGCTGTTATTCAACCAGGTGGCTCTATGCGCGATGAAGAAGTTATCGCTGCAGCTGACGAAGCTGGTATGGCAATGGTATTTACAGGTATGCGCCATTTCCGCCACTAATCACATAAAGGGTTAAGCAAATAGCTTAACCCTTTTTGTTTGCCACAAATTCACGTATTCTGATTAATAATAATTACCCATATAATGAAGGAATAGATGATGAAATTTGCCGTAAAAACGTTACTTGTTGCCAGCCTTGCACTGACATCAGCACAGGCTCTAAGCCATGGCCATGAATCAGCGCTTACACAAGCCGTGCAATCAAGTGAACGTGATGCTAAAAATAGCGCACGTGATAAATATCGCCATCCAGTTGAGACACTTGAGTTCTTTGGCTTTAAGCCAAACATGACCGTTGTTGAAATTGCGCCGGGCGGTGGTTGGTACAGCGAAATCCTTGCGCCAGCTGTAAAAGGCCATGGTGTTTACTACGCGGCACATTTCCCTGCTGATTCTGAGGTGGGTTATTACCAACGTTCATTAGCTGGTTTTAAGAAAAAGATGAGCGATGACGCACGCTTCAGTGAAGTTAAACTAACTGAGTTTGCGCCAGTGACGCATCTTGATATTGCACCAGCGGGTGGCGCAGATCTTGTCTTAACATTTAGAAATGTACACAACTGGTACATGGGTAAAGATAAAGAAGGCGCGTTAAGTGCGTTTAAAGCATTTTATAAAGCACTTAAACCAGGCGGCACTTTAGGTGTGGTTGAACACCGTCTACCTGAAGCGCGCAGCGATGAAGATCAGAAATCATCAGGTTATATGAAGCAAAGCTATGTAGTTGATATTGCAAAGCAAGCTGGCTTTGAACTGGTGGCAAGCAGTGACATTAATGCAAACCCACTTGATACAGCAGATCATCCTAAAGGGGTGTGGACACTACCTCCAAGCCTTCGTTTAGGCGAGCAAGATGCCGCGAAGTATAAAGCGATTGGTGAGAGTGATCGTATGACGCTGAAGTTTAAAAAACCGCTATAAATAGGATTATACGCCATGAATGTACTTGTCATCGGCAGTGGCGGCCGCGAACACGCTCTTGCGTTTAAGGCTGCACAAAATACTAAAGTAAACACCGTTTTCGTAGCTCCTGGTAACGCAGGTACTGCACTAGAGCCAAAACTTGAAAACGTTGCTATCAACGTTGAAGACCTAGCAGGTTTAGTTACTTTTGCTAAAGAAAACAACGTTGAGTTAACTATTGTTGGTCCAGAAGTACCGCTTGTTTTAGGTGTAGTTGATACATTCCGTGAAAACGGTCTAGCTATCTTTGGCCCAACAGCAGGTGCTGCACAGCTAGAAGGCTCTAAGTCATTCACTAAAGACTTCTTAGCACGTCACGATATTCCAACAGCTGATTACCAAACGTTTGAGCAAATCGACCCAGCACTGGCTTACCTAAAAGAAAAAGGTGCGCCAATTGTAGTTAAAGCTGACGGCTTAGCAGCAGGTAAAGGCGTTATCGTTGCGATGACAGAGCTTGAAGCTGAAGAAGCTATCCGCGATATGCTTGCAGGCAACAGCTTTGGTGAAGCGGGAAGCCGTGTAGTTATCGAAGAGTTCTTAGAAGGTGAAGAAGCTTCTTTCATCGTGATGGTTGATGGCAAAAACGTACTGCCATTTGCAACTAGCCAAGACCACAAACGCGCTTACAACGGTGACCAAGGTCCAAACACTGGTGGCATGGGTGCATACTCACCTGCTCCAGTGGTGACTGATGAAATTCACCAACGTATTATGAACGAAGTGATCAATCCAACAGTTGAAGGTATGGCAAAAGAAGGCCACCCTTACACTGGTTTCTTATACGCTGGTTTAATGATCACCGCTGATGGTACGCCAAAAGTAATCGAATACAACTGTCGTTTTGGCGACCCTGAAACACAACCTATGATGCTTCGTCTTAAGTCTGACCTTGTTGAACTTATCGAAGCGGCTAACCGTGAAGAACTAGATAAAACAGCAATCGAGTTCGACCCACGTGCAGCAGTCGGTGTTGTATTAGCAGCTAAAGGCTACCCAGATAGCTACCCGAAAGGTGACACTATCAATGGCTTGCAAGTTACTTACCCTGAAGGTGAGAAAGTATTCCACGCAGGGACTAAGCAAGACAGCGACAACGTAGTAACAGCTGGCGGTCGTGTACTGTGTGCTACGGCACTTGGCAACACTGTAACTGAAGCGCAGCAACGTGCTTATAAACTAGTTGATCAAATCAGCTGGGAAGGCATGGAATATCGTACTGATATCGCCTATCGTGCAATTGCTCGCGAACAGAATTAAGGTCAAACCAGTCTAATTCTGAAAAAGCGCAGTTTATCTGCGCTTTTTTAATGCTACACTATGAGAATATTTACCTAGATAAAGAACTAATTTTGAATAATAAAGCACTGAAATATAACTTTGTTTCATTTCTTATTCTGACAATTTTGTTTTTTATCATTGCTACCCTAGCTGTACATTTAGCCAGCCCTACCCGCTACACCATAGATAAAACAGCCCCCATCTACAGTAATACGGCGTATCGAATAGATAGCAGTAAAGCGCTAACACTCGAGCAGTTTTTAGCTGAGCCAGACAAGCTTAAACATCGCCCTTTTAAAGATGTTGAATGGGATTTAGCAGCGCAAGATTATTGGTTAAAGCTTGATTTAGAAAACCGTCAAGCTAAGCCTGTGGAGCTGGCGATTCACTTTGACAACCCTATGGTTGATTACCTTAGCGTTTATCATGTTGATGATACAGGGCAGCTTATAGATACAACCGAGCTAGGTGATAAAGTCTCTGGCCTTAGTTTGTTTCAATACAGTACACCGCACAGCATGCTCACCATGCAGGGCTATGAACAAACATCCCTCATTATAAAAATAGATACGGTTGGGATTAGCAAAACACCTATTAATATTTATGGTGAAAAAGAGTTTCAAGACCTACTACGTTCGCAATCAGGAATTTGGGGGATCTTCATTGGTGTGCTGATCATGGCAGCTCTGTATAACTTGGTATTATTTTTAGGGATCCGTGACCGCGTCTATCTTATTTATATAGGCTACATCATCTCAGCACTACTACTTATGGGCTCAGTGCTAGGCTTTGGTTTTTATTTATGGCCGTTATCGTGGCAAATCTTTTTTAATGAGCAAGTGGTCTTCAGTAACTACGCGATTGCATTTTTCACCGTCGCCTTTTGCACCATGTTCTTACGCTACCATAAAGACAATTGCCGCTTATACAAACTCAGTATCAGCTTTTTAGCCTTGCTGTTCAGCCTCGGTTTGCTCAGCTTTTTTATGTTGGAATACCATTCCTCGAAAATCTTTTTTGCCATCATGGTGCCGTTATACATTTTATGTATTTGCATGATTTACAAAAAGTTGGTGAGTGGTTTTCGGTGGGCAAAGTTTTACGTCATGTCGTGGGTGCCACTGATTGTAGGCGCTGCCATTCAGCCGTTAGAACTAACGGGCTTTATTCCCTACAGTTTTGCTGTTAGGCACATATTTTTAGTCGCCATTCTCTGTGAGATTGTGCTTATGGCAATGGCGCTGGCAGACCGTGTTCGTTATCAACGTGAAAAAGCGCTGTATCATGCAACCCATACGCAACAAACTGAGCTACTCAACCAAGCAATGCTCAAACAAGCCTATATGGCGATTACCTCGGAGCAAAGACTAGCTAACCTTTGTTTAGTGAAAATAGAGCAATTCAATGCCCTTATGAGCATTCTAAAGCCAAGCCAAAGCAGCCAAATAATTATCACTGTTGCCCAATCGCTAGAGCATCAAATTAATAAAAATAGGCAATTTATTAATTTAGAATCAGCGTTAGATAACAGTCCAAAAGTGGCTGACTTAGGCAATGGTGTACTGGCTTTTATTTCGACCAAAATTCAATCGAAAGCAGAAATCTATCAAGAACTTAGCAATATATGCAAGCAGCTACCTAAGCAATATAAAGTGGCAGGCTTAGACCTTCAGCTTTATTACCGCTATAGCATTACTGAACCGGTGAGTGATGATGGCTTTGATATTTGGCTGCAACGTGGCTACTTAGGTTTATCGCAAAAACATCAAAATATAGACTTTAGTAAAGCTCATATTGATATGGATGTGAGCCTTGCTGCTGAGTTACAACAAGCAATGCGAAGTAATACCTTAGCTATTTACTTACAACCCATTATTAGTTTACGCAGCGGTGCTATTTCTGGTGCAGAGGCATTATTACGCTGGCCAACAGCAGGTAAACATCTTGATATTGAGCAACTCATTTTATTGGCTGAGCGCACTGGTTTAATTAACGAATTGAGCTTATGGGTGATTGATCAGGCTTGCCTAGCCGCTGCAAAGCTTAATCGACAAGGCTATCGCGACCATACCATTAGCGTTAATTTAAGTGCTAAGAATCTCGCGATCCCTAAGCTGGTCGAAAAAGTCGAAAACACCATTCTAAAACATGGCATTACTGCGGATCAGTTAAAGTTTGAATTAACTGAGTTTGCGCTTATAAAGAACCATGATGAAATGGTCAGCTTTATCAGCGAACTCAATAAACTCGGTAGCAAGGTGGTACTCGATGATTTTGGTACTGGTTACTCGTCGTTAAACTACTTAGTAAATTATTCTTTTAGTACGATTAAAGTCGATAAGAGCTTTATTCTAGATTTAGTGAATAACACTACCAACCAAGTGGTGGTAAAAACGGCCATTGATATGGCCCATAACCTTGATATGAATATCACCATCGAAGGCATTGAAGACCAAGAAACAGAAAAAATGCTGATCAAGATGGGCGCAGATCAAGGGCAAGGCTATTATTACAGCAAAGCGGTGCCGATTAATGAGTATCTAAGCTTTATTGCCTCACAATTTAAATAGGCCGTGTTACACTGCCCTTTTTTAACATCTTTAGGGGCCATGTAAAGATGCAAGGTACGATCAGAAAATTAAAGTCGACACTGACCTCTCCTGTCGAATATCAATTACCTATCGGTGATGAGCTAGTTTCATTAAATGACTATATTGGTAAGCCGCTCACGCTGACTTTCACCGGCAATATTTTTTGCTGTAACTGTGGTAAGAAAACCAAGAAAAGCTACTCTCAAGGCCACTGTTTTGTGTGTATGCGCAAACTGGCTAGCTGTGACATGTGTATCATGAAACCTGAAACGTGTCACTTTGATAAGGGCACCTGTCGTGAGCCACAGTGGGGTGAAGAAAACTGCATGATCCCGCACTACGTATATTTAGCCAACACTTCAGGCCTAAAAGTAGGTATTACCCGCCATACTCAAATTCCTACACGCTGGATTGACCAAGGTGCGACGCAAGCTTTACCTATCTTCAAAGTACAAACCCGCCTTCAATCGGGTTTAGTTGAGGTTGCTTTAGCCGAGTTTATTGCTGATAAAACCAATTGGCGAAACATGCTAAAAGGCCAATCTGAAGCGATTGATTTAAAAGCTGCGGCAGCAGAGTTGATCCCACAAATTGATGCTAAGCTGAGTGAACTTGCAGAGCTATTTGGCGCAACAGCCATTGAAAAGCTCGATGAAGAGGTGGTCGAGCTAGACTACCCAGTAAGTGAATACCCAAGCAAGATCAGCTCTTTCAATTTTGATAAAGCACCAGAAGTATCGGGTATTTTAAAAGGCATTAAAGGCCAGTACTTAATTTTTGATACTGGCGTCATTAATATTCGTAAATTCACTTCTTACGAAATTAGCCTAGCTTAGGCTCTTTTTTCGGTATTGAGATAAAAGTCATACCATTGTTGCTTCGCTATTGGGCGGCAAAAGTAATAGCCTTGAATGGTATCGCAGTTAAGTGAACGTAAGTAATTTAACTGCTCTACCTTCTCTACCCCTTCCGCGACAACATGAATACTCAAGCTTTTCGCCAGGCTAATAATCGCCGTGACAATTTCACTATTACCGTATTCATCTGGCACTTTTGCGATAAAGCTGGCATCAATTTTTAACGTATCAATTGGCAGTTTGGTTAAGTAGCTTAAAGCCGAATAGCCCGTGCCAAAGTCATCTAACGTTATATGCACGCCTAACTTTTTAAGCGCGAGTAACTCTTGCTTAGCCTCACTAAAGTGGCTGATAAAACAGCTTTCAGTAAGCTCTACTTCAAGCTTGTGTGGGTCTACATCGTAACGCTCGAGTAAGCGCTCAACATTCGATGCTAACTGCCCCTGACGCAAGTGATTAGCCGAAATATTAATTGCTAAGCGCCCTGCTTCAATGCCTTGTTGATGCCATTTTTCTAACTCTTTACAAGCTTGCTCGATGACCCATAAATCAAGTTTCACAATTAGGCCAAGCTCTTCAGCAAGAGGAATAAATTTACCGGGTGATATCACCCCAAGATTTGGCTCATGCCAACGTAAGAGCGCCTCTACCCCTAAAATTTTGCCAGAATTTAACTGCTGCTTAGGCTGGAAATAAAGCTCAAACTCATCGCTTTCGATGGCGTTTTGTAATCGGCTCATCATAGCCAATCGCTCTAAAGAACGTGCATTCATCGCAGGTTTGAATAATTGAAATGAATTACGCCCCACTTCTTTAGCACGGTACATAGCAATATCGGCATGCTTGAGCAACGTAGCGCTATCTACGCCATCATCAGGGAAAACTGCAGCGCCAATTGAGGCTGTAATTGCAACCACATGCTCGTTAATAGCAAGCGGCATACTGACTTGCTGTAATACTTGTTCTGCAAAGTTGAGCAGTGTTTCAACCCGATTTACTTCACATAACAGGACAAACTCATCGCCACCTAAGCGTGCAAGGGTATCCCCTTCAGGAAGAATTGATAAAATACGCTCTGCCACTTGCTGTAATAAGTTATCGCCAGCGTCATGCCCTAAACTGTCGTTCACCTCTTTAAAGCGGTCTAAGTCAATAAACATCACTGCTAATAGATCATGGTTTCGTTTGGCGCTGCTAAGAGCTATTGAGAGTCGGTCATGAAATAAGCGCCGATTAGGCAAGCCTGTCAGTTCATCGTAATAGGCGAGCTGGGCAATTTTTTCTTCTGCACGCTTGCGCTCTGTAATGTCGCTAAAAATTGCCGCATAAAGTACTTCATCAAAGTTAGGATCTTTAATCTGGATAATGGTGAGCCACTCAACAAACTCTTCACCATCTTTTTTGCAATTGCAGATCTCCCCCTGCCAGACCCCTTCGTATTCAATGGCATGCCACATCTTTTGATAAAACGAACGGCTATGTTTTGTAGAACTTAAAATATTAGGGCGCTTTCCAATTACTTCATGCTCAGCAAAGCCGGTCAATTTAGTAAAAGCAGGGTTAACTTGAATAATCGTGCCGTCTTTACGGGTTAGCATTATGCCATCGAGTGAGGCATCAATAATTTTATTTGCCAAAAACAAGTTACGTTGTGACTTTTGCAAAGCAATATCACGCTGCTCAATTGCCCGCTCAAGCTCGCAGCAATAAGCTGACTCGATCTCAGTGATCAAATCAGCAAATGAAATCACCCCGCAAATTTCATCATCTCTGACCACCAAATGACGCACATTACGATCTGTCATAGTGCGATACGCATCAAATAAACTGCTTTCACAATCAATTTCAATGAGCGGATAGCTGGCATATTGCCAACAAGGATTTAGCCACTCGGTTTGAATGATCAGCTCAACAATATCACGCTGAGTAATAATACCGTGCAGTTCAAGCTCTCGGTTATAAACCAGTACACTATCAAGGCGGCCTGCACGCATCAGCTGCACAACCTCTTCTATTGGAGTTTGCGCATCAACTATCTCTAAGTCAGTGCGATACTGCTCATGAATAGGCCGAAATTGTAGGTAGTGGTCCAAACCTTGGTTATGCACAATATCAGATAAGTTCAACATACCTGCAGGCTGATTCTCGCTATCCATCACCAATAAATGACGAATACCATGCTGTTGAAAACGCAGGGTTGCATCACTGACTGAGCATTGATTCGGCACTGTAATAACAGGCGCAGACATGACCTCGTGAATGGCTAGGTTTTTATAAAGCGGGCTGCTGATGTCAATTTTCAAACAATCAGCTTCCGTCCAAATCCCAACCACGGATTGCTCATGCTTGATAAAAATCGCCGTCACATTGTGAACATGCATCAACCTCACCGCATCGACCAAAGGCGTATGCGCAGGACACGATACCAACTTTTGCGAAAAGACATCACTGACCTTTTGATGTCGTCTTGGTTGATTCATAAGTCGACTTTCCTAGTTCTTACATGAATTGGCAATTATAATCATTTCAACCTTGGCAACTTTGACACAGGACAATAAATGCACTCATCATTTCCTAAGATTATTTTTTCAGACCATGAATTAGCATTAGTAGAAGATGAAGCCGATATAGAAAGCTTTGTATATGGTTTGAGTGAAGAGCAGCAAGAAACTATCTTGCTTTTAACAACAGGGCAGTATGTCAACTTGCAGGGAGAAAGCGTGAAAGCGTTAACTGACGTTGAACTTGCGAATAGAGTGACAGAATATCTAGCACAAGAAGGAGTGTGCTGCTTAAGTAAGGTTACTCGGCTTACACCACCGCAAGCCTTTGCGATGCTGGTAGATTAAGGGGCATCCACCAGCGCTTTAATGTGCGCAACGGCACTGCGACCAAGGGCTGATAAAGCATAGCCCCCTTCAAGATAAGAGATAATCCCTTTGCAACCTTGCTGCTGACAAAATTCAGCTAATTGCGTGGTTAGCCATGCGTAATCATCTTCAACAAACTTCAGGCTTGCCATGTCATCTTCAAGGTGAGCATCAAACCCGGCACTAATAAACAATAGTTCAGGTTTAAATTCATTGAGTTTTGGTAGCCACTGCTCAAGGTAAACAGCTTTTAAGTCATTACCATCACTGGCAATTGGCAGCGGTGAGTTCACTAACGTCGCGTTATTTTCAACGGCGGTATTTGGGTAAAACGGGTGTTGAAACAAAGAGCAAAACAACACAGTGTCATCATCTAAAAATATATCTTGTGTGCCGTTGCCATGGTGTACATCAAAGTCCAAAATAGCGATGCGTTTTACACCTTTGCTTTGCGCGTACTTCACGGCAATGGCTAGGTTATTAAAAACGCAAAATCCTGCAGAGGTGCTGCGGTTTGCATGATGCCCAGGTGGTCTAACAGAACAAAACGCGGCATCCAGCTTATCAGCAAGGATTTCATCAACGGCGAGTAATCCAGCACCAACGGCTCGTTCAATCGCTTTCATTGAATCTGGGCACAACCAAGTGTCGCCGTCTAATTCAGCAAGTCCTTCATCTGGAATTGTTTGCTCTACATGGCTTACCAAAGGTTCATCATGAGCACGTAAAAAGTCGTCGCGGCTGGCTTTAGGAGCTTGTAAGTGAGTAATTGCTATATCAACACCACTTGCTAGCAAGCGGTCGGTGATCACATCTAAACGCGCAGGGCATTCGGGGTGATCCTCAATCATTTTATGTTTACGACAAAATGGATGTGAGATAACTGCCGTTCTCATAATACGCTCCTTGAATTATTTTCCCCCAGTATAACAAAGCCACCTAATGGTGGCTTTGCGACTTTGGTTTACTTTTTAGCGCGTAAATCTAAATTCCTAAAGTCAAAACTAAAGTCTGTCACCGCCGTTGAGACAGCGCGCATTTTTGCACTACTCACTCGGTTATCAGGGCTCATTTGAAACTCAATGTAAGCATCTGCTTCGAGTAACTTTTCATCCCACTTCACAATAAACGTATTGCCGGTGTAATGCTCCAGCTGACCTTTCAAACGCTTTGTATGTGTAAAATCAATACGTAGCTGCTCATTTAACTCCTCGATTACCACATCACCATACCAGTTATCGTGCAGCGTGCCTGTGTAGTTGATGTTTGGTAGTTTCGCTTGATAATCAGCAGGTGTTTCTGGTTTTGCGTTTGCGTAAGCTTCTTTTTTACCTTCAAAGTGCTTTTTAGCAAGGTCTTCAACCCAGTCTTTATCTTCAAGATCTAATGCATCTTCTAATACTTCGTAAGTCACCGCAGAAAGCGCGCTGAATGCTTGCTGGTTACTCAAAATAACAATACCGAGGTTTTTCTCTGGTAATAATGTCACTTGAGACACCATGCCTAAGATACCACCACCATGGCCTAGCTTTTTAATGCCGTGGAAATCTTCAATGCTCCAGCCTAAACCATAACCTCTAAATTGTTGGTGGTAAGCTTCATAAGCACTTTTTGATGCCATTGACGTAATGTGCGGGTGCCACATTTGTTGCTGCTGCTTTTCTGTAAATAACTGCTGGCCATTTGGCATTTTGCCATGAGCAAGCTGCGTGCGTAGCCATTGGCTCATATCGCTTACGCTTGATGCAATCGCACCAGCGCCACGAAAATCTTCAAGGTAGTTCACAAAAAATGGATGTAGTTGGCCATCCATTGGAATATGACCCGTCGCCCAGTTTTTATTGCTACTAGGAATGCGTGAAAAACCTGCACGTGAGTTTTTCATATCAAGTGGCTGAAGAATATTCTTCTCGATGTAATCATTCCAGCTCATGCCTGAAACACGGGCTACTACCTCACCGGCTGTTACAAACATTAAGTTGTTATAGGCGTATTTACTACGGAAGCTACTCGCTGGTTTTAAGTATTTAAGACCTGCGATAATTTCATCAATCGATTTGTCAGTATCTGGCCAAATCATTAAATCGCCTTGCCCTAAACCTAAACCGCTACGGTGGCTTAATAAATCGCGAATGGTCATTTCACGTGTTACGTAAGGGTCATACAGACGAAACTCAGGAAGATGATCAATTACTTTGTCATCCCAGCTAAGCTTACCTTCATCAATTAATTTAGCTAACGCTGCTGCGGTAAATGCTTTGGTGTTTGACGCGATACCGAATAAGGTGTCTTTATTTACTTTTTTACCGGTATCAAGGTGAGATACACCAAAACCTTTTGCTAACACGACCTGGTCATTTTCAACAATCGCTACAGCCATACCCGGTACGTCAAAACGTGCCATTGACGTTTCGATTACTTTTTCAATTTTTTTAGTATCAATATCGGCATAACTGTAAAACGAACAGCTCGATAACAGCGCCGCTGCAACGGCTAATTTACGAAATATCATAATATCCCTTGGTGATTTTTATTGTTGTGAATAGCGAACTCTTTCGCTGCTCGGGTTTTATCTGGATCATCGCAACTTGGCCTTGCGAGTATTGCTTCACTGTAATGATTTGGTACACCTGCTTCAAGCGCTCCGCGATGAACATGCTGAAGATACCAGTCGAATGGCAGTAAAGACTCATCCAAGGTGTTAGCGATATAACAATGGGCAGCAAGTTGCTCGCCATCTAGTAGTTCAACAGTGATATCTACACAGTCATAACGCGGCCCTTCGATATCATCAAGAATCGACTTTTCAGCTTCGTTTAACTGATACACAACACCATATACCAAGGCATCTGCCTGATCTGTTTTACGCACGCTACACTTTGCAGAGCCGTCGGTACTTACCATATCAAACGTCAACTCATAGCCCTTTAAAGTAGCTGTGCCTACCCGCTTTGCTTCAGGTAACCTTGCCAGCAATCTGCTCGATGACATATTTGAACCAAATGAAAAGTTATATAGCGCCATACTTACCTCACACAACAACGCGAATAGCTAAGGCAATTAAGATCACACCAATGCCTCTATCAAACCAGTATCCGCTTTTTAAGAAAAATGCTCGCACTGATGCTTTTGATAACACCAATGATAAAAATGAAAACCACAGCCAAGTCGCCATTGCCATATACACGCCATAACCAGCCTGCACTACAACAGGTGTTTCAGGGCTTATTACAAGAGTAAACAACGACATAAAAAACAGTGTTGCTTTGGGATTAAGGGCATTGGTAAAAAAGCCGCGTCGAAATGCTTTATACACAGATTCAGGCTCAGCAGGAGAAAGGGTTTGCTGTTCACTATCGCTAGGTTTTGCGCTTCGTAAAGCTTGCACACCCAAGTATGCCAAATAAGCCCCTGCAAGGTATTTTAAAGCCATGAATAAGCTAGGTGACTGGGATAAAATTAATGCCACACCTAATACACAATAAGCAATATGCAGCAAAATAGCCGCACCAACCCCTGCACTGGTCCAAAGCGCATTTTTACGACCTTGTTGAATACTTTGCTTTAGTACAATTGCAAAGTCAGGGCCTGGGCTTGCTACCGCAAAAAAGTGAGCAATGGCTATCAATAAAAACTCATCTAAATACTGCACTCAATATTACCCTACTGCTTGTTCATCTAATGCTAATAACAACGGATTTGCACTGTCACTCACCAATGCTTTAATTTGCTTTTGCGCTTTTTTATATTGGCTGCGTAAATGGGGCTTTAAAAACTTCTTCGACTGATTATCCCCTTTAAAATGCGTAACCAGCGCATGCATAAATAGCGTTTGTGGCTCAGTCAACGCCGCTTGGCGATTAGCATAAGGGTTATAACCGCAGCCGCAGCCTCCTTTAAATTGATACACCGTATTACTCATCATCACCCCAAAGCCTAAATAGCATGCCAACGCATCGCTCGCTTGCGGTAAGTACTCTTTACCACCGGGCGGTAATACACCTACATGGTGAATCAAAATGGTTGCTAAGGTACCAGCAAAACTTGCCACTAAATCTTGCGGTTGATTGATTTGGTTCGGGTTAAACGAGATATTCACCGGATGATTTGCCGGCACAATTAAACTCGCCTCGCTACCGCGTAAATTGTCTTGAAATTCAAAATGCGGAAACACCTGAGGTGTAAGCCCAGATGGCGCAACTAAGTTAATTGGCCACGCCTGCATCCCCGCATAATCAACAACTCGGCTAAATACTTTTTCAGCCATTTCACTGACGCTCGATACCCTATCCGGAAAGAACTGCCCGTTAGGTAAAATGATTTGTGTGTGTTTTAAAAAATATTCACTATCAAAGTGTTCAACAGCCCATAAAAAGGTATCGATTAACCACTGCTGCTCTTGCTCATCAACAAGTGGGGCTGACTTAAATAACGCTAACATAAATTACTCTTGTGATTGTGCCCACTGCCATGCATCCGTATTGTAAAGAGGCACGGTTGATAAAGCATGATGATGGCTGCCGCTCGACTCTTTCGTTGAATAAGACAAATATAATAAAGTGCGTGTTGGCGCATCATAAATACGACGCACTTTTAACGACTTAAACAAAATACTTTTCGATGACTTAAACACCACTTCGCCCGATTTACTGCGGTCAATTTGTTGTAATTGTTCAGCGGTTATAGGTCCTGTTTGACGACAAGCAATAGACATATCAGATGGATCAGCAAAATCAAGATTCGCTTCAATATGGCTAATATGGCAAGTAACACCGCTTATAAGCGGGTCTTGTTGTGATACCACTTTAATATCTTTGGTAGTGAATAGCCCCAAACTCACCGAAGCTGCATCATCCGAGCAACCGCTCAACAAAATCAGTGGCGCAGTAAGTGCAGCTAATTTTAGTAACTTCATCCTAGTGTTCCTTATTAAAAAGCGATAGTTGTCCGTTTACAACGATTTGCTTGCTATGTTTCAATACTATCTCAAAATATCTTCAACAACGAGCACCTAAACAATGAAAAAATCGCTTGGTTTACTGTGTTTAATGTTCTTAAGTAGTACCGCTCACGCTGACTACTCTATTAGCGCTGGTTTCGGCAAAAACTTTACTAACTCGGTGCAAACCGAAGAAAACCTTAAAATTGAGCTTGAGGATGACAGCCATTTTACTGTCAGCCTAGATAGAACTATTGATAATGCTCGTTATGGGTTCTTTTATTCTGCAACCGAACTTGATATGAAAGACCAAACCAACAAGCAAGTCGAGATGCAATACCTGCTATTTCAAAGTGCCGTTGAAGTGCCATTAGCTGACCGTATAGTTGGTTTTGTTGGTGCCCAAATTGGCGCAAATCACGTCAGCACTGACTTTGCCGACTCTGATACATATTTTACCTCTGGCCTTTATGCTGGCGCAGATTATTTATTTACTGAACAAGCACGGGTTTATGTTGAAACTCGCTGGCTGGCAACTATTGTAAATAATGCAAGTAACGTATCGTGCACATTGCCAACATCAGAAGACGACCAATGTCTATGGCACTTTGATGGTGATGTGTTAAACCAATTTCAGACAAACATCGGTTTTAGTTACCGCTTTTAAGGAAGACCCCATGCCGCACATTGTTATAGAACACTCAGAAGACTTGCCAATTCTGCCACAAGTGTTAGTTGAAAAAGTTCACCAAGCCGTTTTTGACTCAGGCTTATTTGATCTTTCGACCATAAAGACTCGTGCAATCGCTTATCAACATTACGAATTAGGTGAAGGTAAAGATGGCTTTATACACATCGGCGCATCAATTATGGCAGGAAGAACCGTAGAGCAAAAGCAGATGCTTAGTGAGCAATTATTAAATTGCTTAAGAACATACTGCCGCCGCTCGTATAGTCTAAGCGTTAATATTTATGATATTGATGCTGATATCTATCGTAAGTGCTAGCTTACTTTGGTAAATAAGCTGCGGGTAAACGCTTGATTTCTATCTCAGGCGATAGATACGCAGTGTAAACCAACCAACGTTCATCGGGTATGTAGGTCAGACCCGATGAACGGCTATATGCGCGCTCAGGCAAAGCAATTAAATCATGATGTTGTTTACTAGCTAAGTCATAGTAGCTAATACGATAATCACCTCGGCGCTCTTTATAATAATAAATACGCCCTTCATGATACGCGTTTTTTGCTACTCGTAACCACGCATATTTGCGCGCCAACTTAACATCGTTCACCAGCATTTCTTCAACACCTGTATCATGATGTTTAATCCAAATAGCATGGCGCGAATTGGTAAATAAAATATCGCCCGATTGTGTTTCAACGCCATACTGTGCTGGCATTTCAACAGCTTTTCCTTGGTTTTTTCCTGATAAATCATAACGGTAAAGATAGTCACCATCAGAGACTAAAAAATGCTGACTATCAGCACTAAACTTAGGTTTAGCAGCATAGCTAAATGGCAGTTCGATTTGTTGGCTTTGCTCTACTTTGAAATCATAAAAATATAAACGAGCGCTGCCGTTATCGTTCAATGAAAACAAGATATAACGTCCATCGGCTGACCAGGTCGGGTCACGGATCTCAGCGATACTATGTGAAATATTAGTAAGCTGTTTTCGCGAGCTACTATCGGGGTTTACAATCCAAAGCTGCGAACTGCCTGACTCATTCGACACATACAGCAGTTTATTCTGTTGCTGATTATACTCGGGAAAGAGCGAGCTAAAGTTAGTCGACAACATAGAAAATGGCGAGCTTGCCACCTGTTCGTCTATTTTCAGTCGCGTGATTACCTTATCTAAATCCCATTGATGATAATAAACACTCCCATCGCCACTGAAGTTAGGTGAACTCATACCAGCAATTTGCGTGTTGATTAAGGTTTTATTCTTAATATCATAAAAATAGCCATAACGCTTAGCGCCCTCAACTGCACTAAACGCCAATTGCTCTTTAGACGGATGCCAATCTACACCATGAATATCAACAAAATCATGAGTTAGCCGTTGGCTTTGCCCTGTTTTTACATCTATTAAAAACAACGCTTTTTGGTTGTTTTTAACATTACGCGTAACCACAACTCGCTGTGCATCGGGCGAAAACGACACTGACTCATACACAGTTTCGCAGTCATCATTACAAGGAATAACTGTTTCTTTTGTTTGTTTTTCCTGTAACCCAAGTAGCTTGATACGAGTCACCCTGTTGCCTGACTGCCCAGTGTGATCTGCAATATAGGCTAGAGTTTTGCCATCACTACTGATATCAAGATCTGCTGCATAGCTATTACTGCACTCGCCAAGTACAACACTGGTGGCATTCACCAAAGACAGTTTTACAATTTCACAAACATCTGACGCCATTCGGTAATAGTATAAAGTATTTGAGTCTGGGCTAAACACAGAGCGTCCTTCGGTAAAAGGTGAGTCTGTTAATTGCTTGGCTGGGTGTTCAGGAAAATGTAAATCGCGTAAATAGAGGTTATTTTGTTTACCAAGTTGTCGCCATGAATACACCAAATAGTGTTGATCATCTGAAATTGAAGGATAAATCTCACGACCAGGGCTTGCCGTCACACTCTCGATGCTATTAAGTGGCAACACAAAGCTTGAATTGATTTGCTCTGAGGGCGATAAAAACAACCAATACATTCCCACTAGGCTTATTAAACAAAAAGCCACAAACAACTGCCTTATTTGTACTGCTGTGATACTAAAGCCCTCGGTTTTTACTTCATCGGCTGTAGCTATTGGTTCAGGCTTTAACAGTACCCGGTAACCCGTTTTACGTAATGTCTCTATATAAGTTTGTTCTGGGTCGAGTTCTTTAAATGTTTTTCGTAAATGCCAAATAGCATTCGTTAACGCTTTTTCCCCAACATAAAAATTACCTTCCCACACATGGTTAATAAGATCTTCACGGGTGATAGGTTCAGGGTAGCGCCCAACTAAACAGCCTAATAGCTCAATGAATTTAGGCTGCAAAAGCTGTTCACTGCCATTGCATATCAGTTTATTTTCGAGCGGGTTAACAACACATGGGCCCAGCTGATAAGCGCGATTCGATGTTTCCATTAACTCTAAATAAAACCTCATTTTAGATAAACAGCAGTGTAAGCCCCTACCAATCTAACGTAAAAGCCAAGTATTAACCAGTCTAGAATTGCAATTTAATTAACAATAAGAATTTTCCTAACGCACTGTTTTTAAATGAATAGATATTCAATAGATATAAAATAGAGACATAAACGAGCAACCTAAGATTGTAGTTAAGTTCACATTTCTATAATTATTTTAACGTCAATACCGACCAACCAGAGTGTTGTTCGCTGTAAATTTTAACTGCCCTTAAAAAGAGCATCACTCTGGTTCTAAAAACTAAAAATATAACAACTAGGAACGCCTGTGAGAAATTTACTAACCAAACCTTGTGCCATTGCACTTGCCGTTGCCAGTGGTTTTAGTCAACATGCTTTTGCAGATGAGGCTGAAATAGCTCGCACTGCCAATACCACCCCAACAGCCAATGA
The DNA here is from genome assembly GCF_015278155.1 of Pseudoalteromonas simplex. Lineage (NCBI taxonomy): Bacteria > Pseudomonadati > Pseudomonadota > Gammaproteobacteria > Alteromonadales > Pseudoalteromonadaceae > Pseudoalteromonas > Pseudoalteromonas simplex. The sequence goes on from NZ_JADILN010000003.1 coordinate 341,320, forward strand.
GCAAACTGAAGAACCTGAAAAAATTGTCGTGACAGGTTCACGAATAAAGCGTGATAGTTTTTCCATTTCAACCCCCTTAGTAACGATGGATCGTGACGCTATTTCCGATACAGGATTAAGCAACTTATCAGATATTTTAGTTGATAACATGCCAGCTCTTAGCGAGAGCATCGGTAACACCACCAGCCAATCAAGCGTTTCAACTACCGGTCTATCAACAGTTGAACTACGTAACTTAGGCCCTAATCGCACCTTAACGCTGATCGATGGCCGTCGTGTAGTTTCTAATAGCTACAGCGGCAACTATGTCAGTTTAAATACTATTCCGAGCGGCATGGTTGATCGCGTTGAAATAATAAGCGGCGGTGCATCTGCAACTTATGGTGCCGATGCTGTGGCCGGTGTTGTTAATATCATCACTCAATCAAAAAAAGAAGGGTTTGATTTTAAAGCTAAAACTGGCGAGTCAACTGAAGGAGGCAGTAAAGAGTTTAGCCTCGACTTAAACTATGGTACGTCATTCGATGATGGTCGCGGCTATGCTTATTTCAGTTCAAACTGGGACCGTGATTTCGGTATGACTTTTTACGACCGTAAACGCGCACAAATAGAAGATAGCTACGATTACGATAAAGATCGCATGTGTAATGTAATGCAAACAGCAGATGGCGATCAATGTATGCGCGACATCACGCAAGCTGATTGGGTGAGTAAAAGTGATGGTCTTTCTGGTGGTGTGTTTTTAGAAAATGGCAAAAACGACACACAGTTCTGGTACGACGGACAAACCCTGCGTGATGATTGGAAAGGTAATGAAGAAATTTATGGGATCAATTCAAATCAGTATGTAATGCTTGATGTACCAAGCGATAACTTCTCTACTGCAGTTAAAATTGATTATGACCTTACTGACAATGTGATGTTTTACGCGCAAGTGCAATACAGTGACAGTGATTCGTTCAATCATAAATCACCAGAAGACGAATATGAGGGTGCCACAGCACCGCAGTTTGATCCGGCTACAGGTGAGCCTTTAGGGCTTGTAAAACCGGGTTATATTCCAATTGACAATCCGTATGTTCCACAAGAGATTCTTGATGCAAACCCATACAAAGACCGTATTTATTGGGATCGTCGCTTTCATGAGGTTGGTAACATCACTACTGACAATAGTCGAAAAACTATTCGCAGCTGGGCTGGCCTTCAAGGCACTCTATTTAATGACGAGTGGGACTGGGATTTTTCAGTCAGCTATGGTCGATTTAAACAACATCAAGTACGAAGCAATGAATTAAATACAGTTAGACTTAATCAAGCTTTACAAGCTGAAGAGTTAGCTGATGGCACAATTCAGTGTATTGATGAAGCGGCTCGCGCAGAAGGCTGTGTAGCAATTAACTTATTTGGTGAAGGCTCTATTACCGAAGAGATGGCCGCTTGGATCCGCAGCAACCCAATTATTGATACCGAGATAAAACAATATGGTGCGGTAGGCTACATTACTGGTGACCTGTTTGAGCTCCCTGCAGGGCCAGTTGCAGCTGTGTTTGGTGGTGAATACCGCAAAGATAGCCAAGACCTCAAAACCAGTGATGATATAAGAGCAGGCGGTATTACTTTTAATTATGTGCCTACTTTTTATGGTGAAGTTGATGTATATGAAGCTTTTGCTGAGCTTGCACTACCGCTTTTAAGGGATGCAACATTTGCAAAGTCACTTGATACAGACCTATCTTTACGTGTAGCTAACTACAGTATGAATAATGTCGGGACTGTTGCCAGTTATAAATTAGGCGTAATGTGGGAAATTACTAACGGCTATGCTTTTAGAGCTAACTATGCCCGTGCTCAACGTGCCCCAACTATCACAGAATTATTATCACCACCACGCGGCGACTATGACAGCTATGATGATATCTGTGATGGTCTAACAGCTACATCAACTGACGCAGGGCATGATAACTGCCGCAAAGAGCCAACACTTGCAGCCCTAATTGCAGAAGATCCTAACTTTGAATTTGATGATGATAACAACCGTTATTCACCGGGTGTGGGTAATAAAGAGCTCAAAGAAGAAACCGCTGATACCTATACTTTCGGTGTGAGTATTGCCCCTCAGTTTATCCCTGATTTTAATCTTGCGATTGATTTTTATGACATATCTGTCTCAGATGCTATCTCTGAATTAAGTAATGATAATATTCAACGAGAGTGTTATGACTCAGGTACACAATGGGGTGAAAATAATTCTTTTTGTAATGATATTACCCGTAATGATGAAGGTAATATCATTGAAATAGTACAACGTAAATACAACCTCGATGAGCTAACTGCACGTGGTTATGATGTTTCAGCTCAGTATGAATATGATTTACAAAGTTTAGGTCAGTTGGCATTTAAACTTGACTACAATCATGTCATCGAGAACTCGCAAACATACCAAAGCCCTGATGGCGGTAAAGTGACTACACATTATGCGGGCTATGGCGAAAGTAAAGATAAAGCTTCAATGTCTTTAACTTGGCGAAAAGATGAGTTACGGATCCGTTGGCGTACTAAATACTTAGGCTCATTTAAAGCAAGCCAAAGTAGAGAAGAAGAATACTTAGGCTACTTAGCAGATAATGATGAACGCTGCGCAGAAGGAAGCGATGAATGCGTTACGAACCCTGAAAAACTAGCTTTTCAAGATTACGGCTCATACCTAAGACATGATTTGTCAGTTTCTTATAAATTAGGACTGTCTAACAAAAGTGATTTACGTTTATTTGGTGGTGTGAATAACCTTTTTGATAATAAAGGGGACTTTTACCCATCAGGCCGCGGTAATTATTATTCAAAATACGGTGGTGGCAAGGGGCGCTATGCATACATAGGTGTATCATACAGCTTCTAGCCTCAGCGCTCGAAAATAAGAAGCACGCCTCAGTGGCGTGTTTCTTTATCAATGCCAGCTTTGCATCTCAACTAATCGAGACTCGGTACGCGCATATTCAAATGCCAGCTTTTGGCCTTGATATAAATCGCTAATGCCCACCTCAGCCGAAATCACCAGCAATCGGCTGCGATCATAAAACTCATCAATCAAAGCAATAAAGCGCCGCGCTTCATCATCTAAAAAGTGTTCTTGTAAATCTTGCTTTTCTCGCTGGTAGCTATCTTCAATACCATGCACAATTTGTTTGCCTGTGGCTCCGCGCCCCATTACTGGCACATTGAGTAAATACACCCGCTGAAAACGCTCTGCCAAATCAATATAATCCGCGGTGCTTCTAGGTCCTGAGCAAAGCGTCATAAAATCAAACATAATGGCGTCTTGAGCGAGCAAGATACAGCTAAGCTCGCGGTGGCAAACCTCTATCGTTGTTTGCCTTTGTATTACTTGCTCTTGCTTTAAAAAGCGCTCTGTTAGTGCCTCTTTGTTATTAATAAAATAATGTTCGGTTTGTTTACCAAAGCGAAAGCGATGATCTGTATCGCCTTCAACACTTAAAACATGGCAATACTCATTTAATAAATCGATAGTGGGTAAAAATCGTGCGCGCTGCAAACCGTTACGATATAACTGTTCTGGCTGACAGTTTGACGTTGCCACTAACACTACTTGTTGCTCAAACAGGGCTTTGAATAAGCCACCTAAGATCATGGCATCGCCAATATCAGACACAAAAAACTCATCAAAACAAATCAAGCGAATGTGCTCTGCCCACTCTTTAGCAATCACCGTCAGCGGATTTTTCTGCCCTTGCAGCTGAGTTAAGCGCTCATGCACTTGCTTCATAAAATGATGAAAGTGCAAACGCTGCTTAGCTTCAATATCAACAAGCTTGAAAAACACGTCCATTAACATGGATTTACCACGCCCTACTGGACCATACAAATAAACCCCTTTTATTGGCTTAGCGCTTTGCCACCAATGGCTTGGTGCAGCCAGTTCTATGGCTAGATTATCCAGAGCATTAATCGCTGTGCGCTGGGCACGGTCTTCTTGCAAATCACCTTTGGCTATTTGTGCTTGGTAATGCTGTAATATTTGTCCTTGCTGTACTGTCATAGGTAACTAGTATCCGCTATACTCGCCGCCATTGTAGCCGACTAAAAATGTGATCCCAATGAAATTTCCATGCCGTTTAGATAAATTTATTAGCCATATTGCCGAGTTACCTCGCAGTAAAACCAAAGCAGGTATCAAACGTAAATACGCCACCGTTAATGGCGAGGTGATCACCTCATTTGATTATTCAATCAACCAAGATGACGATGTGCGCTGGCAAGGCGAGCCACTGGTATTTTTAGGCAAACGCTACTTCATGCTCCATAAACCAGCTGGCTATGTATGTGCCAATAAAGATGACCTTCACCCGACTGTATTTGATTTACTTGATGAACCAAATATGAGCGACTTTCATGTTGCAGGCCGTTTAGATATCGACACCACAGGGTTAGTGATCATCACCAATGACGGCGACTGGTCACACAAAATTACTGCACCAAAGCATAACAAATTCAAAACCTATTTAGTTGAAACTCAAGAACCTATTGATGAAGAAGCCATTGCAGCATTAGAGCAAGGGGTGCAATTACACAACGAAAAAGAACTAACCCGCCCTGCTATTGTTGAAAAGCTTGCAAGTTACAGCTTACGCCTTTCAATTTGCGAAGGTAAATACCATCAAGTTAAACGAATGCTTGCAGCTGTAGGTAATAAAGTTGTTGAATTACATCGTGAAAAAATAGCAGACATCACCCTTGATGAAAACCTTGCAAGCGGTGAATATCGTGCCCTGACAGAAGCCGAACTGAAGCTCTAAATAGGTACTTGAGTAAAAATCATGATAACGCTGTCATTTTTCCTTAATAAAACCAGACAAACGTGGTAGAAGTTAACAGGGGAAATAATAAAGGAGGCTGACTGTGTTATCAGGATTAGCTTTAAAAACAAAAATCACCTTATTTGCTATCGCTATGTTTATTGCGTTATCGGCGATAGCATTACTTGGCTTACAATCTTTACGCCATGCCAGCGAAAGCGACAACATCGCGCGTATCAACCAGCTCATGAAGAGCACCACCAATATTGTTGAGCAATTTGAGTTGATGGTTAAAAGCAATCAACTCGAAGAAGCACAAGCAAAGAAACTCGCTATTCAGGTACTTCGAGAAAATAAATACCACGACTCAGAATATGTGTATGTCGTCGACAACAACTTAGATTTTGTCGCCACTCCGCACGACCCAGAACTACACGGCACCAGCTTTAACGATTTTAAAGATGCCAGCGGCAACAGTATCGGCCGTATGGTCGAAAATCTCGTGGGTAACACGACCAATAAAATCATCACCTATCACTGGGATTCAGTGCGAGATGGTGAAACCGTTGATTTAACCTCTGTAGTACAAAAAACACCGCTGTTTGGCTGGTATGTAGGTACAGGCATTAGCGCCAAAGAAGTTGATGAACGTTATTGGAATACTGCAAAGTGGCTGCTGGGCTTATCTATGCTTATTGCCATTGCGCTGACCTTTGCCATTGCTCGCTTTGGCTCATCACTCACCAATGCCTTAGGCGGCGAAATTGATGAAGTAATTGGTATTGTTAAGAATGTCTCTCGTGGCAACTTAAACTCACATATTCGCCAAGATACCCCACCTGAAAGCATTATTGCAGCCATGCATTATATGCAGCAAGGGTTACGCGGCGTTGTTGGTGGCATTAAAGGGGTTACAGATAGCTTAAAAAATCAAAGTGTCGATAACGAATATCGCTCTGTTGAGCTCGACAAACTCACTCGTAGCCTAAACGAAGAAACTCAAATGGTAGCTTCAGCTATTACCGAGTTAACAGCCTCAGCACAAACTGTTGTAGAACATGCTGAGCAAGCCGCTTACTCAGTGCAAGAAGCTGAGCAACAAGGTCAAAGTGCCAGCCACTTAACCAGCGAGGCTGCTGATACCATCGCGCTTTTAGAGCAGCAAATTGACAGCGCTGGTAATAATATTCAAGTGCTTGATGATGAAGTAAATAACATCGCAAATGTGCTGAGTGTTATTCAAGGTATTGCCGAACAAACTAACTTACTTGCGCTTAATGCGGCAATAGAAGCTGCCCGTGCAGGTGAGCAAGGACGAGGTTTTGCTGTGGTTGCTGATGAAGTTCGTGGGCTTGCCCAACGCACACAGACCAGCACTGAAGAAATCCGCAATATGATTGGCAAACTACAAGCTGCAACCCAAGATGCCAAGTCATCTGTTTCGCTCAGTATGAGTACCAGTGAACAAACCGTAGAAAAATCGACTAAAGCCAATGAAGAACTAAAACGCGTTGCCAGCTCACTCAGCGCAATCGCGCAAATGAGCCATCAGATAGCTATTGCTGCAAAAGAGCAGCTTGATGCTGGTGAAGACACCGCCAAGCGCATCGTAACTATCTCAGACACGGCTTCACAAACGGCTAATGTATCTAATCAGGCTCATACAGCAACCGATTTGATCAAAGGCCTTACTAGCGATTTAGAAACTGAAACCGCTAAGTTTAGCTAATTCAAACAAGTAAAAACGAAAAAGCCCAGCAACTGCTGGGCTTTTTCGTTTTAAGTTCGTATTAAGACTTTATTTGTACCAAATCAAAATCGGCCATCCCCGGCACCATTTGTTGTAATCGTGACTCAGTGACATCTAATGAGTTCAAACACTCACAGTATTCTGAGGCTTTCATCTCTAATTGCTCTGCTTTCTTTTGTAGTGATTTATCAATTTCTTTTGAGATGATGTCCATACGCTGCCCCATATCATTGATACGGTCTTCGATGTTACCTTCGCGCGATTTAAAGGCATCACCTAGCGAAACTAAAATAGCGCCAAGTGAACCGTGAACTGCAGAGTGAATTTTTTGGCTGATTTCTTTGGTAAAAAAGTCATCGATTTTCGACAGCGACTGCGGAGCAATAAAGAAAAAATCATCGCCACGCTTAAATTTATCCATTAGTGCACGCTCAACATATTGCAGTTGAGTTTTTAGCACTTCAGGCTCTTTGTCTGACATGCCCTCAACAACTTGCTCGATAGCACTTAAGCCAAGGTTTACACCATCGGTCGCCAGGTCAACAAGTTCAGGGACGGTTTGCCTGATACCGCGGCTGAACTGCTCTACAACTTGGCTTTCTTCTGGGCTTAAATCAACCCAATAACCACGTATAAACAATTGGTTATCGTTGTTGATTTGTACGCGAGTTTGACCTTTATCAACAATACGAATGACATCATCAGTGATGATCAAGCCATGGCTTAGCTCTACATCGCATTGTTTTTTTTCTAGGGTTGCGTAACTGGAAAAGCTAGAGAATGTAATGGCCGCTGCTAACAACGAGCGAAAAAAGAACGCCATATACACCTCAAAAAGACAAAAAAGGAAGGCCGCTAGATTAGCAAATATCCAATTTTATGCAAGTAAAACGCCTAGCTATGCTAGGCGTCTTAAAAGAAAGGTGAGTTAAATTGGCGAACCCGGTGGCATTGGCAACACTTTAAAGTTTGCAGGCCATTCACCGCTTTCTAAAAAGTGACTGATTTGCTCGCTTAAATATTGCTTAAATGCACTGTTGCCAACGGATACACTGCCTAGCATTGATTCTTGCTGGTAACTCTTTGCAAGTTTAGCTAAGTAGTAACGAAGCTGTGCTTGTACTTCGGGTGCCACCTCATTGCTTGCCACTAAATCGGCAAACTGTTTTGCAGTTAAAAGCTGTACACGTTGGCTAATTTTACCTGCCATCCCTGAAGCAATTTTTTGCTCAAAAACTTGCTGATAAGTTTGTGCTAATAACGCATCTAAACCATAAAATGCATCGCTTCGTGCTTGCTGCTGTGCTAAACGGTTAATGCGTTGGCTATTAAAAAGTAGGCTCAAGCTATGTGCTGCAGCAACTTCAGGCAGCGCCATCGCATCAAGCGTTAGTCCTGTGCGACCAACAATACTTTCGCGTGATTTAGATTCACCATACGCTTTTGGTGGAATAAGCGCTAATACCGACTCAGGCAAAACAAGGTTCTCAGCTTTTAATGTCGCAAGTACGGCATCCACTGCCGCTTGTTGTGTTTGCTTTGCCACAACCTGCGCCCCTTTTGGTTGTGAACCATCACGAACTTCGTATTCGTAATTTACACCGGCAATTAATTTAACCGCCGCTTCAACTTGATAGCGGTGGAACAAATAAAGTGGCACCAGCATTTCTTCTAGTTGTGATAAAGCTGTGCCCGTTTTGATGTTTTCGATACCAAAGCTCGTCAGCGCTTGTTTACGAACATCTAGTACCCGCATAAGCTCATCACTCGGTGAACTGCCGTTATCCCATAAATGCCCAGTTGGGTGAGCGCCCCCTTGAGCGCGGGCATCACTGTCTGAGATAAACTCCAACCCTTTGCTTTTGTTCTCGGCTAAAATAGCAGCCAATTGCTGTGCTTCATCTTGATTAGTGAAATCGCTATAACCATATTTAATAACTTGGGTATCCCACACGCCCATGCCAGCAGCATAGCCTCGGCTTACATCTAATTTACCTTGCTCATCAAAGCTCAGTAGTGGGTGTGGATAATCCATTACAGAGGCTCTGTCTGCCACTGACGCTGCAAAGTTATGCGAAATACCTAAAGTATGTCCAACTTCATGTGCGCTTAATTGACGAATACGATCAAGTGCCATGGCTTGTAAGCGCTTAGCCATTTCATTGCCTTCAAAATAGGGAGCTGCTAATGCTTCTGCAATTAAGATATCTTGACGAACACGCAGTGAACCCAGTGTCACATGGCCTTTGATAATTTCGCCAGTTCGAGGGTCAATCACTGAACTGCCATACGACCAACCACGGGTTGCACGGTGCACCCATTGAATTACGTTGTAGCGAATATCCATAGGGTCGGCATCATCAGGGAGCACTTTAACGATAAATGCGTTCTTATAACCTGCTGCATTAAAGGCATCATTCCACCATTTAGCACCATCAAGTAACGCTGTTTTAACTGGCTCTGGTACGCCCGGATCTAAGTAATAAACAATCGGTTCAACGGGCTCGCTGATTGGCAGGCTCGGATCTTTTTTTGCTAAACGATGACGCGGGATGTAACGCACATACATAGACTCACCCAGCGCTGCCGCATAATCTTTGTGTTCAATGCTCCAAAAACCTGCTTGAGGGTGGAACTTGCGCGGGGTGTAGTTATCATCAGGTAATTCAATTAATGAGTGATGCATATGTACTGTCAGCGCATAAGGGTCTGCGCTCACTTGGCGTACATACTTTCCTGGGTTATTACCATGAAAAGTAAGCACGGCTTCTAATTCTGTATTTTTTTCAAACGCTTTTGAACGTGCTAAATATACCGCACTGCGGTTGCTATCTAGATTAAAACTTCCCTGCCCGGTTGCCGATAAACGACGGCTTACACCATGAACATCGCTTAATAAATAAGGGGTGTAATCCACAAGTACCGCAGTATCTGACTGAGCTACAACACTAAAACCCGCTAAAATACTCGATGCGAACGCCTCTTTAATACTTTGTTGTTCCGCAAGGTTATTAGTATTAGCGCGGTAATAAGTATTGATGGCTCTTAGCATTACCTTATCGCCAAAACGCTCAAATTGAACTAAGTGAGTATCGCCTAACTGACCGCGATCTAAGCCAATATCATTTGAACCAACACCGTAAGGTAGGCTTTGTTGTAGTAAAAATTGTTGCTCGAATTTATCCACCTCAAGATACAATTTGCCGTTTTCTGTGTCGTAGTAAAATGAAAAATAGCCTGAAAAATGAGTCATTTTTTCAGTAAAATCATTTATAGACTTAATTGCTGCGTGTGCTTGAGTTATCATAGTAAGTAGCACAGCTAAGAGCAGATATCGTAGTAATGGTATTTTTTGCATAATCTTATCTTTGTTATTCGCGTTTTAAATACTGTATAGGTATTAAGCAGTATAAAGTACCGTTTATAAAAATCAGCTATTTAAGACGAAATTCAGCGCTTGCTAAGACATTCTCTCTCACACTAAAAATGTCTGGCTACAACGTTATCAGGAAAATAGAATGCGTAGACTCCCACCGGTATTGTTAGAAGATGGTTGCCCTCGTGAACTGATCTCATTGATCAGAACGGTACTTGCGGCATGTAAAGAAATTTCATTTCGTGTTGGTCAAGGCGCCCTATCTGGCGTATTAGGCTCAACCCTAGACGAAAACATTCAGGGTGAAACTCAGAAAAAACTCGATGTTCTAACTAATCAACTTTTAAAAGATATTTTATTAGAATCGGGCTACGTAAAAGCCATTGCCTCTGAAGAAGAAGACTTCACCGTTGCGGGTAATCCAGATGCCAACTACATTGTTGCATTCGACCCACTTGATGGCTCATCAAATACTGATATCAACTCACTCGTTGGTACGATTTTCTCAATTATGGCGGCGCCTGAAGGTTCAGATCCAGCTGATCCTAGTATTTTTATGCAACCGGGTAAAAACCAAGTTGCAGCGGGTTATGTATTATATGGCCCATCAACCGTGCTGGCGTTAACAACCGGCAAGGGCACACGCTTTTTCACCTTAGATAAAACGCACGGTACCTTCTTATTAACACAAGATTTTGCAAGCGTACCTGAAGAGACCAGCGAATTTGCTATCAATGCTTCAAACCAACGCCATTGGCAACCGGCGATGCAAAATTACATCAATGACTTAATTGCTGGTGACACAGGCCCACGTGGTCGTAACTTCAACATGCGCTGGATTGCTGCAATGGTGGGTGATGTGCACCGTGTATTATGTCGTGGTGGTATTTTTACTTACCCAACCGACACGAAAGATCCAAATAAACCTAACAAATTACGTTTATTATACGAAGCAAATCCAATGGCAATGTTAATCGAACAAGCTGGCGGCATAGCTTCTACAGGCACTGAGCGCATCATGGACATTCAACCTGACGCTATTCACCAACGTGTGGCGGTGATCTTAGGTTCGAAGAACGAAGTAGAAACCTGCTTAAGCTACCATAAATAACAAGCAGTAAATGCCTCAAACTGGAAGGCTTCAACTTTAGAAGCTTCCAGTTTTTAATAAACGAGAGATTCTCAACAAGTTACTTACCTTACAGGCACAAAAAAACCGCAACGAGTGCGGTTTCTTAAATTCTTTTGGCGCTTAAATTAAAGGCCTGCGCGGTCTTTAATAACAGCGATTAGTGGTGAACCACCGTGACCGTTCGACTCAGCCCAAGCAATATCAGCACCATCTTCTAAAGAGCTTTTTGATAAGTTCTTAACAATATACTCACCAGTATCTGCCGCGCCGCTTTCGATTGCATGACGAAGCATGTTATTGCCATTGCATTTCACAGCATCAAAAATGTTACGAATTTTCACACGTGAGCTTTTAAGCTTACTACGCAAACGGTTTTTATCATCAGCTGCGATATATTCACAGATAGAAACCGCTAATTGATCATCAGCTTTTGCTGGTGCTGTATACGCAACTGACGCTGATACAACAGCCGCTGCAAGTAACATATTTGGTAACTTCATCATATTTTGCCCTTATGTAATACTTTTTTCTTACCAAGATTGTGTAATATTGTACCAACTAATTAATTTTACCGCAATAATGTTACGAATTTTTGTACAGGGTTACAAAAGTATACGAGTGAGGGTTTTTGTTATCAGGCTGATGCTTTTCTTGCTCGGCAACTGTCCAATTAGCAACACTTTCGTAATCTGGGAACTGCGTATCACCTTCCACTTCAAGGTCGATAAAAGTTAAGTATAGACGATCTGCTTGAGACAGGAATTGTTCGTATATATTTCCGCCACCTATAATCATTACTTCTTCAACATCAGCAACCAATTCCAGCGCAGCCTCTGGTGAAGTAACCACCTCAATACCTTCAGCTGTGTAATCAGCATTACGCGTGATAATAATATTTTGACGACCCGGTAAAGGCCGACCTATTGATTCAAATGTTTTACGGCCCATGATCACAGGCTTTGCCATGGTTACTTTTTTAAAGTGTTGCAGATCGGCGGGTAAATGCCATGGCATTTGGTTGTCTTGGCCAATTACTCGGTTATTTGCCATCGCAGCAATCATTGAAATTTTCACACTAAACCTTAATACTTTTTTCTTATTAATAAAAAAGGAGCGCATGGCTCCTTTTCAGTTTTAAAATTTATCGTTGGTAGATAACTTCTACGTCGTAGTCATCATCATCCCAGTCGTCATCCCAATCATCATCATCTTGAGAGGTCGCTTTCTGATGATAAGTATCCCACTTAAATTCAACTTCTTCTTTCTCTTCTTCAGCGAATTTCTCTTTCGGCATACTATCAAGTAGCGCCATAATGTCATGACACAATGCTTGAGTATTTTGTTTATTCGCAGCAGAAATACGGTAAACATTAACCTCTTCACCTAGCTCTTCGGCAATTTCATTACACAGGGCTTCAGCTTCATCTTCTGGTAATAGGTCAATTTTGTTAAATACTAACCAACGCGGCTTTTCAGCAAGTTTAGGGCTGTATTGGTGTAGCTCATTAATAATCGCAAAGGCATTATCAACCGGGTTTGTACCATCTACAGGCATAACATCAATGATATGCAGTAATACACGACAACGCTCCAAATGCTTTAAGAAGCGAATACCAAGGCCTGCGCCATCTGAAGCGCCTTCGATTAGACCTGGGATATCAGCAATTACAAATGACTTATTCGCATCTGGGCGTACTACACCAAGATTAGGAATAAGCGTCGTAAACGGGTAATCTGCCACTTTTGGTTTAGCTGCAGAAACACTGCGGATAAACGTTGATTTACCAGCATTTGGTAAACCAAGTAAGCCAACATCTGCAAGTAGCATTAGCTCTAGACGTAAGCTGCGAACTTCACCAGGTGTACCTAGTGTTTTTTGACGTGGAGCGCGGTTTGTACTTGATTTAAAACGTGCATTCCCCAAGCCATGGAAACCACCTTTTGCAACAACAACCTTTTGACCATGCTTGGTCAAATCACCTAATGACTCTTCAGTATCAACATCAATGATACGTGTACCAACAGGCACTTTAAGCGTTAAATCAGCGCCTTTTTTACCAGTCATGTTACGGCTTTGACCATTTGTGCCGCGCTCTGCTTTATGAAAACGCTCAAATTGGTAATCAATTAACGTATTTAAGTTTTCATCGGCTTGTAGATAAACGCTGCCGCCATCGCCGCCGTCGCCGCCATCAGGACCGCCATCTGGTACATATTTTTCACGTCGGAAAGATACGACACCGCTGCCGCCATCACCCGCGTCACAACGAATTTCTACTTCATCTACAAACTTCATGATTACTCACTTTAAGATTGGCTTGTTAATAACTCTATTATATACCTAAGTGCCCTATTCAGCACCCAATGCCAAGGCGCTTAGGTATATATTTATACGCACTATTATGTGCCTTAAAACAAAAAACCCCGCAAAGGCGGGGTTTTTCAAATATCGAGATGATTACTCAGCTACGATATTTACGTATTTACGGTTTAAAGGACCTTTCTGTTCGAATTGAACTTTACCATCTGCTTTTGCGAAGATAGTGTGGTCTTTACCGATACCTACGTTTGCGCCAGCGTGGAAACGAGTACCACGTTGACGAACAATGATGCTACCCGCTAGAACTGATTCGCCACCAAAACGCTTAACACCTAGGCGTTTGCTTTCTGAATCGCGACCGTTACGAGTACTACCAGCTGCTTTTTTATGTGCCATTTCTCAGTACCTCTAATTAAGCGCTAATGCCAGTGATTTTAACTTCAGTGAACCATTGACGATGGCCCATTTGCTTACGAGAATGCTTACGACGTCTAAATTTAACAATCTTAACTTTCTCACCGCGACCGTGTGAAACAACCTCAGCTGTTACTTTACCACCGTTTACGAACGGTACACCGATCTCGATTTTCTCACCATCAGCAACTAAAAGTACTGAATCAAATTCAACTGCTGCACCAGTTTCAACGTCTAATTTCTCAAGACGAATTGTTTGACCTTCAGTCACACGGTGCTGTTTACCACCACTTTGGAAAACCGCGTACATAATTAACTCCGTCTGTGCGCCCTCAAATCGACGCAACTAAAATATTCTTCAATAGGGCGCGAAGTTTACGCTAATGTGCAAAAACTAGCAAGCCTCTTTTTCGATAAAATGAATAAAAAATAGCTGCATTGAGAGCAATTCAATATTTTTCCCTATTCTATCCTAAAAACACCACATGCCAAGCGGTTTTTACGATCTCATGACAATTAAATTACGCTAATAATACGCACCTTTAAAATTCAAAAAGCTGATCACTTATTAATCAAGCTTATAAATTTATCTTGGCAAAATTGATCTCAAATAAAAAACTTTACAGTGTTTTTTTACTGAATCATCACAAAATATCGAGCAAGCGCTTTTTTTGTTGTACAATCAGCCCCGTATACCCATAAATATTGGCTCGGAGATCAATGGATATAAAAGCTATCCAGACGTTAATCGAAAATGAAATGGATGACGTCAATCAACTTATACATGCCCAAATGCGCTCAGATGTCGCATTGGTTAACCAACTCGGTTTATACATAGTAAACAGTGGAGGTAAACGCGTTCGTCCTATGTTGGCCATTTTAGCGGCAAAAGCACTTGGTTATGAGGGCAAAGACCATATTACGCTTGCCACTATCATCGAATTTATTCATACCGCCACTTTATTGCATGACGACGTTGTCGACGAGTCACATTTGCGCCGTGGTACGCCTACAGCCAACGCAGAGTTTGGTAATGCAGCTAGCGTTTTGGTCGGTGACTTTATCTATACACGTTCATTTCAGCTTATGGTTGGCCTAGGTAAAATGCCAATCATGCAAATTTTAGCGGATGCAACCAATGTCATCGCTGAAGGTGAAGTATTACAGCTAATGAACTGTAATGACCCTGACACCACAGAACAAAGCTATATGCAGGTTATTTACAGCAAAACGGCAAAATTGTTCGAAGCTGCAACCGGCCTTGCTGCAATTATTACCGAGCAAGACAAACAAACCCTTGAAGCATTAAACTTATACGGAATGCATCTTGGCACTGCATTCCAATTAGTGGATGATGTACTTGATTACAACGCTGATGCCGAGCAACTTGGTAAAAACATTGGCGATGATTTAGCTGAAGGTAAACCTACCCTACCGCTTATCTACGCAATGCAAAAAGGCACACCAGAGCAAGTTAAGCTAGTACGTGAAGCAATTGAGCTTGGTAATGGTATGGACCATTTAGAAAGCATTCTAGCGGCATTAGCTGACACTAAAGCCCTTGAGTTTGCAATGCAAAGAGCTGAGCAAGAAGCTGACAAAGCAATTGCTTGTATTGCGTTCTTACCAGATACACCGTACAAACAAGCCTTAGAGAGTTTGGCCCGTATCGCCGTTGCCCGCGATCACTAAACACTATTTATTCGAGCCATTAAAAAAGCCTGCATTTGCAGGCTTTTTTGTTTTCGGCGATTTAAAAAATCGCCTATCATCTGTCGGGAATTAACCGTTGATGAAATCAACACCTTCTTGGATGTCTTTGTTAAGTGTAGCTAGCATGTCGTTTTTAGCTTGCTCTTCGAATGCACTTAACTCACCGTAAGAAAGGATTTCTTCAACGCCGTTTTTACCTAGACGAACTGGGTGTGCGAAGTATGCTGCGTCACCGTTTTCAACTGCAACGTATGCGTAATCAACTACTTCTTCACCTTGTAAGCCTTTAACTAAAGACATACAGAAGCGTGCTGCTGCAGCACCCATAGAAAGAGTCGCTGAACCGCCACCCGCTTTAGCGTTAACAACTTCAGTACCTGCGTTTTGGATACGTGGAGTTAATGCCGCAACTTCTTCGTCAGTGAAAGTAACACCTTCAACTTGAGATAGAAGAGGAAGGATTGTCGTACCTGAGTGACCGCCGATCACTGGAACTTTAACGTCAGTTGCGCTTAAACCTTTAAGTTCAGCAACAAATGCTTCTGAACGGATCACGTCAAGCGTTGTGATACCGAATACACGGCCTGCATCGTAAGTACCCGCTTTTTTGAATACTTCAGCAACGATTGGCACAGTGCCGTTTACTGGGTTAGTGATGATACCTACTAACGCTTTAGGACAGTTTTTAACGATGCCTTCAGCTAATGTTTTGATGATACCTGCGTTTACGTTGAAAAGGTCCGCACGGTCCATGCCTGGCTTACGTGGCATACCCGCTGGGATAAGAACGATATCACAACCAGCTAATGCTGCGTCTAAGCTGTCAGCACCAAAACCTTCAACTTTAACGTCTGTTGGGATGTGAGAAAGATCAACCGCTACACCAGGAACAACAGGGGCAACATCGTATAACGATAATTCAGAACCTGCAGGTAAACTTGTTTTTAATAATAAAGACAATGCTTGGCCGATACCGCCAGCTGCGCCTAAAACAGCAACTTTCATTGGAATTCTCCGTAATTTGAGGTAGGAAATATTTGTGGCCCTAAAGATAATGAAATTAGCGACTAAAAACAAATTTATCCTGCTTATTTCGCGTATAATTTCGACCATAGTTGTAAACTTGGCTGTAAAGACACTGCATTTTGGACGACTTTGTAAACTAATACTGCATAAATATGCAGAGTTGTGTAGAATTACCCTACATTTTATGAATAAAGAAACGGCAACATGCAACCACAAGACAAACAAGAAGCACTGATCAAAGCGTTTAAAGCGCTATTAAAAGAAGAAAACTTCGGTTCACAAGGTGAGATTGTCGAAGCATTAAAAGAGCAAGGCTTTGATAATATTAGTCAAAGTAAAGTATCTCGCATGTTAAGCAAATTTGGTGCGGTACGTACTCGTAATGCAAAACAAGAAATGGTTTATTGCTTACCGGCTGAAATGGGTGTGCCAACAGCGAAAAGCCCACTGCGTCAGCTTGTTATTGATATTATGCATAACGAAATGATGATCATTATTCGCACCAGTCCAGGCGCAGCACAATTAATTGCTCGTTTACTTGATTCACTCGGTAAAGCAGATGGCGTACTAGGCACTATTGCAGGCGACGACACTATTTTTATCGCCCCTGCGAAGATTTCTGAAATCGATGTGACGCTTGATCGCGTACGCACTTTATTCGATACCGTTTAAAGCTGCTTTAAGAAGTTTACTGACGGGGCGAAAAACGCAGATCCCATATCGGCTTGAGTAAAATCGAGCCAATGATCATAGCAATCGCCCTGCCCCAAGCGACTCTTTAATACCTGCTCAAACGCATCCCCTTGCGCCGCACACGAAACCATTAAAATTCCCTGCTTATGCACATCACCAAATGGCATGCTTTGGTTTAGCAAGAGAGGCTGGCCATGCTCATCTTTTAATTCACTACGAACCGCATGACTGGTTTCTACAGCAGGCACAATCAAGGTGTTATCTAGACGCGTGCGCCCCATGATTTGCTCTTGCTCTGATAACGATAAGTGCTGCCAGACACTCAAATCATGCACAAAGCGCTGAACATGAATATAGCTGCCTTGGTCTTCAAAGTGACCCGGTTTGTCGATAAGTGCTGTACTACGCTTTTGACGGCCATGAGGTGTATCGCCTGCATAAATAAAGCCGTTAAAATCACGTCCATCTAAAAACCGAAAATTACGGACCTGCTCCACCAGCTCAACATCCGGTGTTAATAATTTTAGGATTTGCAGGGCAAATAGATGGTTTACATCTTCACGGTCTGAGCGAATTTGTACAAACAAATCAAATGGCTGGGCACTCATCACATGCTCACTGTGAGTTACATTCGGAAAGCTTTGCAATTGACTAGGAATAAACTCGGGCAAGATATGCGGCCAATACTGAGCACCAAGGGCAACCACGCACGATAGCATGGCTTCTGAGAACTGATCAGCAAACTCATCTTGAATGACGCTAACGCGTTTTAGTTTTTTACGTAATGACTCATCGTGGCCATCGTAAACATTAAAAAACAGGTGCAAACCATGTAAGTTTGCTTCAGCACAAATCCCAGATTGCGCTTGCGCCATAGTGAATCCTTAGCTTCTCGTTATTTGCACAAAGCCAAGGATTCAAGATTGTTATTTATTACTAATCATGAAAAAAATTGACTGTGTGCGGCATTATTTTTATTTTTACAGGTTGCTCAACAGCTAACACGCGGTCTTGCTCTGCAGCAACTTCACACTCTTGCCCTGCAATATTAATTCGATATACATAACGCGTACCGATAAAGCGCCTGTGCAAAATAGTTAAACTGTTTGCGTCACTGTGCGCAGCTTCACACAACTGAATATGGTGCGGTCTTATATACACTTGACCTTGCTGACAATCTGCATTGTTCGGTGTCAATGAGTGAACCACACCAAACGCCGTTTCGTATTCAGTTGGCGTTAATACTTTTGCCGTTAAGTATATGCCCGTACCAAGAAACTCTGCAACCACCTTTGAGTTAGGTTGGCTAAATAACTGCTCAGGAGAGCCTTGTTGGGCTATTTTTCCACCATGCATAACGGCAAGCGTGTCAGCAAATGCGAAAGCTTCTTCCTTCGAATGGGTAACAAATACCGCAGAAACCTGCTGAGCTTTAATAATTCGGCGTATATCTGCAATAAGCTCAAAACGCACTTGTGTATCAATATTCGAAAATGGCTCATCAAGTAATAATAAACTTGGTTTGTAAGCAAGTGCACGGGCTATTGCCACACGTTGCTGCTGTCCACCAGAAAGCTGATGAGGGTATCGCTGTGCACAACCATCGAGTTTAACAAGGCTAAGCATTTCATCTACACGCTCTCGCTTTTGCGCTTTGCTCATATTGCTAAGACCAAACGCAATGTTGTCGCTTACCGTTAAATGAGGAAACAGCGCATAGTCTTGGAACATCATGCCAATATTACGTTTTTCCGGTGCAACAAACAGCCCACTATCGTTGACCACTTTTGAATCAATACTCATATAGCCTTGATCAGGCTGTAAAATCCCGGCAATTGCCTTTAAGGTGGTGGTTTTGCCGCAGCCACTTGCGCCAAGCAAACAGACGATTTCATCTTGTTCAACATTGAGGTTTAGTTCACTCAACACCTGAGTCGCATTGTACTGATAAGCTAAGTCTTTAATTATCAAATGACTCATGAGTGATTTTGCTCCATCGAACGATTAACGAAATACAAAGGGATTAACCCAACTAACACGATAAACAAGGCTGAAATTGACGCAAGCTCCAATTGCTCATCACTAACATATTGAAAAACATGAGTTGCTAGGGTTTCAAAATTAAAAGGTCTGAGTAATAGAGCTGCAGGTAACTCTTTCATGCACTCAATAAACACTAACAAACCAGCTGTTAAAATACCGCGTTTTAATAGCGGTAAATGTACTCGCCAAAGGGTTTGCATGGGCCCTTTGCCCATTGATTGGCTGGCCATATCTAACGATGGGCTAATACGTAAAAAACTGCTTTCAAGCGCGCCATGCGCAATCGCATAAAAACGTACAACATAAGCAAAAATCATCGCAAATAAAGTACCGCTTAAAAGTAACCCTGGTGATAAACCAAAAGGCTCAAGCCAATTATTTAATGCATCATCTAGCTGAGTTAATGGGAGCAATACAGCAATCGCTAATACAGTACCAGGTAAGGCATAGCCAGTACTTGCTAAACGCCCAGGGATCAAGGGGTAAGCTTGCTTCGCAATGCGTTGATAAAACAATACCAATAAGCTCAATAGGATAGTTGCAATGCTCACCACTACAGCCACTTTAAAGCTTTGCCAAGCGTAATTAAAGAATGCCCCATTCCATGCTTCATCTGCATAGACAATGGCATATTTAACTAATACCCCAACCGGCAGAATAAAAGCCAATACCAGCACAACGGTGCAAGCCAAGCTTGCAGCCCATGCCGCACCGCCTTTTAAGCGATACAAAGTTGCGCTGTTTACGCTTGACTGACGTTCATACACAGCTTGATTGCGACGACTAAAGCGCTCAACCATGATGGTTAAAAACAAAATCAGTAACATAATGCCTGAGATTTTCGCCGCTGCGGTTAATGAGTAATAGCCAAGCCATGTATCATAAACAGCGGTAGTGAGCGTACTTACAGCAAAGTAATTGACGGTAGCAAAATCAGCCATGGCCTCCATACTGATTAATGTAACCCCTGCCACAATCGCCCCACGACCAAGAGGCAAACTAACGCGTAAAAAACTTTGTAATGGTGATAGCCCCATTAGTTGACTAGCTTGCACTAGTTTAAAAGACTGCTCTCTGAGTGCCGTTTTAAAAATTAGGTATAAGTAAGGATAGAGTACCAAGGCAATCATAAAAATAGCCCCAGTCAATGTACGAATATCAAAAAACCAGTAATCGTCTGGTGATTGCCAACCAAACCAGTCTCTGAGTGCGATCTGTACAGGCCCTGCATAATCAAGTAAGTCGGTATACACGTAGGCGATAAGATAAGTTGGCATTGCTAAAGGCAGCATTAACGCCCATTCAAATTGCTTACGCCCAGGAAAGTCACAATATGCAGTTAACCAAGCTAACGGCAATGCAATTACACAGCTTAACAGCCCTACCCCTGCAATGAGTATGAGAGTATTACGGGTATAATCCCACAGCACGGTATCGAAAAGGTGCTGAAATACATCTGAATCTCCTTGTAGAGATTCAAATAATAAAAAGCCTAATGGCGTAACAAGCAACAGGCCAATCAGCCAGGCTATAAGCTGCCAACGCGACAGCGAAAACTTCACATGCATAAGTGGATTAATACCAGATAAAATAAAAGCTGTTAAAAAACAGCTTTTATAAAAATGTGTTACGAGAAATATCCTCGTTATAAATCAAACTTTACTTCATCAATCAGCTTCAGTGCCACAGGGCGATATTTGCTGATCTCATCAAGAGGTAGACTATCTTCTTTAAACTCACCCCATGATGCAACCATCTCTGATAATGCAACCCCTTGCTTTACAGGGTATTCCATATTAACGGAAGCATACATATTTTGCGCCTTATTGTCGGTCATATACTCAACCAGTTTCAAGGCATTTTCAGGGTTTTTAGCATAACGGGTCATAACAACGCCCGATACATTGATATGAGAACCACGGTTCGTTTGGTTAGGGAAGTTAATATAAACCGCTTCAGCCCATGATTTTTGCTGCTCATCTTGCATCATTTTGCCAAAATAATAGCTGTTGCCTAACGCCAGATCGCATAAACCTTCTTTTACGGCTTTGACTTGCGCTCTGTCATTACCTTGCGGTTTACGTGCTAAATTGGCTTTTACGCCCTCAAGCCATTGCTTAGTTTTTGCTTCGCCATGGTGAGCAACCATAGAAGCAACTAAACCTAAATTGTATGGATGTTTACCAGAGCGAGTGCAGATCTTACCTTTGTATTTTGGGTCCGCTAAATCTTCGTATGTTAACTCACCAAGCGCACCAACGCGCTCTTTTGCAGAGTAAACATTACGTACACGTTTAGTAAGTGCTATCCATTGACCGTCGGCATCGCGAAAAGTGCTTGGCACATTCGCATTAACTACATCACTATTAATTGATTGCGTTAAGCCTAAATCTTCTAATTGAATCAGCGCACTAAAATTTGAAGTTAATACTAAATCAGCCTTACTGTGTTTACCTTCGCGCTTAACACGCTCAATCAGCCCTTTTTTTGCAAATACCACATTAGTTTTAATGCCTGTTTGCTTAGTGAAATCATCCAAAATAGGCTGAATTAAGAATGGTTGACGAAACGAGTAAATATTTACTACATCTGCAGCAAATGTAGGCGCGCTTAATAATGCGCTAAGTAATACTAAGGCTGTTTTCTTCATTTTATAGCACCTAAATAGTAACAATTATCAAAATATTTTACCTAGAGTTAGGGCAAAGTGCACCCGTTTAAACTTATATTTCAATCAACATAGCTGCCATTTAGGAATTTGCATGTAAGACATATCTCACCCGCATGGCAGTTATTGAGTAAAAAGCACCAGCAAACACTGCATAAAAAAACCTAACCAACTGAAATTTAATGAAATATATTAAATGACAATAAAATAACCAGCAGATTAAGTAAGATTTTGACCTACTCAGCTTTGCCTATTTCTCTATAATTACTTACATCAACTAAGCAAGAAGCTTAATGAGTAGATGGATAAGGAAGCATTACTCATAATACCGCGGAATAAGGTTCATTAGGAGAATAAGGAATCAAGGACAGGCTCAGGAAGAGTAACGCAATGGAGTGACAACCTACGGACAGCATCAGGATGATGTGGAATGGCATAACAACAGGATGTTGTTATACAGGAAGTTCAAAAAGTGGAATAAAGGACAGGCCGTTAGGGCATCGCAACGGATTTGCAAAGAAAGGGATAGTGTCGGGATGGCACGTAAGGGAATGGTAAAGTGATTACCAGCAAGGATGTAAAGGACTAACAAGGAAACAAGGCGGGATTGCCTTATATTACACAGAACCAATAAGTAAAGTGTAATCGCATGGATTGGCAAAGTTTAGGGAGTTGATTAGATTCAATTGCAGGATGCAAAAAATTAAGAAGATTCCGCAAGCGCGACTAGAGATAGTACGCGCTTTTCTTTTGCCTAAAATTTAGTAAAGAGTTATACCAATTCGCTTAATTAAGTAGTCTATTTTGAGGCAATAAAACCTCGTCGATAACAAGGCAAAAATTTCGTTATTTAGTTGTTCTAAATCAGTAATTTTTAACGCAGGTAGCGACAGGTTTAATCCCTCAAAATGATTAAGTATTATTGCGGATTGGTACTATTACTCCGGTCGCCCCTTATTTCGCTTACCAAGCAGGTAAGCATCTCTAAACTTAATAAAATGTTGCTCAAGCTTTTGAGTTGCATCTTCTTCACCAGCAAGAGCAAGAACCATAATAGCCACCTCAGCAGTACCTAGTTGATGCTCATGCGGGGCAACACGCAATCGATAATCCGAAAGCTTTTCAGGTGTAATTGAAAGCACAGGAAAATTATCTAGATAAGGGCTTTTACGGATCATTTTCTTAGCTTCGCGCCAAGTACCATCTAAAAAGATAAACAATGGACGTTTACCTTCAACAGGGGTTACTTCGGTGATCACCCGCTCTTCGTCGTCTACATCGCTAGCAGGAAAAATAACCATTGGCTGATACTGGGGATCTGCCAATAAGCTTAATAAGGCTTCATCTGGATTTGTTCTATCCCATTTAAAGGCATGGTTATCTGGCACGATTTCAGCAATTAAACGGCCAGTATTTGACGGCTTAAAACTCTCATTATGGTACATAAGTAAACAAACCGCGGCATCACACTTTGCCTGTTCAACACCATCACAAATACAATAGTGTTCGGCTAATAAACATCGCTCACAACGCGTTAACTTTGCTCCTCGCGCTTTAAATTCACGACGAGACTCAGTCATTTGCTGAGCACGAAGCATTAACACGGAATTATTTGAGATAGTAGCCACTGTATTTACCAGATAATTAAACGGCGCGTATTGTAGCTAAAAATAAGGGGAATAGATATCTGCAAGCCCAAAGAGCAAGCTATTTCTAAAAAATGAAGAGAAGTAGTGTTATAAAAAATGCAACAAGGGTTAGCTTCCAAAAAACGGCTATTAAATCGCTATTTTTATTACGTAAATCATCTCTGTGGGACTTCTTTAAAAACACGACCTGTAAATCTGATAAGCCTTTACAGTGCGGGCACTCTGGCTCAAGATAATTTACTTCTAAGCCACATCGTGAACAAGGCTTACTGCGAATTAAACCAAGGCGAAACATTCACTTGTCCTTTTATTTAAACTCCATAGCTGAATTTACTGTATCTTAGCTGCTACTCGAAAACCAGCTCTGGCATTGTGTATGCGCTCATACTCCTTTAAAATAGCGCACTTGCATATCATCGAGGCTGGCTGTGTTACTCAATTATAATCCCCCAATGACACCTTATTTAAGTATTGTTTATCAAGACGATGACTTACTTATTGTGAATAAACCAAGTGGTTTACTTACTGTGCCGGGAAAAGACCCAAAACACGCCGACTGCCTTATTGCTCGCATTAATCGCGTTTTCCCAACGGCAAAAATTGTTCACCGCCTTGATATGGCGACCTCTGGCATTATTTGTTTAGCTATGCATAAAGAAGCGCATCGTAATTTAAGCATTCAGTTTCAAGATAGAAAAACCGCGAAACGCTACATTGCTCGTGTATTTGGTAAGCTTGAGCAAGAAACTGGTTCTGTAGATTTACCACTTATTTGTGATTGGCCGAACCGCCCAAAGCAAATGGTTGATCACGACAATGGCAAACCGTCATTAACCCATTTTAAAGTACTTGAGCATGAACAGAATGCAACTCGTGTCGAGCTGACCCCTATTACTGGGCGTTCTCACCAACTACGTGTGCACATGCTGTCATTAGGTCACCCTATTTTAGGCGATAAGTTGTATGCTCACCCCGAGGCATTCGCCATGTCTCCCCGCTTACAACTGCATGCCGAAATGCTTACCTTAGCTCACCCTGCAAGCGGTGAAACACTGATTTTTGAAGCCGCTCCTGAGTTTTAAGACAATTCGCTAAATATTTAATAAAGACTGCCGATAGTTAATTAATCACTGATTTAATTAAAGACTCAGGTAATATCGGCATGAATTTAAAACCCGCACATCGCTTAGCTTACGCAGCCTGTTTTGCGTTGATGGGCAATGTGAATGCTGCCGATTTTATTAAACCCACCCCTTGGTCAAGCTTGGTCACTAACGATATTCAACGCTTTTTACCAAGTGATGAAGTACGTACTCTGCTTGCCGGTGAAGATGAGTTCATTAGTTTATACCGTCAATCGATGGCAGCCAGTCAACGCGGAATTGTGCTCATTATTCCTGATTGGCAGCATCTACCCACTAATAATGCTGGTATTAACTTTTTGCGCAAGCAGTTAAACGAAATTGGCTATGCCACCCTTGCCATGACCATGCCTGACATTGATTGGCACCCTGCTGATATGGCAACGCCCGAGTCACCTGAAAGCTCTGAAGCTGAGTCAACAACACAAAGTAGTCAACAAGGCGATGAGCAATCAACTCCTGCTCCACCAGCCGAAACGCAACAAGCGCCGCATTTTGTTACGGGTGAACCTAATATTAGTGAAGCCGTGCTTGATGATTACAAATTAAAGCTAATTGCCAGATTCAATGCCTTGTATAACAGTGCAATGGATGAAGGCGGCAATATTATTGTGGTAGCACAAGGTGCCAGTGCGGGGCTATTGATTGAGCATTATGCTAGCTTTCCAAATAACGAACTAAACGCTTTTATTAGCCTAGGTAGTTATTTACCTAACAGTGTTCGTAACCAGCATCTCAATGCGACGCTTTCGACTATCAGCCCACCGTTACTGGATATTTTTTATAGTGAAGGTAACCCTGACACGCTGCAAAGTGTTAAAGACAGAAAACGTTGGGTAAGAAAACACGCAAAATATGACTACCGACAAAGAGAGTTATTTGGTGTGCCTTCAGAGCCTGAGCAGCACCAGCGGCTGCTCAAAGAAGTCGACGGATTTTTACGCCGCCTTTTTTAAATACTCATAAGCCGCTTGAATATCTTGGCTTTTCTTTACCGCAACTTCCATCATATGTTTTGGTAAACCTTGCGATACCAGCTTATCGGGATGGTGCTGAGCCATGAGCTTTCGATAAGCAACTTTAATATCTCTCGCAGAAGCATCATTGTTTAAGCCTAAAAGAGCAAACGCTTGGGCACGATTCATACCGTTATTAGGTGGCACACTGTGCCCTCTTTGTTCACTATGACTGCTGCGACTTTGCTGACTTTGTTGACGTTGTTGTTCATAAAAACGCTGTTGTTGCTGACGAAATGCAAATTCGGCTTGGTAGCGTTTTAATAAAATTGCAAACTGAGTACGTGAAATACCTAACTGCTTGCTCACCTCTTGCAGTAGCTGCTTTTCTTGCTCTGCAAGGTGGCCATCAGAAAAGGCCATTTGAATTTGTATTTCGAGGAACAGTTGCAATAAATCATGGCGTCGAGCAAAGCGCTCTTTAAAGTCATGAACGGTTTCTTTTAATGAAAAATCGCTTTCTTTACCACTACGAAAGGCATCTTGTGCTTCTCTGCGCTCATCGCCTGAGAGTCCCATTTCGTCCATAAACAAACTTGCAGCACGAATATGCGTTTCACTAACGCGACCATTCGATTTGGCGATATGCCCCATCACCGCAAAACAGCTAGAAAAGAAAAGTGCTTGGCGCTCGTTAATATCATCGCCTTTAAACAAACCAGAAAAACCACCTGCTTTATCAAAGTCTTGTTTTAAGCTGCGATCGAACATATGGCCTAGGTATAGGCCGAGTAAGGCTCCTATAAATTTGCCAAACATAAAGCCAAAACAAAAACCGAGTACTTTTCCCCACATAATTTGGCAAACCTCTGTTGTTTTTACAAAGCGAAACGCTGATTGATTTCGTCGAGTCTGGCTGGTGTGCCAATGTCATCCCACTGACCTAAATATAGTTCAGTCGAAACCTGGTACTCACTGAGCCTTTCTCGCAAAATAGGCCCAAGCGGACGAATACCAGTACTGAGACCTTTAAAGAAATCAGCATGATAACGACTTATACCGGAAAAAGTATACTTTTGACTATCAGGACTTAGATGACTCAGTGCAAAATCACCATCAGGATTATGCGCAGGATTTTCAACAAGGACAATATGCGCCTCTCCTGCTTGCAGGTGTAACTGCATCAACGAAGTCACATCGTAATCAGTAAACACATCACCATTGATGACAATAAATTGCTCGCCCAATAACGGCAATGCTTGAATGATCCCCCCAGCGGTTTCTAGCCCCCCAGCTTGTTCTTGGCTATAAGTGATCGTTACACCAAACTGCGAACCATTACCGAAATACTCGATTATTTTGTCACCCTGCCAGGCAAGGTTAATAACAATATCGGTAACCCCGGCTTGACGTAAGTTATTAATATGATGCTCTAATAGTGGCTTGCCGTTAATCTTTAGCATCGGCTTTGGTTGCGTTTCGGTTAGCGGCATCATGCGTTTACCACGCCCAGCCGCTAGGATCATTGCTTTCATTTGGACTCTTTCGTTAAACGCTGCTTAGTCTGTGGAATAATTATCTGCTCTATCCACTGACCAAGGGCTGTTAACTCTGGGTATTCTTTACTGACATTACTGATGTATGTAAGGGTTGGCAGTACATTATTCAAATAGCCAGACTTTCCGTCACGTAATTTTAAGCGGCAAAATATGCCCGCAGCTTTTAAATGACGCTGCACGCCGGTTAAGTCAAACCAACGTTTAAACATCGCAAACGAAGTGTCTTGCAATAGCTGCTGCTCGCTAAATTCGTCATAAGCGTAATGTAAAAGGTAGTCGAGCTCTTGTTCTGGTAGCTTGAAATAGCAATCTCTTAATAATGAAACAAGGTCATAACACACCGGCCCTTGTACGGCATCTTGATAATCGATGATTGCCCATTGCTGCCCTGTGCGCATAATATTACGACTATGGAAGTCTCGGTGAACCGTAACAATTGGTTGCTCAAGGGCATTATTAATTAATAACTCACAGGCTTGTTGCCACATTTTCTGCTCATCAGCAGAGAGTTGCTCACCAATAAAGTTATCGACTAACCAATCTCTAAAAATGCTTAGCTCAAACTGTAAAAACTCGCCATCAAATACTTTCATATATTGGGCAGGCGGGATTTGCGCCCACTGTGCACTTAACTTTATTAGATGTTTGTAGTGTAAAGTGCGGTCTTCGTCGCCCAGTAAATCAGCCAAATGAGTATTGCCTAAATCACTCAGCAAGAAGAAGCCTTGTTTTTCATCAGCCTGAAGAATTTTTGGTAATTTAAAGCCATGCTGAGAAAATACTTTGTTGAGTTCTATATAAGGTGTGTTATCTAGTTTGTCTGGATCTGAGTCCATGACAATATAGCTTTGTTCACCTGTATTTACGCGGAAATAACGGCGAAAACTCGCATCCCCAGTGATGGCGGCTAATTGATATTCATCCTCTTTAAAGTGAGGATTTAAAAACTGCTGTAAACTTTTATAACGATTCATTTAGTAAGATATCTATTTTTCACTAAGTCAATTACTGTATTTGCCATTGTTTTCCTTTATTATGTCTAGCTTATATCCAACCAAAGAGCATTAAGGTCATTAAATGAGCAAAACCTGGGGCATAATGATGCTAAGCGTACTTAGCGCACCATCGTTCGCCGAAACTGAACTGGCACACAATTTTTGTGGCACTTCAATGCAAACCAGAGCTTGGCAACCGCTCCCTGGCCTTGAACTTAATACGATCGATATCAAATCCGATGATATTGAACTATTGGGTACCCAAAGCGCAGAATTTACCGGTAATGTAGATATTAACACCCTAACGATGAATTTGTCCGCACAAAGTGCACTGATTGACAAACAACGTGGGTTACTTAATGCAACCGGTCCTATCGTTTATCGCGATAAAGTAAGCCAAATTAATAGCTCTGGACTCAATGCAGATTTAAACAATTCTGAATTGAGCTTGCTAGGCGCAGACTATAAGTTTACTGATCAACTTGGTCATGGCGGCGCAGAAAAACTAACAGTTAATGAGTCTGGCCTAAACCTGATGAACGCAAGCTTTACTACCTGTCCGGGTGAAACACCTGTGTGGGCCATCGAAGCTGACGAAATCGACTTATCAAGAGAAGAAGGTTGGGGCGAAACACATAATACTGTGCTTAGAGTGTTTGATACCCCAGTACTTTATGTTCCTTATTTTACTTTCCCATTAGATGACCGTCGTAAGTCAGGTTTACTAACACCTAACTTCTCGAGCTCAGGCCGCTATGGTATCGAAACCATTACTCCTTATTACTGGAATATTGCACCAAATTACGACGCGACTATAACACCGCGCTATATGTCTAAACGCGGTTTACAAATGATTGGGGAATTTCGTTACTTAACTGAGCAAAATAATGGCTTAGTTGCTGTTGAGTACCTAGACAAAGATGACGAAGAGCCAAATGTAGACTCTCGTTACCTGTTCCACTGGCAACAGCAAAGTTATTTAGGTGAAAACTGGCGTGCTAATATCGACATAACAAACGTCAGTGATGATAACTACTTAACCGATTTAAACTCTGGTTATGCGACTCGCACCGATACTCAGTTGTACCGCACCGGTTCTCTAACCCACTTAGGTGACACTTGGCGAACCAATATCAAGTTGCAAAGTTTTGAAGTACTTGGTGATCACCGTGAATCATATGCGGCGCTGCCACAAATTAGTTTTTCGCAAACTGATGCATATGATTTTTATGGCATTGATTTAACCCTTGATGGTGAGCTCAGTTATTTCACTAATGATGAAGCTGTAATTGATGAAGCAAGCCGTGTTCATATAGAGCCTAAAGCAAGTTTTGGTTATCAAGAATACGCATGGTCATTTTTATCTGAGTTCAGCGTATTACATACTGAATACAACCAACATGGTGACTTAGCTGGTACCGAGTTTGATGAAAATGTCACTCGAACCCTACCTAAAGTGCGTTTATACAGCCAATTAAATTTTGAGCGTGATACTGCATTTTTCTTTAAAGATGGTATTCAAACTCTTGAACCACAAATTCAGTACTTATATACGCCAAATAAAGACCAATCAAATATTGGTCTTTACGATACAGCAAAATTACAAGACGATTTCTTTGGCTTATTTAGAGATCGCCGTTTTTCAAGTATCGACCGAATAGCAACTGCAAACCAATTTACGTTAGGTGCAACAACACGCTTATTTAGTAGTGAAAATGAAGAAGTATTTAACTTCAGTGCCGGACAAATTTTTTATTTAAGTAATGATGCCAAGCCTACATCACAAGGTATCGACTCCGACACTAACTACAATGCCTTGTTTGCAGCGCAAACCATGTTACATTGGCACCGTCGTTGGTATTTATCAGGTGGTATCCAGTACGACACTGATGGTAAAGAAATTATTCAGTCAAATATCACCTTAGATTATAAAGGTGACGATAAACAGCTCGTGCAATTGAACCATCGCTATGCAAATGATGTCTCAGGCAATACAATCGAGCAAGTTGGTCTATTTACCAGCATTCCGCTATCAGAAGATTGGCAGTTTGTTGGCAGCTACCACCGTGATTTAGAGAGCGGTCGTAGTATTGAGGTTTTCAGCGGTCTTCAGTATGAATCATGCTGTTGGGCGTTTCAAATCACAGGCCGTCGTCAAATCGAAACTGATTTGAACCAGGCGATTGGTCAAGAGCAAGCAACCTTTGACACAAGTATTGGTTTCAATATTGTGTTAAAAGGGCTTGGAAGCAAAAGCCGTTATGATGCACAAAAATTATTACAACAAGGTATTTTTGGCTATCGTAGACCGTATTTTCTTAATAACTAGTACCGCAGTACTATTAGCAAGAGTATTAGAAAAAGTATGAATTTAAAAAAATTATTTGCATCAGCATTATTAACAGTTGGCCTATGCCAAAGCGTTTTCGCAAAACCAGTTGAAATTGACAAAGTGGTGGGCGTTGTTAACCAAGGTGTTATCTTACAAAGTGAAGTAGACACCATTGTTAATCGCGTAAAGACTCAGGCTGCAGAGCAAGGTCAAGAATTACCTTCTGATGATACACTGCGAATTCAAGCCATTGAGCGTTTAGTTAGCCAAGAACTAATGATGCAACTTGCTGAGCGTATGGGTCTTGAGATTTCAGACTCGCAATTAGACCAAACTTTAGAAAATATGGCGCGTGAGCAAGGTGGCAGTATTGCTGACTTACGTAGGACAATTGAAGCGGCTGGAGACAGCTACCCTGCATATCGCGAAGAAATCCGTAAAGAGATCACCACGCAACAAGTAACTCGCATGAACGTGGATCGCCGTATTTATATCAGTACGCAAGAAATTGATAACCTGTTAAAAATCATGGAAACACAAGGTAAAAATGCCGAAGAATATGACATTGGCCATATCTTGATTGATATTCCTAGTGATGCTACTGCGGATGAAATTGCGAGCGCTAAAACGCGAGCTGAGAAAGTTATTGAGTTTTTAAAAGAAGGCAAAGAGTTCAAGCGTATTGCTATTTCATCTTCAAGCGGCTCAAAGGCACTTGAGGGTGGTCAGCTTGGTTGGATGAGCATCAACGAAATGCCATCGCTATTCGCAGAAGCTGTAAAAGGTCATAAAAAAGATGACATTGTTGGTCCGCTTCGTTCAGGTGCTGGTTTCCACATCATCAAAGTGCAAGATGTTCGTGGTCGTCAAGTTGTTGAAACAACAGAAGTTCGTTCACGCCATATCTTAGTTAAACCATCAATTATTTTAAGCGAAGAAAAAGCGCGTGACATGCTTAAAGGCTTTGCAAAAGATCTTCGTGATGGTAAAGCTGACTTTGCAGAACTTGCTAAAGAGTACTCTGAAGATCCAGGTTCAGCACTAAAAGGTGGTGAGTACGACTGGACTGACCCAAGCACCTATGTACCAGAGTTTAAGAATACCTTGCTTTCTCTAGATAAAAATGAAATCAGTGAGCCATTCAGAACTCAGTTTGGTTGGCACATTGTACAGCTACTTGATAAGCGTGTAGCAGATAAAACAGAGCAAGCTAAACGTAATCGCGCTCACCAACTACTGTTTAATCGTAAATTTAAAGAAGAAAGTTTCAACTGGCAGCAAGAAATGCGTGAGCAAGCACACGTTGATATTTTCCCAACAGAATAATAATTATGACCATTAGAATTGCAATTACCCCAGGTGAGCCAGCTGGTATTGGCCCTGATTTACTTATCAAGTTAGCGCAGCACCAGTGGGATGCCCAACTGGTGGTGATTGCTGATGGCGCGTTATTAAAACAGCGCGCTAAGTTGCTTGGTTTAGATATCAATTTAATTGACTTCGATGATAGCCAAGCACCAAGCATTGCCCCTGCAGGCAGCGTTTACTTACACCAAGTAGATTTAGGCACAGACGTTGAAGTGGGCGTACTTAATGACGCTAACGGTCAATATGTGTTGGATACACTGCGCATTGCCAGTGAAAAAAATATGGATGGTACTTTTGCTGCTGTTGTTACAGGCCCAGTTCATAAAGGGATTATCAACAAAGCGGGGATTTCGTTCAGCGGTCACACAGAATATTTTGCACAGCAATCAAATACTGCCGATGTAGTGATGTTGTTAGCAACTGAAGGCTTGCGCGTGGCACTTGTTACGACCCATATACCACTTGCTTATGTATCGCGCGCAATCACCGTTGAGCGTTTAAGCAAAGTAGCCACAATATTAAATCATGACTTACAAACAAAGTTTGGCATTGAAAAACCACGCATTCTCGTATGTGGCTTAAACCCACATGCCGGCGAAGATGGTCATTTAGGCACTGAAGAAATTGACACTATAACGCCAACTCTTGAGCTATTAAATAACCAAGGTATGAACTTAATTGGCCCATTGCCTGCTGATACCCTATTCCAAGATAAATATCTTTCGCAAGCAGATGCAGTGCTTGCAATGTATCACGATCAGGGATTACCTGTGCTAAAATACAAAGGTTTCGGCAATTCGGTCAACATCACTCTTGGCCTGCCATTTATTCGCACCTCAGTAGATCACGGCACGGCTCTCGATTTAGCCGGCACAGGTACTGCTGATGTAGGTAGTTTTGAATTAGCGATCCGCGAAGCAATTAAGCTCGCCCATGAAAAAGCGCAGAATCAATGACAGATAAAGTACATTTAGGACACCGCGCGCGTAAGCGTTTTGGTCAAAACTTTTTAAACGATGACATGATCATCGACAAAATCGTCACGGCCATTGATCCTAAACCTGAAGATAATTTAGTAGAAATCGGCCCGGGTCTTGGTGCTATCACTGAGCCAGTCGCTGATTTAAGTGGCCACCTAACGGTTGTTGAGTTAGATAAAGACTTAGCAGAACGTTTAACGAGCCACCCATTCTTAGGGCCAAAGTTAACAGTGCATCAAGGCGATGCAATGAAGTTCGACTTTAGCTCTTTGATCAAGTCAGACGAAAAATTAAAGATTTTTGGTAACTTACCTTACAATGTTTCGACCCCGCTGTTATTCCATTTATTTGAATTTGCAGACAATGTTGAGCATATGCACTTTATGCTGCAAAAAGAAGTAGTTAAACGTATGGTCGCAGGCCCAGGCAGCAAAGCTTTTGGCCGCTTGAGTGTAATGACACAATATTACTGTCACGCAATGCCAGTGATTGATGTGCCACCAGAGTGCTTTAAGCCAGCCCCTAAGGTCGATTCAGCAGTAATTCGTTTGATCCCTAAAAAGCCTGAACAGCGTTCAGCTAAAAGTACAAAACTTCTTAACACAGTATGCTTAGAAGCCTTTAATCAGCGCCGTAAGACTCTGCGTAATAGTTTATCTAACTTACTTACAGCTGAAGAACTAACAAGCATCGGCATTGATATCACGCTGCGTGCTGAAAGCCTGTCTTTACAACAATTTATTGATATAGCTAATTGGATTTATGACAACAAGCAGTAATCTAGGTTCTCCAATTAAGGTGTCGGTTGAGACCTTCTACGTAGAAGGTCAATCAGAGCCTGAACAAGATAAATACGTTTTTGCTTATTCTATCACCATTAAAAACCACAGTTTATGCAGTGCTAAGCTTTTGAGCCGTTATTGGTTAATTACTGATGCTAACGGCAAAGAAGTGGAAGTACAAGGTGAAGGTGTTGTTGGTGAAACCCCAACCATTGCCCCAGGTGAAAGCTACAAATACACCAGTGGCGCTGTGCTTGATACCCCAGTTGGGACAATGCAAGGTCATTACACCATGCGTAACGAATTTGGGACTGAATTCGAAGCACCAATCGAGGTGTTTCGTTTAGCTCGCCCAAACATATTGCACTAAATAACGATGGCTGATTATGCAATTGGTGATTTACAGGGGTGTTATAGTGAATTTGATGCGTTATTGAAACGGGTCAACTTCAACCCAAGCCAAGATCACCTTTACTTAGTCGGCGATATAGTCGCTCGAGGTCCTGACTCACTCGCCTGTCTCGAGCGTCTTCATACTATGCAAGGCAGTGTAACTATTACCCTTGGTAATCATGATTTACACCTTATCGCTTGTCATTATCTAAATAAACCTGCAAACCCCAAAGATAAGCTGGCCGATGTTTTTAATAGTCCAAAACGCGCTGAATATATTCATTTTTTACAGCAACAGCCATTAGCTATTTGGCTTGAACGCTATAACATGCTGATAAGTCATGCTGGCCTAAATCCTAGCTGGTCAATAAAAAAAGCATTGAAACGTGCTAGTTTTGCCCAACAATGCTATCAAGGAGCTGATGCAACTCATTACTTCGCCAATATGTACGATCCCCATCCGTTACAGTGGCAATCGAATTTAAGTAGTGAAGCTAAATTTCGCTATATTGTTAATTATTTCACTCGGATGCGGTTCGTAAACCTTACAGGTGAACTCGATTTTGCAAACAAAACCAGTATTAGTGAAGACAGCTCAATAATACCTTGGTTCGATCACCCTGATATTTCTAAGTTAAAACAGCATATTGCATTTGGCCACTGGGCTGCTTTAGAAGGTAAAGTCAAACAAGAAAACATCCACGCACTTGATACAGGCTGTGTTTGGGGTGGCGCAATGACCCTAATGGAACTCAACACAAAAGACTATTTCGTCGAAAAATCCCACTCTTTTATCTAAATAAACTGAAAAATAGCTGAACATCTGTTAGATTTATAACAATTAAAATAAATTTAATTTAAAGCTAATTAAATTTAAATACTTAACTAATTGGCAACCTTGCCGATAAGTGTTGATTAGTACTATTTTCTGGAATTGCATATGAACTTGACCGTTAGACAGCGCATTTGGGGTGGCTTTATTGTTATTACGTTACTCCTGCTTTTTATTGGTGGTAACTCGTTGGTAAAAATTACCAACATAGATCAATCAACACAGCGAGTTAACCAGCTTTCGCTGCCAGCTCTCGATAAGAGTTATGAGTTACAGGTTGAATTTATTTTAATGAGTAAGTCAGCTCAGGCAAGTTTTTATACTAGTGCGCAAGATGAACTGGCGACATTAAGAAAAAATTTCAACCAACAAAAAAAACGATATGATAATTCCTACCAAGAGCTTCAACAAATTGTTAGCAACGATCCAAAGCTAAAACAAAGCAGCCAACAAGTTGAGCAAACTTATAAGCGCTTTGTTAAGTCTGTCGACAACCTGTTTGCAGATAAACAAACTCAACTTGAGCTAAATAAAACACTACGCACCCAGCTTGAAAACATCGAAATCAGTGCTGAAGATGCAAATTCAGTGGTGCTTGATATTATTGATATAGATGGACTTGAAGAAAACCATTCACGTGCTTATCAAGCCGCCAATAACATGGAAAACAACTTCCAATCAGTCGTCACTAACAGCACTGATATGCTAACGGTGAAAACTCTCAACACATTAGACATCGTAAAAAATGAACAGGTTTATTACTTAGAAGAAGTTGAGCGTAGTTTAGGGCTCATTCGCCCAGCAATTATTGATAATAACGCCGGTTTGTATAATGATTTAAACGGCTACTTTGAAACGCTTTCAGATAATGTTCGTGGTAATAACAGTTTATCTGCAAATAAAAAACGTTTAATTGATGCAATTGCTAAAACAGAAGCTGAATTAGCAAACGCAGAAAACTCTACTAGTGAAGCATTAAAGCAATTAAAAGAACTAGTTGACCAAGCTACAGTGCTGGCTTTTGACTTGCAGCAAG
Organism: Pseudoalteromonas simplex; assembly: GCF_015278155.1. Taxonomy (NCBI): domain Bacteria; kingdom Pseudomonadati; phylum Pseudomonadota; class Gammaproteobacteria; order Alteromonadales; family Pseudoalteromonadaceae; genus Pseudoalteromonas; species Pseudoalteromonas simplex. The sequence continues at coordinate 377,290 of NZ_JADILN010000003.1, forward strand.
ATGTCAGCGGTAATGTCTCAACAGCAACTATTTGGACTTGGGTTGCCATGGTGATTGCTACTTTAATTGCTATCATCGTTGCTGCTGTGACTGTTAATCGTATAACCAAGCCCCTTTCTGAAGTAAACCGTATCCTTGATATCGTGGCAAGCGGTGACATGACACAGCGTCTTGACGACTCAGCTAAAGACGAGTTCGGTGAACTATCACGTAGCTGTAATACGCTAATTGAAAGTTTGCGTACGCTTATCCAAGGTATAATCTCTCGCTCTACACAGCTAGCTGCTGCTTCTGAAGAGACATCGGCAATCACTGAAGAATCTAGCCAAGCTATACGTAATCAACAAGCACAGGTTGAACAAGCGGCAACGGCAACAACTGAGATGAGCAGTACATCACAAGCGGTAAGTAGCAGTGCTCAACAAGCTCTTAGTGAAATAAAGAACGCTGACAAAGAAGCAGATCGTGTCAAAGGCATTTCATCACAAAATAAAGCAACCATTGAGCAACTAGCTCGTGAAGTCGATGATGCATCGCAAGTTATCAACCAACTTCATAAAGACAGCGCTTCAATCGGTGGCATTTTAGATGTTATTCGTGGCATTGCTGAGCAAACCAACCTACTTGCGCTTAATGCAGCCATTGAAGCAGCCCGTGCCGGTGAACAAGGCCGAGGCTTTGCCGTAGTTGCTGATGAAGTACGCTCTCTAGCAAGCAAGACTCAAGAGTCGACCCAAGAGATCCAAGCAATGATTGAATCGCTTCAGGTTGGCGCTGAGGCTGCTGTATCGGCTATGTCGAAAGGTAAGCAACAAGCTGAGTCGTGCGTTGAGCAATCAGACCTTGCAAACACGGCCCTTGATTCAATCACTGCTGCCGTTGCACAGGCTCATAACGTAAGTGAAGAGATTTCAACAGCCGCTCACGAACAACATCAAGTATCTCAAGAGATCAGTGAACGTTTAGAGTCGATTGTAGCAATCGCAGAGCAAACAGCTGAAGGTGCAAACCAAACTAATATCTCAAGCTCTGAAGTAGCAAAACTGGCTGAAGAACTGCGTTTATCGGTAGATGCGTTTAAAGTATAGTAAGCTACAAGCTAATGAAGAATAGAAGCCGTGTTTGTGAAAGCAAACGCGGTTTTTTTATAGTAATTCTTAACGAGGTTAACAGCTGGCTTTTGATTCAGTCTTATTGTGAATAACTAAAATGTGCTGATGGTTAAAAAACAAAAAACCCAGCCGGAGCTGGGTTTTTAAAACGATTAGTCAAAAGAACTTACTTCTTTTTAACTGCTTTTTTGTTTGGAAGGTCAGTGATTGAACCTTCGAAGATTTCAGCAGCTAGACCGATTGATTCGTTTAATGTTGGGTGAGCGTGAATAGTTAACGCTAGGTCTTCACCGTCTGCGCCCATTTCAACTGCTAAGCCGATTTCACCTAGCATTTCACCTGCGTTGATACCAACCATAGCACCACCGATAACACGACCTGAGTCTTTATCGAAGATTAGCTTAGTTTGACCTTCAGTACGTGCTGAAGCGATCGCACGACCAGAAGCAGCCCAAGGGAATACAGCAGTTTCGATGCTTAATCCTTGCTCTTTAGCTTCTTTCTCAGTTACACCAACCCATGCGATTTCTGGATCTGTGTATGCGATTGAAGGAATGCACTTAGGATCGAAGAAGTGTTTCTGACCAGAGATAACTTCTGCAGCAACGTGAGCTTCGTGAACCGCTTTGTGTGCAAGCATTGGTTGACCAACGATATCACCGATAGCGAAGATGTGATCAACGTTTGTTTTAAGTTGCTTATCAACATTGATGAAACCACGCTCATCAACGTTAACGCCTGCTTTATCAGCGTCAAGTAATTTACCGTTAGGTGTACGACCTACAGCTACAAGCACTTTGTCGTAACGTACTGCGTCAGCTGGTGCGTTTTTGCCTTCGAATGAAACGTATAGACCGTCTTCTTTCGCTTCAACGCCAACAACTTTAGTAGAAAGCATTACGTTGAACTTGTTCTTAACGTATTTTTGGTAGATCTTGATAACGTCTTTATCAGCTGCTGGTACTAATTGATCAGCAAACTCAACTACGTCGATTTCAGAACCTAGTGCACGGTATACAGTACCCATTTCAAGACCGATGATACCACCACCTAAAACTAGTAGTTTCTCAGGAACGTCTTTAAGCTCTAGCGCACCAGTTGAGTCAATTACACGGTCATCTTCAGGGATGAAAGGTAAGTTAACAGGTTGAGAACCCGCTGCAATAATAGCATTGTCAAAAGTGATTGTTGTTGTACCGTCTTCACCTTCAACAGCAAGTGTGTTGCTACCAGTGAATTTACCGTAGCCGCTAACTACTTTCACTTTACGCATTTTAGCCATGCCGTCTAGGCCGCCAGTTAGTTGACCGATAACAGACTCTTTCCAAGAACGGATTTTGTCTAGGTCGATTTCAGGCTTGCCAAAAGTAACGCCGTGAGATGACATTTCAGCTGCGTCATCGATCACTTTAGCTACGTGTAAAAGTGCTTTTGAAGGAATACAACCCACATTTAGACATACACCGCCTAATGTGTTGCGAGATTCTACCAGTGTAACTTCTAAGCCCAAGTCAGCAGCACGGAAAGCCGCAGAATAACCACCAGGACCACCGCCTAGTACAACAACTTGAGTTTTTAATTCGTTGCTCATGCTATTACCTTAAATGTTTGAACGGGACACTGCCCCTAAGTTTAACTGCCATGTTTCTGCAAGGCAGAAAGGGAGAGCAGATATCTATACCAAGATTGTTCTATGGCAAAGATTGTATCATTGCCAATGGTAAAAATCCCAGCAAAAAACAACTTGCTGGGATTTGATTCTTATAATTTACGAGACGATTACATCACTAGTTGACGAATATCGCTCATGTAGCTTGCTAGCGTCACAGTAAAGCGTGCTGCTAGGGCACCGTCAATAACCCTATGGTCGTATGACATTGATAATGGAACCATTAATTTAGGTTCAAACTCTTTGCCATTCCACTTAGGTTTCATTTCTGACTTAGATACACCCAAGATAGCAACTTCTGGCGCATTCACAATTGGCGTGAACGCTGTACCACCGATACCACCAAGGCTTGAGATTGTGAAACAACCGCCTTGCATATCAGATGAAGTTAGCTTGCCGTCACGTGCTTTCTTAGAAATATCCATTAACTCACGAGAAAGTTCAATGATGCCTTTCTTATCAACATCTTTGAACACTGGAACAACTAGACCATTTGGCGTATCAACTGCAACACCGATATTGATGTATTTCTTCAAGATTAAGCTTTCGCCGTCTTCAGACAGTGAAGAGTTAAACGTTGGGAATTCAGCCAATGCTTTCGCCGCTGCTTTCATTACAAATACAAGTGGTGTGATTTTAACACCCAGCTTTTTCTTTTCAGCAAGTGCGTTTTGCTCTTTACGGAATGCTTCAAGGCTTGTGATATCAGCTTCGTCAAACTGTGTAACATGTGGGATTTGCACCCAGTTACGGTGTAAGTTAGCACCTGATAGCTTCTGGATACGAGAAAGTTTCTTCTCTTCAATTTCACCAAACTTAGCAAAATCAACCTTAGGCCAAGGGATAAGACCTAACTCACCGCCACCGGCATTACCTTTACCTGCAGATAGCTGACCTGACTCAACTTTCTTCACAAGGTCTTTCACGTAGTTTTGTACGTCTTCTTTCACAACACGATTCTTACGACCCGTGCCTTTTACGTTTGCTAGGTTAATACCAAACTCACGCGCTAAACGACGAACAACAGGCGATGCATGTGCATACGCTTTGTTATCTGCAAAACCTTCGTTGCTTGCAGGTGCTGCTGCAGGCTTTTCAGCCGCAGGCGCTTTTGCTGCAGGAGCAGGCGCTGCTTCAGCTTTTGCAGGAGCAGGTGCCGCTGCAGTTGGTGCACTACCCGCTACTTCAAATACAAAGATAAGTGAGCCAGTTGATACTTTATCCCCAGCTGCTACTTTGATTTCTTTAACAGTACCGGCAAATGGTGCTGGTACTTCCATTGATGCTTTATCGCCTTCAACGTTTAAGATTGATTGATCTTCTTCAACCTTATCGCCAACAGCAACCATCACTTCGGTTACTTCAACTTCGTCACCACCGATATCAGGCACGTTTACTTCTTTAGTGCTTGATGCCGCTGCTGCCGGCGCTGCTTCAGCTGGTGCTGATTCTGCAGCTGGCGCTTCTGAACCGCTTGAAGCTGTTTCAAAAACGAAGATTAGAGAGCCCGTTTTCACTTTATCGCCAGTCGCGATTTTGATCTCTTTAACCGTACCCGCCATTGGAGCAGGTACTTCCATTGATGCTTTATCGCCTTCAACGCTTAATAAAGATTGCTCTTCTTCAACCGTGTCACCTACCGCAACCATGATTTCAGTTACTTCAACTTCATCATCGCCGATATCTGGCACAGTTACTTCCTGTGTAGCAGAAGCTGCAGGCGCAGCTGCTGGAGCTGGCGCTTCTTCTTTAGCCTCTGCAGGAGCCGCAGCTTGTTCTTCACCTTCGAAGATCATGATAAGTGAACCCGTCGTTACCGTATCACCTTCAGCTACTTTAATTTCTTTAACCGTACCTGCTTGTGCAGCAGGTACTTCCATTGATGCTTTGTCGCCTTCAACCGTTAATAACGATTGGTCAACCTCAACCTTATCACCAACGCTAACAAGGATTTCGGTTACTTCAACTTCATCGCCACCGATATCTGGTACATTAATTTCAATACTCATTGGAACCTCTTATGCGTATAGCGGGTTAACTTTGTTTGTGTCGATGTCGAATTTCTTGATTGCTTCAACAACTACTGACTTCTCAACTTCACCACGTTTAGCAAGCTCAGATAGTGTTGCAACCACAACATAACCAGCATTCACTTCGAAGTGACGACGTAAGTTTTCACGGCTATCAGAACGACCGTAACCATCAGTACCTAACACTTTGTAGTTGCTGCTTGGTACGAATGAACGAACTTGTTCTGCGTAGTTCTTCATGTAGTCTGTTGCAGCAACAGTCACGGCATCTGTTAATGTGTTAGTGATATAAGCAGTCTTTTGCTCTGCTTCAGGGTTAAGCATGTTGAAACGCTCAGCGTCTTGACCGTCACGCGTTAACTCGTTGAATGATGTTACAGAGAATACATCTGAACCAATACCATACTCTTCGCTCAGGATTTGTGCCGCTTTGCGCACTTCAATCATGATAGTACCTGAACCTAGTAACTGTACTTTCGCTTTATCGCCAGCCACAGTTTCAAGCTTGTAGATACCTCTACGAATACCTTCTTCAGCGCCTTCTGGCATTGCTGGTTGATGGTAGTTTTCGTTCATTAGCGTTAGGTAATAGAACACATTTTCTTGGTCTTCACCGTACATGCGACGGATACCGTCTTGCATGATTACCGCTACTTCGTATGCGAATGTCGGATCATAAGAAATACAGTTAGGAACCGTGTTAGCAAGAATGTGGCTGTGACCATCTTCGTGCTGTAAACCTTCACCGTTTAGTGTAGTACGACCTGCCGTAGCACCTAGTAAGAAACCACGAGCTTGTTGGTCACCGGCCATCCACGCCATATCACCTACACGTTGGAAACCAAACATTGAGTAGTAGATGTAGAATGGGATCATTGGTAAATCGTTAGTGCTGTATGATGTTGCAGCAGCAACCCATGATGACATTGCACCTAACTCGTTGATACCTTCTTGTAATACCTGACCTGATGTTGCTTCTTTGTAGTAAGAAACGATGTCACGGTCTTGCGGCGTGTAGTTTTGGCCATGCGGGTTGTAAATACCGATTTGACGGAATAAACCTTCCATACCAAATGTACGCGCTTCATCAGCGATGATAGGAACGATGTTTTTACCAATGCCCTTGTCTTTTAGTAATACGTTAAGTGCACGTACAAAGCCCATTGTTGTAGAGATGTCACGCTTTTGCTCTTCAAGTAGTGGCTTGAACGCGTCAACTTCTGGCAATGTTAAGCTTTCAGAAAACTTAGGAATACGCTTAGGTGTGTAACCTTGAAGCGCTTCACGGCGAGCGTGAAGATACTTGTACTCTTCAGAACCCTCTTCAAGAGTAAGGTATGGTAATTCTTTAATTTCTTCATCAGAAACTAAATCTTGTAGACCTAAACGTGAACGTAGGTGCTCAACGTGGGTCATGTCCATTTTCTTAACTTGGTGCGCGATGTTTTTACCTTCAGCCGCTTCACCCATGCCGTAACCTTTTACAGTTTTAGCTAGGATCACAGTCGGACGATCTTTGGTTTCTTCCGCTTTTTTGAATGCAGCGTAAAGTTTTGAAGGCTCATGGCCACCACGCTTAAGTGCGAAGATTTCTTCATCAGTCATATCAGCAACAAGTGCTGCTGTTTCTGGGTAACGACCGAAGAAGTGCTCACGAACATATGCACCGTCTTTTGCTTTATATGTTTGGTAATCACCGTCAATCGTTTCGTTCATTAACTGCAGTAATTTACCTGATGTATCTTTAGCAAGTAGGATATCCCAACCACTACCCCATACAACTTTAATCACGTTCCAGCCTGCACCTTTGAATAGGCCTTCAAGCTCTTGAATGATCTTACCGTTACCCATTACTGGGCCATCTAAACGCTGTAAGTTACAGTTTATTAGGTAACATAAGTTATCTAGCTTCTCACGCGCAGCGAATGAGATTGCACCACGTGATTCTGGCTCATCCATTTCACCATCGCCTAAGAAAGCGTATACACGTTGGTTTTTAGTGTCTTTTAAGCCACGACCGTCTAGGTATTTTAAGAAACGAGCTTGGTAGATTGAAGCAATTGGACCAAGACCCATAGATACCGTAGGGAACTGCCAGAATTCAGGCATTAATTTAGGGTGTGGGTATGAAGGAAGACCTTTACCATCAACTTCTTGACGGAAGTTATCAAGCTGCTCAGCAGTTAAACGACCTTCAACAAATGCACGTGCATAGATACCTGGAGAAATGTGACCTTGGTAATAAACTAAATCACCGCCATCAACATCGTTTGGTGCTTTGAAGAAGTGGTTAAAACATACTTCATAGAATGCAGCTGAAGACTGGTAAGACGCCATATGGCCGCCTAAGTCTAGATCTTTTTTCGACGCGCGTAATACGATCATGATCGCATTCCAACGAATGATTGAACGAATACGACGTTCAATGTTTACGTCACCTGGGTAAGCAGGTTCTTGATCTACCGGAATGGTATTAACGTAGTTAGTGGTTGTGCCAGTAGGCATATCAACACCGTCTAAACGGGCTTGCTCTAACACTTGCTCAAGTAAGAATTGAGCACGTTCAACACCTTCTTCACGCACAACAGACTCAAGGGCTTGTAACCACTCTTGTGTTTCTAGCGCGTCTACGTCAATTTTATTGACTTCAGACATATGGAGGTTTCCTTATGTTTAAAATACTAATTATTTTAATAAATCTTAAAATTAAGTAGTTAACTAAACTTAGCTAATCACTTGCTTAATGTTGTTTGGTGCGTCTTAAACTACGTTCAATCCGCGAATGCTCTTTGCCAGCCTCAAGTAAGGCTTCTTCGATAAAGGCTAAGTGAGCATTACTAGCAAGACGTGCTTGCTCTGGGTTTCCTTCAATAACCGCATCCATCAACAGTCGTCTATGTTCTGCGAGCTGCTGACTGATCTGTGGTTTTTTTAACAGTACAGTTAAATTCTGTAATACATTTTGCTCTAGCAAGGCCTGCATACCACGTACTAAATGTAGCAGTACAACGTTATGAGACGCTTCTGCCACACTAAAATGGAATGCATTAATTGCTTTTGCTTTTTGCACAATGTCGTCATTAACGAGCGCAATGTTGTCAAAGCTTTGTTTTACTTTTTTGAAGTCATTCGTTGTGCCACGCATAGCTGCATAATATGCTGCGATTCCTTCAAGGGCATGACGAAATTCGAGTAAATCAAATTGTGACTCTGGATGCTTACTAATCAAATCAAAAAGCGGATCAGTGAGCCCCTCTTCAAGCTGATTTTTTACGAACGTTCCGCCCCCTTGGCGACGCGTTACTAACCCCTTGGCTTCTAGCTTTTGAATCGCCTCACGCAGTGAGGGTCGCGATACTTCAAATTGTTTCGCTAATTCACGTTCAGGAGGCAGCTTTTCGCCTGGCGCTAACGACCCCTCAAGAATCATATTCTCAAGTTGTTGTAAAATTACATCAGATAATTTTGCTGCTTTAATCTTTAAAGACATTTATTAACGTCCGCATTGTTATGCGCTAACCCCATAAATATCGGGTATTTAGCCTTGTGCTTTGACCAAAAAGGTAAATTGGTCATACCAAATTTGTCGCATACGTTATCAAAAACCCGTATTTCTGTCAATTTCACTACGTTCAGCGCCTAGTTACACCCTAACGTAATTCGTCTAAAGATTAAACAGTATGGATTAAAGTGGCTTTTTCTGAAGGAAAAAACAATAAAAAATAAATGGTCAGACCAGATTGAGCGACAAAAGCTTTTAGAGGTCAGGTTTTAGATGTTAGTTGAATTGAGTAGCTTTGTAACAGCGGGCTCATCCCACGACAAAAACCACAAAGACCAAAAATTTAAACGCGATATAAAATCGCGCCTACGCCAAACCACCAAATAAAGTAAGTGCTGCGATGATCACTAAAAAGAACAATACATTTCGTTTTACAAGCTTCATCATGCAAGTAGCTTCATAAGTACAACCAAAATGTTGTTGCTCTATTTGCTCAGCGGCAAGTGCGGTTTGCGTAACAACTTTGCGGTTACTCACTGAAAAGTCGAGCACATATTTGAGCCAACAACTGGTACCTTTATTAAAGTTACCAATCACTAAATAACCAAAGCTTGCAACTCGTGCAGGTAACCAATCAAGCCAGAACAATAAGCTATGGATCAGTTTAAAACGCTTAGCGTACGCCACTTTATGGTCGCCTCTGACTTTATCAGCAAAAGTTCGAACTAGCGCATAAAGAACTGCGCCAGGTACACCTAAAACCACAAACCAAAAAATAACTGCACAGTAAAAGCGAAAATTTAGCCAAGCTAGAGTTTGGCCAAAAGTCTCACCTTGAGGATCATTTTCTGTTTTCTTTTGACCCATTTGTAATGCATATAAGGTAGCCGCTTCTTGGTCGTTGCGGGTTAACGCATTTAAGTAAGACTTATATAAAGCACGTTGTTTAGCACAGCCAAAACAAATCAGCAGCACAGCAACATTCACTGCCAGCTGCCAAATAATAAAATCAGAGAGTTGATAGACTAAACCTGCGGCAACGACAGGCAACATTAACCAAATCAAAAAGCCAATTGGCGAATTAAATAAGCCTTTTTCTGAGAGTTGTTTTTGCGAGTGTTTAAGATATCTATTGGCATAAAAACCGATTTGCCAATAATCTGCTCGAGCTCCTAAACGCTCAATCACCAAAGCAATAATTATTGAAATTAAGATCATGCCTTTACCTATATCCTTTAACTAAAACACTAAATCAAAATAGTATTGCCAATCAAAACTCGCACCTGGGTCAGTTTTTCGGCCCGGTGCAATATCACAATGGCCAACAATGCGCGAACGGTTTATCTCAGGGTACTTTGCCATCAACGCCTTAGTCACTAAGTGTAATGCATTATATTGGGCTTGGGTATACGCTTTGGTGTCTGTACCTTCAAGCTCAATGCCCACGCTAAAATCATTACAGCGCTCTCTACCTTCAAACGTTGAGATACCGGCGTGCCAAGCTCGTTTCTCAAAAGGCACGTACTGAATAACTTCACCGGTACGACGAATAAAGCAATGTGCTGACACTCTTAAGCCTTTTAAATCAGCAAAGCTTTCATGCGCCGTACAATCAATTGTTCCCATAAATAAATCATCAACATAAGGCGTTGCGAACTGCCCTGCTGGCAATGAGATATTATGAATAACAAGCAATGACACCTCGCCTTCTGGGCGTTCATCGTAATGTGTACAGAGCCTTTGTAACACATTGTTTAATTGACCCAATTCATTTATATGCATATTAAAAACTAACGATGACAATAAAGTTAAATAGTGTAAAGGGTTAAAATCTCAGGGTCTAGTTGCTTTGATTCAATCACTTAAAGTAACAGTGGGGATACTTTACTGTAGCCAATCTTTGTCTTCTATTGAGGGGTTAAACATAGTAAAATTTCGCCAATTTATTAATAAACAATGAGCTTTCGACATGTCAGTCCCACACACATTAATTAGCCAACTGGTAAAACTTGCCCTTGATGAAGATTTAAATTACCAAAGCGCAAATGACGGTGATATTACCGCGCAACTAATTCCAGAAAACGAGCTAGCCAATGCTAAGGTAATTACCCGTGAAGACTGCGTATTTTGTGGTAAAGACATTATTTTAGAAGTTTTTAACCAAGTCGATCCTGCAGTAAACGTTGAAGTACTTGTAAATGACGGCGACAAAGTAGCAGCCAATAGCACACTTTTTACAGCATCAGGCTCAGCTCGCGCAATTTTAACTGCAGAGCGCACAGCCCTTAACTTTGTACAAACACTCTCAGGTACAGCAACAACAACTGCTCATTACGTAAAAGAGCTTGAGGGCACGACTACGCAGTTACTCGACACACGTAAAACAATTCCTGGCTTACGTGCGCTACAAAAATACGCTGTAAAATGTGGTGGCGGTGCGAATCATCGTATCGGTTTGTTTGATGCGTTTTTAATTAAAGAAAACCACATCGCTGCCTGTGGCGGAATTGATAAAGCAGTAGCTCAAGCAAAAATCAATCACCCTACAAAACCAGTTGAGGTTGAGGTGGAGTCACTTGATGAGCTTGAGCAAGCAATCACAGCAGGTGCTGATATCATCATGCTTGATAACTTTACCGTAGAGCAAATTAAACAAGCAGTCGTGCTGACAGACAAGCGAGCAAAGCTCGAAGTATCTGGCAACATGACACTCGAAACCTTAAAAGTCTATTCGCAGGCTGGCGTTGACTTTATTTCAAGTGGTGCACTTACAAAAAATTTACAATCAATCGACCTTTCAATGCGTTTTAGTGCTTAAAAAATAGCTAGCCACGTATTTAATGCTTACCTAATCCGTTGACAACGAAATAAAAAAAGCATTAAATACGTACAAAGCTTGTAATAGTAACAAAAAACAAACATTTATACGGCAAAATATCACTCTTTAGTATGTCTTCACCCTAGGCTATTACACACATTTTAGTTTCACTCTTCAAAGTATTAGCAAGGATGCCATATCAAACAGTGCAATAATTGAATTAGCTTGACCTGTCTCAAACTAAAGTAGGAAAGTTCTGAAAAAACCTCTAGCTAACAGGAAAATAGCTTTCAAAATCATTGAATAATGCTAAAGTTAATTAATGTTTTCAGAACATGGGAAGTTCTAAGAGTTTTATGTTATCAATCAAGCTTTATTTAAAGACGTTTTAATTAAAACTGTAAGATTTATCCTGTAAATTAAGCCTTGGTTTACAACGCTGAAGTTACAGCTAAACTTACAAAATCATCATATCCTTTAGGAGAGGAACAAATGACAAAACAAAACCAACAGGGTTTCACCCTAATTGAATTAATGATTGTAGTTGCAATCATCGGTATCTTGGCAGCAATTGCGTTACCTGCTTATCAAGATTACACAGCAAGAGCTCAAGCTTCTGAAGCCGCATCACTTGCTGCAGGTGTTAAAACTTCAATCGCAGAGTTTTATCAATCTAATGGAGAATACCCTGACGATGCTACTGCACCGAAAAATTCGGATCTAGCAGTCACAGGTACTTATAGTTCAATTGCAGTTACAGCTGATACAGGTGTAATTGTAGCAACTATGAACTCTTCAGGCGTAGCTGCGAACCTAGCTGGTAAAAAGTTTACTTACACACCAAATTTAGCAAATAATGCCTTTAAATGGACCTGTACACACGATTTGGCTGCTGGTGATGAAGATATTGCACCAAAAGGATGCACAGCAAAAAAATAGATTTGCTTAATGCTTAACAAGGTAGCTGACTCAAGCTACCTTTCTAAAGAGTTTTTAAATGTCAAAACTAAATGATAACCAAGACTTAGACTCTTTCATCTGGACCGGAGTTAACTCTCGAGGTAAAAAGCTAGAAGGAGAATTGAGTGGTTCAAGTATACCACTAGTCAAAGCACAACTTAGAAAACAAGGTATAACACCTTATAAGGTAAAACGAAAACCTAAACCTCTTTTTGGCATAAAGACTGTACAAAAGATAACCCCTAAAGATATAGCCCTAATTACTCGCCAGATAGCCACAATGCTGATGGCAGGTGTGCCCTTAATACAATCTATCGAAATGATCGGCTCAGGCGCAAAGAATAAAAGCGTTGCTAAGTTAATGGAAAGCATAGGTGATGAGGTTAAAGCAGGCGTGCCACTTTCTCAAGCGCTCCGTAAACACCCTCGTTATTTTGATGATTTATATTGCGACCTTGTAGCATCAGGTGAACAGTCGGGTGCCCTTGATAAAATTTTTGACCGTGTTGCGCTTTATAAAGAAAAGGCCGAAGCATTAAAATCAAAAATTAAAAAGGCCATGTTTTACCCCATTGCGGTTTTAGTCGTTGCTGTCATTGTTACATCTATTTTGCTTATTTTCGTAGTTCCACAGTTTAAAGACATCTTTTCGAGTTTTGGCGCCGAGCTGCCCGGCTTTACCTTAATGGTAATAGGTATTTCAGAATTTATGCAAGAATACTGGTGGATGATGCTTATTGCTATTATTACCGCAGGCTACGCTTATAAAGAAGCGTTACTTAAAAGCAAAAAACTCAGAGATGCCAACGATAGAGCTATATTAAAGCTACCTGTTATTGGCATGATTTTAAATAAAGCTGCGGTTGCTCGTTATGCTCGTACACTTTCTACTACCTTTGCTGCTGGTGTGCCACTGGTTGATGCACTTGATTCAGCTGCGGGTGCCTCTGGTAATGCGGTTTATCGCTATGCAATTTTAGAAATTAAAGCAGAAGTGAGCTCAGGTAATTTAATGAACTGGGCAATGCGTAACTCTAAAATATTCCCCGATATGGTGATCCAAATGGTGGCCATTGGTGAAGAGTCTGGCTCACTTGATGGCATGCTTGCTAAAGTCGCAACTATTTATGAGCAAGAGGTTGATGATGCCGTTGACGGTTTATCAAGCTTACTTGAGCCACTCATAATGGCTGTATTAGGTGTGCTGGTTGGTGGTTTAATTGTTGCTATGTACTTGCCTATATTCCAGTTGGGTTCAGTTGTTTAAAGTAAGCGGTAAGCAAAACTCAAAACGCTAGTTGATAACTTGCTACATAAAATAAATAATAAAAACAGTTCAACACAGCGAAATAAATTCGGCCTCTAAATGGTCAGATGTTAGGTATTTTAATGGAAAACTTTTTTCTTGATATAACCACTGCGATGCAAAGTCAGCAGTGGTTTTATTTTTTAACTGTGGGCTTAGTAAGCCTATGTATTGGTAGCTTTTTAAATGTGGTGATTTATCGTTTGCCACTGATGATGAAAAGAGAATGGCAAACTGAATGCCGTATTGTATTGGCCGATGAGCTCAATTCAAAACAGCAAGCAGAACAAGCTCCCTTTAATTTAGTAAGACCTAATTCAACCTGCCCAAAATGCAAGGCTCCGATTAAAGCTTGGCAAAATATCCCTGTGCTAAGTTGGCTATTATTAAAAGGTCGCTGCGCAAATTGCCAATCACCAATATCTGTACGCTACCCTATTGTGGAAATGCTCACAGCAGTTTTAAGCATAATTGTCGCTGTAATTTTTGGCCCAACAACGCTTGCTCTGCTTTATATATTTATTACCTGGGTTTTAGTCGCTTTAACCTTTATCGATATAGATCACATGCTACTACCCGACCAACTAACCCTTCCTTTAGTATGGTTGGCACTGATTGCAGCCACTATGGATATTACCATTGCTCCAAGCGACGCTATTATTGGCGCAGCAATTGGCTACTTAAGCTTGTGGAGTGTCTACTGGCTATTCAAGTTAGCCACAGGTAAAGAGGGTATGGGATATGGCGACTTTAAACTATTAGCTGTGTTTGGTGCGCTATTAGGTTGGCAAGATATTTTAACCATAGTGCTGTTATCAAGTGTGGTCGGTGCCATCATCGGTATTGCGCAAATCATTATTCAAGGTAAAGATAAAACCACGCCAATTCCATTTGGGCCCTACCTTGCCATTGCCGGTTGGCTAACCTTGCTTTGGGGTGAGCAAATTCAAGCTTACTACTTTAATTATTTGGGCTACTGATTATGGCAAGCTGGATTTTAGGATTAACGGGTGGAATCGGATCAGGGAAAAGTGCAATAAGCGCCATGTTTGAAGAGCTTGGCATTCAAGTGGTTGATGCTGATATCGTGGCTAGAGAGGTCGTTGAGCCAGGTTCAACGGGACTTGAAAAAATTACTGAACACTTTGGTGATGAGATACTCACTACTGATGGCAGCCTTGATCGTGCAAAACTAAGAGCAATTATCTTTGCTGATGAATCACAAAAGCAATGGCTAAATAATTTATTGCATCCGCTTATTAGAGAGTCAATGCTCGCTCAATTACAGCAAGCCACCAGCCAATATGTAATATTAGTTGCGCCTCTACTTTTTGAAAATGGCCTAGATCAATTCTGTGATCATACTCTATTGATAGATGTTCCTGTTGAAGTGCAAATAACGAGAACCACAGCTCGAGACAATATCTCTGTTGAATTAGCTAAGCAAATCATCGCTTCACAAATGCCCAGAGCAGATAAGCAACAAAAAGCGACAGATACATTAGATAATAACCGCCTTCTTTCTGAGGTAAAAATTGATGTACAAAAGTTGCATGAGAAATACCTAACTTTAATTTAACGATATTATTGATTTAAATACTTATTTTTGTAAAAAAGCAGCCACAGAAAAATAATACCAAAGTACCAACTAACTAGCTAAACATTTGAGTTTATGGTTAATTTATTTTGCAATTTTTCCAAAATCAGACAAGACTGATGTAACCGTTTTACTTTTTCTGTTAGATTGTGGCAAATAAAGGATCAAACTAGGTGCGCAATGAATATTAACTCACCGCTACTTCGAAAATTTATCACTCTAGGTCGCATTGATGCAGAGACCGTAAAATCAAAGCAGCGCGAATACAGCTCTACTGCGGAGCTAATTTCTAAAACATGTGGTATGGCTGGCCATGAGCTAGCAGAGCAATGCACAGATCTTTTCAGAGTCCCTTATTTTGACATCAAAGATTTTGATGTATCACACATTTCTGAAGAACTTGTTAAAGACAAACTCATTCGTGAACACCACATTCTGCCTTTAGTAAAAAAAGGCCGTAAACTCTACATTGCCGCCTCTGATCCAACCGATTACGGAGCCTTTGAAAACTTTGAATTTAGTACTGGCCTTTCATGTGAAGTAGTTGTTGTTGATTACGTTCAGCTCGAAAATAAAATAGAACAATTACTTGATGCTGCAGGCGGTTTACACTTAAGTGAAGATGAGTTTAAAGAACTTGGCGATCTTGAAACCGAAGCTCCTAAAGACTTAACCAGCAAAGACGAAGATAAAGACGATGCGCCTATTATTGTCTACATCAATAAAATTTTGATGGATGCGATAAAAAAAGGTGCATCGGATCTACACTTTGAACCTTATGAACACCGTTACCGTGTACGTTTTCGTATCGATGGTATTTTGCATGAAATGGCAAGTCCACCCAATAGCTTAGCGAGCCGTTTGTCGGCGCGTATTAAGGTTATGTCTCGACTTGATATTGCAGAAAAGCGCAAACCTCAAGATGGTCGTATTAAGCTTAAAATCACTGAACGTAAAAGTATCGACTTCCGTGTAAGTACGCTACCTACCCTTTGGGGCGAGAAAATCGTAATGCGTATTCTCGACTCATCAAGCGCTATGCTAGGTATCGATGTACTTGGTTATGAACCAGAGCAGAAAAAACTCTACATGGATGCACTTGAACAGCCCCAGGGCATGATCTTAGTAACCGGTCCAACAGGTTCTGGTAAAACCGTATCACTTTATACTGGTTTGAATATTCTTAACCAGCCAGAGCGTAATATCAGTACTGCCGAGGATCCAGTAGAGATCAACCTTGAAGGGATTAACCAAGTACAAATTAATCCAAAGGCAGACATGACCTTTGCCAATGCATTAAAGGCTTTCTTACGACAAGATCCCGATGTCGTAATGGTTGGTGAGATCCGTGACCTTGAAACCGCTGAAATTGCAATAAAAGCGGCGCAAACAGGTCACTTGGTATTATCGACTCTGCATACCAACTCAGCACCAGAAACCCTTACTCGTCTTTTAAATATGGGTGTTCCTGCTTATAACGTCGCAAGTTCAATCAGTCTTATTATTGCGCAGCGTCTAGCAAGACGACTTTGTCCTAAGTGTAAAACACCAGAAACACTCCCTGATGAAGAATTGATTCGCCAAGGTTTTGATAAAGACAAACTCAATGAAGTTCAGCTATTCGCACCAAAAGGCTGTGACAGCTGTACTGAAGGGTATAAAGGTCGAGTTGGTATTTACGAGGTAATGCAAATTACCCCTGAAATAGCGCAAATTATTATGCGTGGTGGTAACTCACTCGAAATCGCTGAAGTATCTCTTCGCTCAGGCTTTAATGATCTACGTTTATCAGGCCTAAAAAAAGCCGCCGATGGTGTTACCTCTCTGGCTGAAATAAACCGAGTAACGAGTTTCTAAACAAATTCGTTACTGGATTCTCAACTAACTGTTCAGTAAGATCTGACGAAAGAGCTTAATTAAGAGTGATATCATGCCAACAGTTGTAGACTGCCCAACATGCAAAGCCAAAGTAGAATGGTCAGAACAAAGCCCACATCGTCCATTTTGTTCAAAACGCTGCCAGCTAATAGATTTAGGTGAGTGGTCGTTTGAGAACAATAAAATTTCTAGCCCAATTAGCAATGCTAATGATTTGAGCCAAGATATGATTGAAGATATCGAAGCGATGCTAGCTAAAAACGATGATTCATTCTTTAAAGAATAAAGCGTCAAATACAAAAAATGCGGCATTTGCCGCATTTTTTATATTAATAGTAATTTGGTATTAACCTTCAGAACGCTCACCTTTGCGCTCTCCGCGTGGACCATGGTGACCCTTTTTGTGACCTTTTTTACGCAGGTGCTTTTTAATCTCTTGATAGCTTTCGCGCTGTTCAGCATTTAAAACCTGCCAAATGGCATGATCAGATTTCATTTTTAGCATTGCAAACTGCTGGCCTTTTTCTTGACGCGCATTAATTAGTTCTAATGCGGCATTTTCATCAAATGTTTTAGCTGCTAATAACGCATCCATTTTCTCTTTGTGCGCAGTACGAGCGGCTTTCATTGCATCTTTATCACCACGCAGTGCTGCAAATTGTGTTTTCTGCTCGGCAAAAATCGCTTTAAGTTGCGTTTGCTGATCTTCTGTAAGCTGTAATTTATCAATACCACGCTCAGAAAGTAAAAAACGAGCTTGTGGATTCATCCCACGGTTAAAGTCACCTTTCGCCATTGCTGAAGTAGCACCGACACTCGCTGCTGCTAAACCACAAACAAGTACGAATTTAGAAAGCTTATTTGAAATAGTCATAATCATTACCTTTTGTTGGGTTGTGCTCTGTTGTCGTTTCCGACTGATGGGTTAACTATAACTAATTCAATGCAAAGGAACGCAAACCAGTGTAAAGGTTGTGTAAAGATTCACTTTTACACAATTTACTGAGTAAAATAACCTTAAAGAAATAAATAGCTAGGTGTCAGAATGAAACTATTAATGATCGACGACGATACAGGATTGTGCGAATTACTCAGCGAGTACTTATCAGCACAAGGTTTTACAGTAGAGTGTGTTCATGATGGCGCTGAAGGCCTAAAACAAGCTATAACGCATAACTATGAGCTAATATTGCTTGATGTGATGCTACCCTCTTTGGATGGCTTTGAGGTGCTAAAGCAGTTAAGACAACATAAGCTTACTCCGGTGATCATGCTAACCGCGAAAGGCGAAGACTTTGATCGTATCTTTGGTTTAGAGCTAGGCGCAGATGATTATATTCCTAAACCATTTAACCACAGAGAACTGCTAGCCCGCGTTAAAGCAATTACCCGTCGCATCGAGCATATCAACAGCTTATCGAACCAACAGGCCAGCTCCTTGAGTGTTAACAGCATCAATGTTAATTTCGCAACTCGTGAGGCTTCTGTTAAAGACAACGTACTTAGCCTAACCGGCACTGAGTATGAGATCCTTGCCATGCTAGTACAACATGCCGGTGAAGTGATCAGCAAAGAACAAATAAGTGAGCAAGTCCTTGGTAGACGCCTTGCCCCTTTTGACCGTTCAATCGATATGCATGTCAGCAACATCCGTAAAAAGATTGCAGAACACGTTAGTAATGAACGGATCAAAACCATGCGCGGCAGTGGTTATGTATTAATACAAGGCGAATAATATGCAAACTCCAAGCTGGCTAAAGCATCCCCGCCATTATTTGTTTTTAAAAATATTTGCTTGGTTTTGGGTTACTGTCATAGCGACTATCACAATACTGGTGTTTTTAAGCCAGTTAACGAGCAATGTCGGCAATGACGACCTGCGTGGACCCATGCTGAAAAATCTTGAGTACACTGCTAAAAGTATTGAACGCATTGTTGCTAAACACGGAAAATCAACTCAAGAGGTTTTATCTCATCCGCGCTTATCAAAGCATAAATTACTGTACTTAAATGGTGAGGTTCATGGTGTTGAAATGCTTAGCGAACCTGTATCCAAAGACATTGATTTAAGCTTGCTGAACTTTACCAAATATATGCGCCCGCAAATTATTTTTACCGACGAATACCAAGCCTACGGACCGGTAGCTTTGAATGTACCCGAAGGTAAATTTTATCTTTATGAAATCGATGAAAAACGCAAGAAACCGTTTTTTGTCAGCCTATGGCTAATGCCTGTTTGGCTCAAGCTGCTTATTGCTTTAATCGCCTCATTGATGCTCAGTTTCTTCTTTAGCCGTAACTTAATTGCACCTATTAATAGTTTAAAAGAAACCGCAAAAAAACTGGCTCATGGCGATTTAACTGCCCGCGCCGATGTATCTCCTACTCGTCAAGATGAGTTAGGTGTACTTGGTCGTGACTTTAATACCATGGCGGTACAACTTGAGCAGCTTATTAGCGCGCAAAAAAGATTACTAGCAGATATTTCCCATGAACTACGCTCACCATTAACGCGCTTAAAAATGGCCACAGGCCTTGCACAAATGCAAGCAGATGACGCTCAACACGCTTATTTAGAGCGTATTGAAAAAGAGGCAAATCAGCTCGATAAAATGATTGCCGATGTACTTCAAGTTTCACGCTTAGAAGCCAAAAGCCAAACCCTAGCGTTGAGTACGCAGTCTTTACAAGTGATTGTTGATCATGTTCTCAACGATGCTCAATTTGAAGCCAAGCAAAACAATAAAGAGCTTATTGTCAATGGTACACTAACTGCCGATTTAAAATGCGATGAAACCTTAATAGCCAGCGCACTTGAAAATGTACTACGCAATGCCATTAAATACGCAGAACTTTCAATCTCAATAGGTTTAGTTGAATCAGATGCTATCTACATCACTGTTTGTGATGACGGTAAAGGGGTTGATGAAGCAAACCTAGCAAGGCTATGTGAACCTTTCTTCCGTCAGGAGCATGCTCGCGATAGAAACACTGGGGGCACAGGCTTAGGTCTTGCAATTGCAAAGAATGCTATCTCAGCACATGATGGTACACTAACACTTGAAAACCAAGAACATGGCGGACTATGCGTAAACATCCGTCTCCCATTTAAGAGTGAGTAAATGTTTTACAGTAGCGAAGCAAGTCTTGTTAGTAACCTACCTAATATTAACCAGTTTTTTTCTGAGCAATTAAAGCAAGACTTTCTGAGCACCGCTCATGGCAAGCTTTATTACGGCTATGCTATTCCTCAGCAAGCAAAAACGGCCATCGTTATCAGTACTGGCCGTATAGAATCTCTAGTTAAGTACAAAGAGTTGCTTTGGGAGCTATATCAAAATGGTTTTGCGGTTTTTAGTGTTGATCACCAGGGGCAAGGCCGCTCTTATCGTCATCTAAAAAATACTCATAAAGGCTATGTAAACCGTTTTACTGATTACGCAAATGACTTTGCTGTATTTATAGAAAAAGTGGTGCAGCAACACTGGCAAGGAAAGCAGGTTTTGCTTGGCCACTCTATGGGCAGTGCCATTGCCTATGATTACCTATCACGCTATCAGCATCAATTTGCAGGGGCTTTTTTATCAGCGCCGATGTTTGATATCTATACCAAAGGCACGCCAAAACCTGTAGCAAAACTGGCTGCTAAAATTGCATCCTTACTTGGTCTTGGCCGCAGTTACGCATTTGGCCAAAGCGATTATTTACCCGTCGACTTTGCAGCTAATGAACTAACCAGTAGTGAAATTCGATATAAGCTGTTCAGAGAGCTGTATGCAGCAGAAGGTGATTTACAACTAGGTGGCGTCACCTATGGTTGGCTTAATGCGTCGTTTGATTTTATTGCCTCTTTAGTGGATAAAAAAGTCGATATTCCTTTGTTTATCGCCAGCGCAGAGCAAGACACCGTAGTCGATAACGCTGCGCAATTTGCACTTACTCATAGACAAAAGCAAGCACAAATAAAAAGCTACGCAGGTGCTCGCCACGAGTTATTGTGTGAACGCGACGAGATCAGACAAGCAGTACTCTGTGATTTTTATCAATTTTGTGCAGAACTTTGACGTGTTTTGTTAACTACTGAAAGTGGGTCAAGGTGCATCAAAATATCCATTTCGCAATCAAAATGCGTTTGAATTAACGCCTCAACTTCATCTGCGACTTGATGGGCTCTTAATAATGATAAAGAGTCTTCCAGCTCTAAATGCATCTGAATAAACTTAATTTTACCACCTTGGCGGGTACGAATATCATGGGCGCCAAATACGTCTTGATGACTATTCACAATGGCGAGTATCTCTGCTTTTTCTTCATCTGGCAGCTCTTTATCCATTAAATGATCAGCACTGTCACGAGCAATGTCCCAACTGTTATAAAGTAAATAAACAGCCACACCAATAGCAAATAATGGATCGGCATAAGCAACACCGTACTTAGCTAACACAATTGCCAGTAGTACGGCCAAATTTAAGATTAAATCGCCTTTATAATGAATCGAGTCTGCTTTAATGGCAATTGATTCGGTGTGGTTGATCACCTTAGTTTGCACAAACACCACCACGAGCGTACAAACAATAGCGAAAATACTGACCCAAATACCAAGGTCAGAATGCTTTAAAGTTACCGGATTAAATAAGCGCTCAATACCATGAAACGCCAAGAAGCAACCAGAACCTGCTATAAAAGCGGCTTGTGCAAGCCCTGCTAATGCTTCGGCTTTACCGTGACCAAAGCGATGATCGTCATCAGCAGGACGCAGTGCATAACCAAGCACTAAAAAACTCATCAGTGATGCGGTGATATCCATTAACGAATCAGTTAAAGAACCCAGCATTGATGCCGAGCCAGATGCAAGCCATGCCCAGCTTTTTGCAGCAATCATTAAACTCACCATAACAATGGTGACTAGACTCGCTGTTTTAACCCAAAACTCGTAACTACGATGCTGCACAACAACTTACCTTAAGTGAGTAACTGTATTGAGTATATCATCTTTTCTTTCTAGTTCGTGTATACTCAGCAGCAGATCAAACCCTTTAAAATGAGATTCACATGCTTGATATTGTGTTGTACCAACCAGAAATTCCACCAAACACGGGTAATATCATTCGCTTATGCGCAAACACAGGTTATGCGTTACACCTAATTGAACCCCTTGGTTTTGAGTGGGATGATAAACGTGTAAAGCGAGCTGGCCTTGATTATCATGAGTTTAGCCATGTACAGCGCCATGCCTCGTTTGAAGCATACCTTGAAAAATGCCAACCCAAAAAAGTCTATGCTTGCACAACAAAGGGCAGCCAATTTCATCATCAAGCACAATACCAACCCGGCGATTGTTTAGTGTTTGGCCCAGAAACGCGTGGCTTACCTGATGAACTCATTCAATCATTACCGAAAGAACAACGTGTACGCATTCCAATGCAAAAAGACAGCCGTAGCATGAACTTATCTAACTCAGTGGCTGTATTTGTTTATGAATCTTGGCGTCAATTAGGGTTTGTGAACGGTCAATAATGCACTGAAAATGTGATTTAAAATTATCCACTAATTATTTAGCACGACCTTTTTTAATATACTAATCTAAAAGGGCTGATTTAATACTTTAGATGGAAAGTAATGCGTATTTTCACCCTAGTGTGCTGTATCATTTTACTGTTACAGCACTTTGCCAGTGCTGCAACAGTTTTCACTTCCAACCCACCGATTGCTTTAACAAGTTATGTTATCACCGCAGCACTTACCTTGTTATTACTCATCGCAGTAGTGATAATTATTAGTATTGCTCTACAGCGTAAAAAACAGAGATTGGTTTTTGTTGATGCGTTACTTTCAAAATCGAAAGACGCTGTCTGGGTTACTGATGATGAGTTCAATATCATTGAGGTTAATAGAACATTTAGCGAAATCTCAGGTTTTAGCAAGGATGATGTCATCGGTAAACGATTTAAAGCACATACATCTAATGGCCGTGACCAACAATTAGAAGCAATTATAAAGCAAGAGCTTATAGATGATGGCTATTGGTCTGGTGAAATTTGGAATGTCCGTAAAAATGGCAAACCCTACGCCCTTGATTTATCCATTACTAAAATTACGACTTCACGCTTTTTCAAAAAATCAGTTCGCTATGTCGGAGTATTTTCAGATATAACAGCCCGCAAGAATAATGAGCGAACTATGCTCAAACTTACAACCAAAGATACTGTCACTGGTTTATCAAACCGCGCCATTTTTATAGAGTCGCTCGAAAAAGCAATTAAAGCCTGTAACGACACATACCCAAGCTTGCTAATCATATTTATCGACCTAGATAACTTCAAAAAAATAAACGACTCTTTGGGCCATACTGTTGGAGATGTTTTATTAAAAGAAGTTGCTTGCCGTCTTACTGGCGCACTCAACTCAGCTTTTACCATTGCAAGGCTCGGCGCAGATGAATTCGCGATTCTTGTGCCGCCCTATCTCTACTCAGGTAAAACGGTATTCTTCGCCAAAAAGACCGCAGACATCGTGCTGCAGCAATTCAAAACCCCTTTTATGTTGGATGGTTTTGAGACTTCGCTATCTGCCTGTTGCGGCCTTGCTATCTATCCAGACAACGCCTACAACTGTGAATACTTAATGCGCAGCGCAACCAGTGCTTTGAATCATGCTAAGAAAATGGGCCATAATACATATCAATTTTTTGACAAAGACCGCCACACACTCGACCCAACCGAGTTAACCAAAGAAAGCGCTTTATTTAGAGCTATCAACAACAATGAGTTTGAGCTTTATTTTCAGCCTAAGATTGATTCCCAGCATAATCAGTTATACGGCTTTGAAGCATTAGTTCGCTGGCCACAAGAAGATGGCAGTGTGATTAACCCCGATGAGTTCATTCCGCTGGCTGAACAAAATGGTGCCATTATTCCGCTTACCCAATTACTAATGGAACAACTACTTAATCAACTGGCACAGTGGCGAAAACAAAACATTTCGTTTGGTAATGTAGCTATTAATATTTCAGCCCTACACTTTCAACAAAGTAGTCTTATAGAAACACTCGTTGATAATTTGGCTAAATTTGACGTCCCAGCACATTGCTTAGAACTCGAGATCACAGAAAGCGCCATGATGGATAACCCTGAGTTTGCAGAGCAGCAAATGAAACGTATAAAATCACTAGGTGTACATATTGCACTAGATGATTTTGGAACAGGTCATTCATCACTCAGTTACTTAAAACGCTTTCCTATTGATACGCTAAAAGTTGACAAGTCATTCGTAAAAGACATCGATAAAAACGACCAAGATCGTAATATCACCGCCACCATAGTGCGACTAGCTAAATATTTAGATATTAATGTGGTTGCCGAAGGAGTAGAAACAGAAGAACAAGCCTACATGCTACATATTATGGGCTGTCATTTTCAACAAGGTTATTATTACTGTAAGCCATTAAAAGCTGAGCAAGTTAGCGAATTTATTAACGAAAAATTTAAAAAGCAACAATCAAGCTAATGATTAGAAATATACTTTAAATAAAAAACGCGATTAATAAATCGCGTTTTTTATTTAAAAGTGCACAATCTAAATTATTCAGATTTTTGCTCACGGCCAAGTAGTGCCATCGCAGCTTCTTTTACATCTTTATTTTCATAAAGCACTTGGTAAATTTGCTCCGTTATTGGCATTTCAATACCAGTGCGCTCAGCAAGTAAATACACTTCTTTGGTATTTCTATAGCCTTCAACAACCTGACCAATAGATTCAATCGCAGCTTCTACGCCTTCACCCTTGCCAAGAGCAAGGCCAAAGCGACGGTTACGAGATTGGTTATCTGTACAGGTTAAGATCAAGTCACCAAGGCCAGCCATACCCATAAAGGTATCTGAACGGGCACCTAATGCACAACCTAAACGGCATAGCTCAGCTAAACCGCGAGTGATTAAAGCAGTACGTGCGTTGGCACCGAAGCCAAAACCGTCAGACATACCTGCGCCAATCGCAATGACATTTTTAACTGCGCCACCAAGCTGTATTCCAATAAAGTCATCATTGTTATACACCCTAAATGAGCGGCCACAGTGTAAAAGGTCAGCTAATTGCTTAGCAAAGTCTTTAGAAGTCGACGATACCGAAATAGCAGTTGGTAATCCCATTGCCATTTCTTTTGCAAACGTAGGTCCTGAAAGCACAGCCAGAGGAACATCATCTCCTAGCTCTTGTACCGCTACTTCTTGCAACAAACGCCCTGTATTTGGCTCTAAACCTTTGGTAGCCCATGCAACCTCAGCACCTTCTGACAACCAAGGTTTGATTTTTTGCAGCGTGCCAGCAAAAGCATGACTCGGCACAACAACCAAAATGATCTTGCTTGCTTTAACTGCCGTTTCTAAATCAGCTTCTAGTTGGAGGGTTTCAGGAAAGCTAACATCTGGAACATAACGTTGATTCTTTCGCTCAGCTGCAAGCGTAGCAACGTCATCGCTATTGCGGCCCCACAAAGTAACTGGGTGGCCATTTCTGGCAAAGCAAATAGCAAGGGCGGTGCCATAAGACCCCGCCCCTAATACTGTAACAGCTGATTGTGCTGTACTCATAGCTTATGCGTCTGCAGTTGCCTGTTGATCTTGAGCTGCACGTTGTTGCATGTATTGAGCAAATAGTGCGTCGAAGTTAACTGGCGCTAAGTTTAATTGTGGGAAAGTACCACGGTTAACTAGGTTTGATACTGCTTCACGAGCGTAAGGGAAAAGTACGTTCGGGCAGAAAGCACCTAACATGTGTGCAAGTTGAACTTCTTCAACTTCACCAATTGTGAAAATACCCGCTTGTTGGATTTCACATAGGAATGCAGTTTCTTCACCGATTGAAGCCGTTACTGTTAAAGCAAGAACAACTTCAAACACACCTTCTTCTAATTTGTTAGAACGAGTATCTAAGTCAAGCTTAACTTCAGGAGTCCACTCTTTTTGGAAAATAGCAGGTGAGTTAGGCGTCTCAAATGAAACATCTTTAGTATAGATGCGTTGGATTGAGAATTGAGCGCCGGCTTGTTCTGCTGCTGCGTTTTGATTTTCTTCGTTCATTGTAATTCCTAACTTGTATTCGTTTTTATATTTAAAATTTATTAAGCGTTAAGCTTTGCGTCTAAAAGGCCTTGCGCTTCAATTGCCATCATGTCGTCACAACCGCCGATATGTTCATCATTAATGAAAATTTGCGGAACTGTGTAACCACCATTTGCTTTGTCGATCATTTCATCACGACGCTCAGGGTGAACACCAATATCGATATTCGTGTAGTCTACACCTTTACTGTCTAATAACGCCAAAGCACGTTGGCAGAATGGGCAGTATGCTTTTGTGTAAAGAACAACATTACTCATAATAATTCCTCTATCGGGCAGTGAGCCTTATTAACGACCGGTCGTTGTTGGTAAGCTAGCTGATTGCCAAGCGCCCATACCGCCCGCTAATACATAAACACGCTCAAAACCTGCTTTATGCATTGCAGTTGCGATACCTGAGGCTGTCATGCCCGTGGTACATACTAGTATAATGGGTTTCGTCTTAAACTTTTCAAGGCTTGAAAAATCAGATTGCTTTGCTTTTTCCGGATTTAAGTGAGTTGCGCCTGCAATACGGCCAGAGTTAAACTCTTTTTGTGAACGTATATCAATCACTTGGCCATCATCACGGTTAATTAGCAAGGTAAGTTGCTGTGGGTTGATTTGACGGATAGCCGAAAATTTACTTTTAAACCAACTGCTGATCAGCATTGCAACTAATGCCAACCAGATAATGCTCAAAACCGGATGATTCGAGATAAATTCAATATATTGATCCATGCGTTTTCCACTAAGAAATTTAGGTACCACAGCGCATAGCCATGGGTTAATTAAAATTTGCCACGCAAGTATACGTGCTTGAATTGAAAATGCTAGGGCGTGAAATATTTTAATATGACATATTGATAGCTGATCAAAACCATAAAACACGGTATGCTAGTGATATATAAGTGCCAATCTTCAGGAGCTATAATGACAGAGCATAAAAAACCATTGGTATTAATGATCTTAGACGGTTGGGGATACCGTGAAGACACAGAAAGTAACGCCATACTTGCTGCTAATACCCCAGTACTCGACAACCTTTGGGCAACCCGCCCACATACATTAATTTCAGGTTCGGGACTTGATGTTGGTTTACCTGCAGGACAAATGGGTAACTCTGAAGTAGGTCACGTAAATTTAGGTGCTGGCCGAATCGTTTACCAAGATTTCACTCGCATCACTAAAGCCATTGAAGATGGTGAGTTCGATAGTAACCCTGCACTTGTTGATAATATCGATAAAGCTGTAAATGCAGGCAAAGCCGTGCATATCATGGGCCTTTTAAGCCCAGGTGGCGTTCATAGTCACGAAGACCACATTGTTGCAACAATCGAACTAGCTGCTAAGCGCGGTGCAAAAGAAGTTTACTTCCACGGTTTCTTAGACGGCCGTGACACACCGCCACGTAGTGCAAAAGCCTCAATTGAGCGTATCGAAGCTGTATTTGCTGAACTTGGCTGTGGCCGTTTAGCCACGCTTGTTGGTCGTTATTATGCAATGGACCGTGATAACCGTTGGAATCGTGTCGAGCTTGCTTATGATGTTATGGTGAGTGGCATTGCTGAATACAGCTACACTGACGGTGTAACCGCACTAGAAGCCGCTTATGCACGTGACGAGAACGACGAGTTCGTGGCTGCAACAACGGTTGTACCTGAAGGCCAAGCAGCTGCAGAGATCAATGACGGCGACACTGTTATCTTTGCTAACTTCAGAGCAGACCGAGCACGTGAAATGACTCGTGCCTTTGTTGATGCTGACTTCAGTGGTTTTGATAAGAAAAAATCACCTAAGTTAAGTGCATTTGTAATGATGACAGAGTACGCAGCAGACATTAAAGCGCCGATTGCGTTTGCTCCGGAGCCTTTAACAAATGTATTAGGCGAATGGTTAGAGAAACAAGGTAAAACTCAACTACGTATTTCTGAAACAGAAAAATACGCACACGTGACTTTTTTCTTTAGTGGTGGTCGTGAAGATGAATTTGTTGGTGAGACTCGCGAACTAATTCCATCACCACAAGTGGCAACATACGATCTGCAACCAGAAATGAACTCTGAAATGCTGACCGATAAACTTGTTGAAGCAATCGCTAGCGGCAAATACGATGCCATCATCTGTAACTACCCTAACGGAGACATGGTAGGCCACTCAGGTGTATTTGAGGCTGCTGTGAAAGCGTGTGAAGCAGTTGATCATTGTATTGGTCGTGTAGTTGCAGCACTTGAAGAACATGGTGGTGAAGCGCTTATTACAGCCGATCATGGTAATGCTGAACAAATGGCTAACCCAGCAACGGGCCAAGCACATACCGCACACACCAGTGAGCCAGTGCCATTTATCTATGTTGGCCGTGATGCGACACCACATGATGGTAAAACACTGAGTGACGTGGCTCCAACCATGCTTCACCTACTCGGCTTAGAGCAGCCAAGTGAAATGACTGGTAAACCAATCATGACGCTGAAATAAGCTATGAGTAAATGTATTAACCACTTCCTTAAAACTGGTTTAATACTGACTTCATTAGTAGCAACTACGGTTGTTGCTAATGAAGATCAAACCAAAAAAGACTTATCAGACATTCAATCAGCTTTACAAAAAACAGAGGCTGAGCTTAAAGGTCAACGCAAGTCCATTGCCCAAATGCGTAAAGATCTGCGCGCCCATGAGCTCGACATCGCCAAAAATGCCAAAGCATTAAACCTTGCCGCCCAATCTGTTAAAGAAAATGAGCAACAACAACGCGAACAACAAGCTAAAGCTGAGCAACTTAAAGCCCAGCAAGCACAACGCCAAACCTTATTAGCTGCACAACTAAAAAGCGCCTATATGGCGGGTAGTCATGACTACTCAAAGATGTTGCTTAACCAACAAGACACAGCCAAAATTGAGCGTACACTAAGTTATTATAATTACTTAAATAAAGCACGTATTGAGCAAATTGAAGAACTCAAAGCACTGCAGCAAGAAATTGCAGACAACCAAGCTGAGCTTGAAAAAACCAAACAACGTCTAGTTGCCTTATATGATGAGCAAAAAAGACGCCAGCAAGCTCTAGTCAATGCACAGCAAGAGCGTAAAACTAACCTCAATAAACTCCAGTCAGCGTTAAAAGAAACGAAGAGCTCAATTGATTACTTAAAAGAAAATGAGCAAACCCTGATCACCGCCATTGAAGAGCTTGAACAAGAACGAAACGAAAAAGTTGAATTACTAGGCTTACAAAGTAGTAAGGGCAAACTCGACTGGCCAACCAAAGGAGCATTACGCCACCGCTTTGGACAACGCAAGCACGGCAACATAGATTGGAAAGGCGTACTAATCAGCGCCAAAGAAGGCAGTAATGTTAAAAGCGTACAGAACGGCCAAGTGGTTTACGCAGACTGGCTAAATGGCTTTGGCTGGGTTATCGCTATTGATCATGGCGATGGCTTTATGAGCTTATATGGTCACGCTCAAACTCTACTTCGCGATGTTGGCGACCTTGTTAGAGAAGGCGAAACAATTGCATTAGTCGGTCAAAGCGGCGGACAACCAGATCCTGGTCTATACTTTGAAATACGCCACAAAGGACGCGCAGTAAATCCTGTAAAATGGTGCAGACGCATTTAATTGATTAAATAGCTGCACTCTATGAGGAGCAGCTGATGCTAAACACAACTTACTCTTACAAAGCGCATTTTTCTGCAGCTAAGTTTTTTACTCAGCTGTCTTTTCTATTACTTGTCAGCTTGCTATGCCTGATATTGCAATCGTTTCAGGTTGTTGCAAAACCCTCGTTACAATCACTACAGCATCAGCAACTAAACGAAATCCTATTTAATATTCATACGTATTATGTTGATGATCTGAAGCTACAAAACGCATTTGTAACTCAACCTGATAACTTACAAGTCGAAGCGTTATTCGAGCGCCTTGATCCATATTCAAAATATCTCGACGAAACTGAGCTCGATGCTATCTTCAGTAGCACTAATGGTAGATACACAGGACTCGGTATAGAAGTAAAAATTGAAGAGGGTCGAGTGTATATTGTTAACACTATTAATAACTCACCTGCGGCGCTTGCGGGTCTTCAGGTAAATGATGAAGTTATTGCGATTAATCAACAGCCTATTTTAGACAAAAGCATCGAAGAAGTGGCTAAGTTGATTCGCCAAAGCGGTGAGAACGCCGTTGATGTAGTTGTTAAAAGAGAGACAAATACTGAGCTTAATTTCTCGGTTAAGCGCCAACAGATTAACCTAGAAAGTGTTAGTGGCCATTTAGCAGATACAGGCGTTGCACTGATCAGTATCAATGCATTTAACAATCATACATTGCACGATGTTGCTCGAGAGCTTGCAAAAATGCAGGTCACCAATAGCTTCCCTCTTTCAGGTTTAATCATTGATTTACGCGATAACCCTGGCGGTACATTACAAGGGGCGATTGAAGTTGCAGATCTGTTTTTAGATAACGGCACCATCGTATCCACCAAAGGTCGCTTTAATGAAGCTAATCAGAAGTTTAAAGCCCATAAAGGCGACATACTCAGTGGCGCTCCTATTGCCGTGCTAATTAACGAAAACTCAGCCTCTGCAGCTGAAATACTCGCAGCAGCACTGAGAGACAATCAACGAGCGGTGCTAATTGGCGAAACTTCATTTGGTAAAGGCTCAGTGCAATCGTTGATACCATTAGGTAATGGTAATACCGCATTAAAACTGACTACAGCACGTTATTACACACCTTTAGGTCAATCTATCGATGGGAAGGGGATCACTCCAGATGTGAGTATTAATCAAACAATGCTTTCAGAAATTGACCAAGGCGTTATAATAAAAAATATCCAAGAATTGGCGCTTTTTAGCTCACTTCTAGATAGACAAGACAAAAAGCAACTTACAGCAAAGCAGCTCGTTATTATGCAGTAAGTAAATGCTCACAACGGATATAATAATTACAAAAAGTGAACTTAAAAAAAGGCTTATTACTCGCCGTATGTTGCCTACCGCTATTCTGCCAAGCAAAGCAAATAGCCATAGTAATTGATGATATAGGCAACCATCAGCGCGATCTTGAAATATTAAACTTACCAGGGCAAGTGACCTTCTCGATCTTGCCCCATACCCCCTATTCACAAATATTTGCAGAGCGCGCCAGTAAAACCCACAAAGAGTTACTTTTACATGTACCAATGCAAGCGCTTGATAAAACTAAAGCACTTGGTCCGGGTGCGCTCACCGATACTATGAGTAAGTCAGAGTTACAAACAACCCTTGGCCATGCATTAGCCTCTTTACCACAAGTAAAAGGGGTCAATAACCACATGGGATCTGAGCTAACACAGCTTACCGAGCCAATGAAATGGACGATGGAAGTATTAAAGAAACGTGGTTTGTATTTCTTAGACAGCCGTACAACGAGTCAAAGTGAAGCACAAAATGTTGCTAACCTGTATGGTGTCGCAAATGTATCTCGCCATGTATTTCTTGATAACAATGTCACCCAAAGTCAGCTACAACACCAACTAGAAGAGCTAAAAACCAAAGCTCAACACTTCAACTACGCAATCGCCATTGCCCACCCCTACCCAGAAACCGTTGCTTTTCTGCAACAAGCCCTCCCAGAACTACAACAACAAGGCTTCGAACTTGTTCCCCTCTCACAACTAGTCGAAACAAAATACATTCAACTAGCCAAAGCTGAGCAAAAACAAGGGGAATGAGTGTTATAAACGAGAGTTAGCGAGGGGAAAGTTGAAAAAGTAAAGTTTGGAAGTCTGGCGTAGGCTGGGTAGAGCGCAGCGAAACCAAACACAGAGCTATCAGCTTTCAGCCGTCAGCTATCAGCCGCGGTGTGGGTGTTTAGGTCAGAGCCTCCTTAAACAATAAAGCCCTGCCAGAGGCACTTCAGAGTTTTCTATTAGCAAGGTAAAGCTTGAAGGTCTGGCGTAGGTTGGGTAGAGCGAAGCGAAACCCAACAGCGTGGTAATTCGTCATGCACAATGAAGAGGTAAAGCTCATTAATAACAGACGAATTAGCGCAAGGTGAAGTAATACCAATTCGCTTAATTAAGTGATCTATTTTGAGGCAAGAAAACCTCGTTGATAGCAAGGCAAAAATTTCGTTATTTAGTTATTCTAAATCAGAAATTTTTAACGCAGATAGCGACAGGTTTAATACCATTCCGCTTAAATATCTGATCTAATATAGACTATATAAAATCACCGGTTAATAACATTGAATCCAAACATATCTGAACAGCTTTTAGCGCTTTCTCGTAAAGAACCAAACGCACGAAAACGCATGCGATTGCTCGCAGTGTCATTATTTTATGAGGGGAATAGCAGAACCGATATTGC